>CALUGX010000022.1 GCA_944320285.1 uncultured Prevotella sp.
CCCTTCCGCTTGCGCCATACGGCACGCGAGGTTGACACGAGCGAGTTCTTCTTGTCGCTGCCTAAGTGGTTGATGTCGTTGTTGGTGTAAACACCCGTTGCGAGATAGCAATGGTCATTATAATAATGGAACGTCACGCCGAGCTTGCGGCTGTTGGTAAAAGCGAGCACCGACGAAGCCGACTGGTTGAAGCGCATATCGGCTGTGCTGATGAGCATATCCATAGAGAACGGCTCGTAGCCGTTGCCAACAGAGAGCACACTGTTCTTAAAATGATAGTTGAACTGCAAATCCTTCACGGCCACCTTGCCTCCGCCAAGACCGATGTCGGCCTTCAACTCGTACTTGCCGTAGTTGGCCTTGAAGCCCACGCGGAAGTCCTCAAGCCTGAAGTAGCCTTGTACGTCGTCCTTGCCATAACCCGAAGCCATAGCATCAAGCAGGGCGCGCGAACGGAACTTCACTTTCAGACTGTCGGCAGCCGGCGCAACAGTCGTAGCCGTAAGCGCAACAGCAATCAGCAATACCTTGAATGTCCTCATACCTTCAAACCTATTTCCGACAATACAGGTAAAGCTTCTTCCACCGTGGCAACCCATCCGTAATCGGCCATGCCGAATATGGGTGCATCCTTGTCTGGGTTTATCGCGATTATCCTTCTCGCCCCGGTGATGGCTGCCGTGTGCTGTATCTGTCCGCTGATGCCTATTGCGATGTAAAGGTCAGGCGATATGGTTTGCCCTGTCTGGCCGACTTGTCGGGACGGCTCTATCAGCCCGCATTCAACCGCCGCCCTCGACCCGGCCACTGCCGCACCGATACCAGCAGCCCAACGGCTGATTTCAGCAACCGTTTCCTTATCCCTTACGCCGCGCCCTATGCCAACAACAATGCGGCTGTCATTGAGCGACTTGCCTGTTGACACCTTTACGGTTTCACCCAACAGACTTATTCTCGTGTCCGGTTCAAAGGCCGACAAATCATGCCGTACAATCTCTCCTGTACGACTCCAGTCGCACCTTTGTGCTTTCATCACGCCAGGACGCACCGATGCCATCTGCGGACGATGCCCCAGAGTGACGATGGTGGCCATGAGATTACCGCCAAAAGCCGGCCTTACCTGCCTCAACAGACCTGTTTCCGGGTCGATGCAAAGCCCTGTGCAATCAGCCGTAAGCCCTGTCCGCAGCATCGAAGCAAGACGGGCAGACAGCCCGCGCCCCCTCTGCGTAGCACCTACCAGCAACACGGCCGGACGCAACTCCCCGACTATTTTGGCCACGGCCTTGGCATAATTCTCCTTGATGTATGCCGAAAGGGTCTCCGAGTCGAGCAGGTGCACACGCTCCGCACCGTAAGCTATAAGCTCCTTTGCTTGTTCCTCAAGTCTGTATCCGGCAAGAATGGCCTCAACACACTGCCCGGATTGTGCCGCCAGTTCTGCGGCCTTACCTAACAGTTCAGCCGTAACAGGCGACAGTTTGCCGCGCGACGTTTCGGCCAGCACATATATTCCGTTACCTTCGTCAACACTTCCGGTCGGCGCACCGGCCAAAGTCAACGCTCCGGCAGGGCACGATCTGGTGCAGTCTCCACACAGTCGGCAAGCGTCAACGTCAATCTCCGGATAGTCAGCCAGCCTGACAGCTCCATACGCACAGCTGTCCTCGCATATTCCGCACTGAGTGCAAAGCTCCTTGTCAAAGCGCAAGGCAAATCCTTTTATCTTGTCCATTTTTCTTCTTCCTTTAGTTCTTCAACTGTTCCCAAACATTCCATGAAAGCCATAGCCAAGGCATCTCCGTCGGCTATCCAGCGGGTATCCTTGCGGCTTTCGGCCAATTCGGTCTCAACAACCTTCGTCGGCGAAGCATTTAAGCCTACCTCCGTGCCGTCCAAATCCAAGTCGGTTTCGTTCCAACGCACAATTTCCATGCCTTGCGCACGCCTCCATCCGGCCAGCGTCGGAGGATTAACGGAGAACTCCTTGCCCACCATCACGGCGCATGGCAATGCCACACTAAGCCTTTGCAGAGTGTCGCCGGCCTCTTTAACGACCTCCACACGCCCGTCAACGGGTGTCTCCGCCTTCACGATATGCGTCACTTGTGGTATTCCAAGCATACCTGCAACCTCCGGACCAACCTGCGCCGTGTCACCGTCAATGGCCATACGACCGAAAAAGAGCATATCAAAACCTATCTTCCTCGCCGCAGCCGACAGCGCAACACTTGTGCAGAAAGTGTCGCTACCGGCAAAAGCAGGTGAAGAAAGCAGTATCGCACGGTCTGCACCGAGCTGCAAAGCCTCGCGCAAGACACTCTCTGCCGAGGCCGGCCCCATGCTCACTGCCACCACTTCAGCTCCCGTTTCAGCCTTCAGGTCGAGAGCTGTCTGCAAGGCGCAAAGGTCATCCGGATTGGTGCGGGTCATTGATGACGAACGCTTCAGCGTCTTCGTAACGGGATCGATGCCAACTTTAGTGGAACGTGGCACCTGCTTCAAAAACACAATATATTTTTCCATTATGCCTTATTATCGTTTACTTAACCTTTATCCTACAATATCTCAAGCTGCATCTTCTATCCGCCTTTCTTGTTTGAGCGGGCATCTGCACACCTGCGCTGGAACTCGACAGTGAACGGGTCAACGTCACCGAAACGCATCGGAGAGAACAAATCCGGGTTGACAAACGGCTTCTCACCCGTCAGGAGTTCAGCAGCCAGCCGCCCCATGCCACCACCGCAAGCAACTCCGCCGCCGCAACAACCTGCAACGGCAAACAAACCTTCATATTGGGGCAATGCGCCTATGACGAACATTGCATCAGGTACGTAGCACGAAGGGCCTGACATATAGTGTGCTATGGGCAGGGTATCGATGTCTTTGAGGTACTTCTTCAGCAAAGGGGCACACTCGTCAAGTACCGTCCACTTAGCCGCCTCGTTGAAATCGAAGTCGTCCAGCTTGTCAGTAAGCGTGGAAGGGTCAAATGCCTGGCACTCACTCTCACGCAAACCAATGATTAACGCACCGACGTCAGAGCGTGTAAAGGCACGTGCATCGGGTATTACCGTGAACGGATGGTTGGGCGGGAAACGCTCAATGTCTGTCGAAGTTATCCAGAAATGACTTCTTACCGGGGTGAACGGAAGACCTATACCCAACGGGCGCATCAGCAAGTTGGCCCACGCCCCGGCTGCATTGACCACCACTCCGGCCGTCAGCACCGTACCGTCGGCAAGCCCAACGCCCCCTACCCTGCCTCTTTCAACCTTAATTGAGGCCACCTTGCTGTGTGGTTTCAACGTCACGCCGAGCTTCGAAGCAGCCTTTGCATAACCAAGACAAAGCGACGCGGAGTCGATGAAAGCATCCGTGGGCATATATGTTGCCACGTCAACTGCATCAGCCTCTATCCACGGCAACAGTTCTTTCAGTCTGTCGCGGTCAATACGTTCGTTGGGAATGCCGAAACGTGTTGCTGCATCTTCAAGCGCCTCAAGCCCTTTCAGGGATGTTTCCGACGATGCCATCGTAACGCTGCCACACGTCTGCAAACCAAGCGAAAGCCCAGTAAAAGACTCTATTTCGCCAATGCTGTCGTATGTCTCCTGCACAATCTCCATCAAGCCGGGTTTCGTCCTTGCACGTGTCAGGAGGCAAGCCGCGCGAGAAGAAGCCTGTGAAGCTATGTCGTTTCCATCGAGAAGGAGGATGCGCCCGGCCTTGCGTTTGGCCAGTTGGTAGGCCGTTGCACAGCCAAGAAGACCTCCACCTATTATTATAATGTCGTAACTTAAATTATCCATAACCTAAAAAATCAAATCGTGTTATACTGTAACTGCATGAATACATTAGCGTCAGCCGACGGGTTACGGTCTCTCTTGCCACGCATATAACGCTTATAGATGAGCACTGCGGCCACGGCAAACAGCACCGTGCACGAAGCCCCTACGAAGCAAGCCATGTGATTGAACAGTGCAAACCAGTCGGTCTTGATATTGAGCGACTCTTTCGTGAACAGCAGTGTCACCGTACCGATATAACCGATGAAGTCAATCATGGCGATAAAGAAGCCCACGTTGCCCTTTATTCGGAAACAAGCGATGAAACGGTCGAAGAAGATTGTCTGGAACGTAAGGTACGCTATGTACAGCGAAAGACTGATTATGAACAGCCAAGTGACCGGCCGGAGATTGAGCACATCGTAGTTGAACGACACATATGTCAGCGTCATGCAGCCGGCAAGAACCAGTGCCATAAGACACATTATGGCCTTGATGTTGCTACGGAAGAAGATAAACAAAGCGAAGATGGCGAGGATGACGAGCGTCACAACAGTGTCAACCTTGGCGAAAAGCCATGACGATTGGCCGCTCATGTCGAGTATGTTGACGAGGAAGTCCTCCTTGATGTCACGCAAGACGAGCAGCATGAAGTTGCCGATAAAGAGAAGTGAGAGTATCGGAGCATACTTCACGAACAACGTCTTGCGGCCGTGGCCGTCGAGGGTGACACGCTCGTTGCGCAGGGCAATGTCTTCAGCCGACGGTTTCGGCAGACGTTTCAGCATATAGCCCATGAATACCAACAACGGCAGGGCGCACCCGCCGATGACGGCCGGCATCCAGAACTGGTCTATGTGCAGCTCGTTCATGGCGAAAAGGCCGAAGCTCTTGGCGAAGCCCGAACTGAAAACCATACTTACACCGAGCAGACTGGCAAGGATGTCTGTTACCTTGCGCCCCTCGATGAAACTGAAGATGACGCCCCACATACAACCGAGTGACAAGCCGTTAAGGAACATCGCCGCGACGTTGAACGGCATGGGCAGCGCACCAAAGCCAATAAGCGACGCCTCGGCCAGGACAGCCATACCCACGAAGAAACGGAAACGGTTTTGACTCTTCAGTTCGGATATGATCTTGATGCCGAAAAACTTGGATATTACATATCCCAAGATCTGGATTGTGGTGACAGCTACCTTGTAGTCGCTGCCGAAGAACGTGAGACCGTCGAACGCTGCGGCCGTGTATGGTTTGCGCAAGGCGTAAACCAAAGAATAGGAAAGCAATGCCGCGCCTCCGGCCCAGAGGATGAGCAGGAGATCTGACACGGTTCTTGTTTTGTAGTCTTGTTTCATGTTGAAAATATGTTTATTTGATTTCGACGGCAAAATTACAGTACCGCACACTACGGAAAAATGAATTTCCATGTATTATCGGCACTTTACTGAAAGGCGGAAATTCATTAATATTCATGTTGCATACATGAAACTATTTTGAAACAATCTAAACGGTTATGAAACATCTCGGCAAGCCAAAATGCACACAACCGGTCAACGCATTGGCACACGAAAAGGACGCACAACCCACCCTACCGGGCTGTCCACGCAACTAACTGACAGTCAACAACATAACAAACGCCACGCAAAAGATGCCCTTTTGCAAGCCGAAAGGGCACCTTTTACAGCTCAATATGTGCCCTTTCGCCACGCCATTTGACACATATTGCAGACGGATGTGCGCTTCTACGCCCATCCGTAAGTAAGTAAAGTAGTAAAAAAAAGTTTTTTCGCTTCGCTCAAAGGAATTTCACTCCCTTTGGTCGCTAAGGAGTTAAAGACATATGCTCGGTTTACTTATGCCTGACTAACATAGGCATGAAAATTTGGAGATGCCTGATATTGTAATCCTACTGAAAACATCCGATACGGCCAATCGGCACAAGACCAACCTAATATAGGCACATGGTCTTGCTCATTTAACAAAAATTCAGTAACTTTGCGCCCGTTTTCAAGGATAACATATCAATCTTACAAAATAAAGCACAATGCAACCCATACAACATGAAACCGACGACAAAATCCACGAGAAGTTGAAAGACACGGCGATATTCCTTGCCGAATACGCCTCGACGCTTATGGCTGTAGGCGCACAGACATCACGCATACAGCTAAACACGGTACGCATGGCGCGCTCGTTCGGCTACCACACAAACCTGCTCATCTTCCCGAAGACACTAAGCATCACCCTGCTTGACGCCGAGCACAACCGTTCGTACACATATATCAAAAAGACGCCAGGCATGGCACTCAACTTCAAGGTGAACATGAAGCTGTCCGCCCTGTCGTGGCGGACGTTCGACCAGAAGTTGCCACTTGACGAGCTTTGGCGTATGTTCAAGAAGATAGTCAAGGAAAAACGCGAAAGTCCTTGGCTCGTGCTGCTGCTCGTCTCGCTGGCCAATGCCTGCTTCTGCCGCCTGTTCGACGGCAACCTCACGTCAATGGCCATAGTGTTCGTAGCCACGCTCGTGGGCTTCTTCATCCGACAACAGCTCACCCGCCGGGGCGTCAACCATCTGGCAATGTTCGTAACCTGCGCCTTCGTATCGACAATGATCGGCGTGACGGACTTCCTATACTTCCACGGCGGCACTGAAGACATATCGCTCGGTACGTCAATGCTCTATTTAGTGCCGGGCGTCCCGCTAATCAACGGCGTGATGGACATAGTTGACGGCCATGCCTTAGACGGCATAGCGCGCCTGACTAACGCCTGTCTGCTGATAATCTGCATTGCACTGGGCCTCTCGGCCACAGTCATAATATTCGACATCGACCCTACGACATTCACCAAAGTGGTGAGGCCGGACGTAGTGAAGGCAGCCATAGCCGACGGCCTTTTCGCCGCCATAGCGGGCGTGGGCTTCGCCATCATCAGCAATCCACCGCGCAAAGCCCTCATGGTGTGCGCCCTCTTAGCGTGCGTAGGGCACGGAATACGCTACTTCCTGATGCACAGCACGGGGCTGATGCTCGACCAAGTGACGGCCTCAACGATAGCAGGCTTTGCCATAGGGCTGCTGTCGGTGCCTTTCGCCATGCGCATACACTGTCCTGCGGAATGCTTCGCCTTTCCCTCACTGCTACCGATGGTACCCGGAATGTTCGCCTACAAAGCCATCCGCGACCTTATTAATATAGTACGATTGCCCGACACTTATACAATGGAATACGTCGCACGCTTCTTCTCTAATGCCTCGCTCACGGTGCTCGTGATGTTCGGTATGGTGGTCGGCTGCATCATCCCGATATTCATCTTCCACCGACAGTCATTCTCCGTAACAAGGGGGTGATGTTAAATGAAGAGTGAAAAGTTAAGAGTGAAGAATCCATTTGCTTATTAATTGCATTAAGATTCTTCACTCTTAACTTTTCACTCTTCACCTAACCACACAGTTTTCTATAAGCGAAGGTTCGATTTCTCCAGCACCGCAGGGAAAATCAAGCCGCTCGAAAACAAAGTCTTTCAGGCGGTATTTGTCTGACGCGCCTACGTCAAAGAAATTCTTACATTTTACTGACACATTCCTTATCGTGATGTTGTTACACTGAGAGAGTGGCATATCGTCGCGCTTTTCCATCTTATAGAACTGCGTCCAAGGACGTATTACGAGGAAACTGCCACACGTACCGCTGACATTTTCAACAGTGACGTATTCGTAATGCTGAGGCGTGTCGGGGCGCATCTTCAGCCAAAGTACGCGGTTGGCATCAATGAAAGTGCAGTCGCGGAGCACTATATTCCAATCGTGCAGACTCTCGCTGCCGAGCGTCAGGCAGGCGTGCACTGTGCCGAAGGTGCACCGCTGAACGACGACGTTGTAGTTAGGGCCGTTGTCCGGATCTTTGTCGGCATACGTACCCTTGCCCCCTTTCAGCACTACGGCGTCATCGTTGACGTTCATGTAACACCCGTTTACAAGTATGTCGTGACAGTAGTCGATGTCGATGGCGTCGCTGCTGGGAGCCTTCACGCCGGTGGTAGGCGCGTAAATGTGGCAGCCGATGTACTTGACGTGGTGGCAACGGTATAGGTGGTTGGTCCAGAATGGGCTGTTCACGAGGCGCACATCCTGTACCTGCACGTTACTGCAACCGGACATATACACAAGGCGCGGACGCAGGGCTTCGAGGTTGGTGCAGTCTTTGTTGAATCTGCGTCTTATCCAGAACTCCTCCCAAAAACGCAGTCCGTTGCCGTTGATTGTGCCGTGGCCTGTGATGGTGAAGCCGTCGAGACCGTCGGCGTTGACGAGCGCGGCGAAATAGAGCAGCGTCTGTCCCTCCATACGGGTCTTGACGAGCGGATAATACTTTATCGCGTCAACGCCTTTGAGCACAGCACCGTCTTGCAAATGCAGGTGTGTGCCTTGGCGGAAAAACAGCGAACCACTGAGAAACACGCCCTTCGGAATCACCACGACACCTCCTCCACGCGAGGCCGCGAGGTCTATCACGCGCTGTATGGCCTCGGTCTGAAGCAGCGTGGAGTCGCGCCGCACGCCATAGTCCGTTAACACATACTTACGGCCAAGCGTACCGACATCTACCCGTGACGTGTCGCAGAACCATGCAGACACCGGCTCTCCGTTGGGAAACAGCCCTGCGCCGGCCTTGCCGTAAACGCAGCAAGAAAAAAATATAACGATTATAAATAGACCAAATTTCCTTATAAAAACACTCATATAAAATTTATCTAAATAGTCTTAAAACCTTGATTTTTGACAAAAGTGTAATTCACTGATTATCAACTCATTACCAACCATCCTGCAAATTATGGCTTTTCAGTTTGCAAAAGGTATCCCGTTGCAACACAAAAGGGCATCTTTTGCACGGCGAAAAGCCACACTTTGCAACCCCGAAAATTTGCCATACCTGCCAATCAAGGCATATTTTAATTATTCATTATTATACCTTCACTCCTAACTCTTCACTCTCTTGTTAGTCACATTGAGCCTCCGCCACAGCCATCCGGGAAACATCCGCCAAAAGAACACCAACAGGCGGTAACGCCAGTCGATGACGCAGACATGGCGACGTGCCTCAACAGCACGCACTATCCTGCGCGCCACGGCAGTCTTATCCATAAGCATTGGGTAACGTCCGCTGCCGGCAAGCAGCGGTGTGTCAACGAAACCGGGGCGTATGTCGGTAAAGCGTATCGGCAGACGGCGCATATTGGCAAGCTGCTCAAGAGCCTGGATATAAGTGTTCTGATAGGCCTTTGTTGCGCTGTAAGACGGCGCGGCGCCAAGTCCCTTGGTGCCCGCTATCGACGAAATTACGGCAATATGTCCTCCGGCGTTGGCCGCCATATAATTGAATATGGCATCTACCATCGCCGTAAATCCCTTGACGTTGACATCGACGGTTGACAATTCTACGCCGCAGTCAAGCCCTGCATTCTGCCAGCCGACACCCGAACAATGCACATACAAATCCACTCCGCCAAGCCGCTCGACCAATTCGAGCAGACGCTCAGACGCATCAGCGGCGGTCACATCAATCCTCATGGCCTCCACCCTTCCGGGATAAGCAGCCCGTATCTCAATCAACCTATCCTCGCGCCGAGCAGCTATGCCTGTATGCCAACCGCCGTCGAGGAGTTGCCGGCATACTTCGCGCCCTATGCCCGAAGATGCCCCTATGATAATCGCACGTTTCATCTGTGCGAAAATAACAATATTTGACGATATTATGAAACTTTGTCTGTTTTTTCAAATAAAATCAAATAAAATGAGTATCTTTGCCATAAAATATGCTTTATTACGAACTTTAAAACGAACAAAACAAATTAGTTTATGAAAGACTTTTTGAAATATATGGCGGCCACGGTGGTGGGCCTGATAGCATTTTGCATCATCACGGGAGCCATCGGTATGATGTGCATCGTAGGAATGATAGCTGCGACTAACTCGACAAAGGAAGTCGGCGAAAACAGCGTGATGGTTGTAAACCTCGCGGGGATGCTGGAAGAAAGGGCTGAAAGTACTTTCTTCGACGAGATTGGCGGCGGCACCGTGGGCACTGTGGGGCTTGACGACGTGCTGGACGCAATAAAAAAGGCTAAAAGCAACGACAACATAAAAGGCATATACATAGAGGCGGGGATGCTGGCGGCCGACTCTTACGCCTCACTGACGGCAATACGCAACGCACTGCTCGACTTCAAGAAGAGCGGGAAGTGGATAATAGCTTATGGCGACGTCTACACACAGGGCACGTATTACGTGGCGTCAGTGGCCGACAAGGTACTGCTGAACCCCAGCGGACAGGTTGACTGGCATGGAATATCATCGCAACCGATTTTCCTGAAAGACCTGATGGCGAAATTCGGGGTGAAGATGCAATTAGCAAAAGTGGGAGCTTACAAGAGCGCGCCGGAAATGTTCACGGCCGACAGGATGAGCGATGCCAACCGCGAGCAGGTTACGGCATACGTAAACGGGTTGTGGCAGAACGTATGCGAGGGCGTGTCCGAGAGCCGTAAGATAAGCGTAAACCAGCTGAACGCTTACGCCGACGACTTCATAACGCTAAGCGATGCCGAAGAGTTCGTAAAATATAAGTTCGTTGACAAACTCGTTTATACAGACGGCATCAAGGCCGAAATTAACAAAATGATGAAAAGGAAGGCCGATGAAAGCGTCAACACAGTAAGCGTTGCAGAAATGAGAACCGTAAAGACCAACGACTACAAAGGCGATGAAATTGCCGTCTATTATGCTTACGGCGACATCGTGGACAGCGAGGCTACGGGAATGCTCTCCGACGGGCACTCGATTGTTGGCAAAACGGTATGCGATGACCTGGAAGACCTTATGGAAGACGACAACGTAAAGGCCGTTGTGCTGCGCATAAACTCCGGCGGAGGCAGCGCATACGCATCCGAACAAATATGGCATTACGTGGAGATGCTCAAGAAAAAGAAACCCGTAGTAGTGTCGATGGGCGGCATGGCGGCTTCCGGCGGATACTATATCGCCAGCGGTGCAAACTGGATTGTGGCCGAGCCTACAACCCTCACGGGCAGCATCGGAATCTTCGGTATGTTCCCGGACATGAGCGAACTGCTGACAGAGAAACTCGGAGTGAAGTTTGACGAGGTGAAAACCAATAAGCACAGTACCTTCGGAACGCCCGCACGTCCGTTCAACGAGGAAGAAATGGCCTATCTTAATAAATACATCGACCGCGGCTACGACCTGTTCCGCCAACGTGTAGCCGACGGGCGCAAGATGAGCGTAGCCAATGTGGAAAAGATTGCGCAAGGGCGGATTTGGTTAGGACAAGACGCACTGAAAATTAAGCTCGTTGACGAACTTGGCGGCCTCGACAAGGCTGTAGCGAAAGCCGCTAAATTGGCAAAATTAAGCGAATACCATACATCAGCATATCCCGGCAAGGCCGGCTGGCTGGATCAACTGCTCAAATCTACGTCTAACGGCACATACTTAAATGCCGGAATGCGTCAAGCCCTTGGCGAATATTACCAGCCATTCATGCTCCTGAAAAGCATAGACAGACAGTCGGCAATACAAGCCAGGGTGCCGTTCATGATGAACATTAACTGAAAATGAAAAGTTAAAAACGAGAAATCCATCAGTCTCGCCGGCTAAGGCTGATGAATTTATCACTCTTCACTTTTAATTCTTCACTTTAAAAACAAAAGAATGGAAGGCGACTTTATCAAAATTAACGAATGGATGCTGCCGCTGAGCTGGCTGTACGGTCTCGGCGTAAAACTGCGCAACCAACTGTTTGAAATCGGTCTGCTGAAAAGCCGCAGTTTCGACATTCCTGTCATATCGGTCGGCAACATCACGGTGGGCGGCTCCGGCAAGACTCCTCACGTAGAATACTTGATAAGGCTGCTTAAAGACCATGCGAAGGTGGCTGTACTGAGCCGGGGATACAAGCGCAAGAGCCGGGGATACGTGCTTGCCGGAGAAAAAACAGCCATGAGCGACATAGGGGACGAACCTTTCCAGATGAAGACAAAATTCCCTGGCATATACGTGGCAGTGGACAAAAACAGGTGCCACGGCATTGATATGCTCACAGGAAGCGAAGACACCAAAGACACGGACGTTATTCTGCTTGACGACGCATTCCAGCACCGATATGTCAAACCCGGAATAAACATCCTGCTGGTTGACTACCATAGGCTGATAATCTACGACAAACTGCTGCCTGCCGGACGGCTGAGAGAACCGCAAAGCGGAAAGTCGCGCGCCGACATCGTTATCATCACGAAATGTCCCAAAGACCTGAAACCGATGGAATACAGGGTTATCATAAAAGCCATGAACTTGTATCCATACCAGCAACTGTACTTCACGACACTTGAATATGACAACCTGCGCCCGATGTTCTGCGGCGAGGAACGCCCACTGAGAAGTATCTCTAAAAAAGAAAACATACTACTGCTGACGGGCATTGCTTCGCCGAAACAGATGATTTACGACTTGAAGGAATGTTCGCCCAACATAACACCAATGACATTCCCCGACCATCACCAATTCACCAAGAAAGACATCGAGCGCATAAACGATGCTTTCGCAGCCATGCAATCACCCAAAATAATCATAACGACGGAAAAAGACAACGCACGGCTGTTCGGCATGGAGGGACTCTCCGACGAAGTAAGACACAACATTTACATACTGCCCGTAAAGATCAAGTTCATGCCCGGACAGGAAAAAGAGTTCAACAACAAAATCATAGGCTATGTACAAAAAAATTCAAAAAACAGCATCCTGGCTAAAGCAAAGGATGACAACAAGCCCCAAAACAGCGATAATACTCGGCACGGGACTGGGACAATTAGCTTCAGAAATAACTGACAGTTACGAATTTCCTTACGAAGAAATACCAAACTTCCCCGTATCAACGGTTGAAGGACACGCCGGCAAACTAATCTTCGGCAAGCTCGGAGGTGTTGACATAATGGCAATGGAAGGCCGTTTCCATTATTACGAAGGCTACAAGATGAAGGAAGTGACATTCCCAATTCGCGTAATGTACGAGTTAGGTATCAAGACTCTGTTCGTAAGCAACGCATCTGGTGGCATGAATCCTGACTTCAAAATAGGCGACCTCATGATTATCACCGACCATATCAACCTGTTTCCGCAGCACCCTCTGCGCGGAAAGAACTTGCCTACGGGACCGCGTTTCCCTGATATGCACGAGGCGTACGACAAAAAAATGATAGCAGAAGCCGATGCCATAGCCAAAGAAAAAGGCATACGCGTGGTTCACGGCGTTTACGTAGGAGTGCAAGGCCCAACCTTCGAGACGCCGGCCGAATATAAAATGTACCACCGCTTGGGTGGTGACGCCGTAGGCATGAGCACCGTGCCAGAGGTCATCGTAGCACATCACTGCGGCATAAAGACTTTCGGCATAAGTATTATAACAGACCTCGGACTTGAAGACCAGCCAGTAGAAGTAAGCCACGAGGAAGTACAAATTGCCGCAAACAAAGCCCAACCACTGATGACCGAAATTATGAGGGAAATGATCAGAAGGTCATAACCAGATAAGGAGCAAGGAAACCGGTAGTAAAGGAGTAAGTAGAAACGATTAAAAGCAATAAAAAAGTTCTGCTTACTCCTTCTCTCCTTACTCTTTTTACGACATAACCAAACAACAAAAAGACAATGACTGACATAGCAAAACTCGGAGAATTCGGACTGATACACCACCTCACAGAAAACTTAAAGCAAAAAAATAAATCCACAATACACGGCGTAGGTGACGACTGTGCCGTGATGCACTATCCTGACAACGAAGTGCTCGTCACCACCGATATGCTGATGGAAGGGGTGCACTTTGATCTGACTTACATAGACCTGCAACACTTAGGCTACAAGTCTGCAATGGTGAACATTAGCGACATATTCGCCATGAACGGCACACCGAGACAAATGACTGTGAGCATAGCCTTGAGTAAACGCTTCACCGTTGAGGATATGGAGCAATTTTACAGCGGTCTGAAAATGGCCTGCGACAAGTGGGGAGTAGACATCGTTGGCGGCGACACCACGTCGTCATACACGGGTATGGCCATCAGCATAACGTGCATTGGCGAATGCCTTAAAGAAGAAATTGTTTATCGTAACGGAGCACACGATACAGATCTGATATGTGTGTCTGGCGACCTTGGAGCAGCTTATATGGGGCTGCAACTGCTTGAACGTGAAAAAAGCGTTTATTACCAGCAAGTTGACGAGGCACGAAAGAAGAACGACAAGCAAGCACTGCAACAGCTTGCCCACTTCCAGCCAGACTTTGCAGGCAAAGAATATTTATTGCAACGCCAGCTGCAACCGGAGGCACGAGGTGACATCTTACAGAAATTGCGCCAAATGAACATTCACCCGACAGCTATGATTGACATCAGCGACGGCCTTAGCAGCGAACTTATACATATCTGCAAACAGAGCGGATGCGGATGCAGAATTTACGAAAAAAACATCCCTATAGACTATCAGACCGCAGTGATGGCCGAAGAACTCAATATGAACGTTACCACGTGTGCCCTTAATGGCGGAGAAGATTACGAACTCCTTTTCACCGTGCCCATCGGCGACCATGAAAAAATAGAAAACCTTGAAGGCGTAAAGCTCATTGGACATATAACAAAAAAAGAATTTGGACAAATGCTCGTCACACGCGACAACAGTGAGTTCGAGCTAAAAGCACAGGGATGGAACCCACTGAAAGACTAAATTCACAGCAATCATAAGGAGTTAACGGACAAAACCATAACGATTTAATACCCTTACATACCACAAACACGAGGGTGTGTCAAAACTGAAATGACTACTCTCAAAAGTTACATATTATAACCATAATACTTTAAAGGGCCGCATCACTACTCAATACAGAGTTTGATACGGCCTTTTTTTAGTCTTTTAGGATGATCAAATTTCAAATTATAAGTTCATTTTTTCAAAAAATGAATTTTGACACACCCTCTTTAATAAATCCATTTCATTCTTCGTATTCCTCAGGTGGAGCGAAAAAGGCGTCAATGGCTTCAGCCAAATAGGGTGCGGTCATGTTGTGCTGGCAACAATAGATGGTCATTACATCGTACAAATCTTGGTTCAAATTGTCTGCCAAAGTTTCTTTTGAGGTTAAAGACCGTACATAATCCCATATTTGAGAATCTTTGTCTGCCAACTGCTCAAATGGCACCTTGGCGCGCTCCTTGTCTCCATCGTGCAAGTAACATTCTCCCAACAAAGCATAAACAACGTCCGGTATGATGCAACGGCTGTCTTCATCTGACTCCGGCAACGACAAATAATCTTCAAATGCGGCTTCAGCCAAGACAAAACGCCGCGTCCGCTTCCAATAGACCGCTTTTAGGAATAGGATGAGCGAACGAATGAAAACAGGACATTCTTCATCATTAACAAGCCTTTCTGTTGTGGTTTTCAGAAGGTATTCCACAAGCACGTAATGCTCCCTGTTCCAACCGATGTAAAACTCATCCTCGCCGAAGCACCCCTGTTCACAGATATGGCTCATCACGTACAGGCAGAAATGTAACGCTTCGTTCTCTTCCATTTCATACAGCAACGCCTTTATGTGATCCAACACCATTCTGCCTGCTTTCAGCTGATATGCTATGCCCCGTTTCCTATGCCACAAGGTTCGGTTGTTATCTCCCTTTCGTTCGTAACAATCTGCCACCCTGAGATAGAAATATGCCCGTTCGCCATTGCATATATCATTGGGCAGTCGGCGCAAATAACGAGCTGCCCTTGCCGCATACGGTATCCAGCAGTCTCCCTTCCCGCCCGCAACGTCGGCGTAAGACATCAAAAGATGGAACATGGAAAATTCGCAGAAAAAGGCTTCGGGACACTCTTCGCGGTAAATGTAAACATTACATTCGCTGTCACCATAACTGTACGTAAACTCGCAATCATTCCCGCGTTGGTTGGCCAATTCGTTTTGTGCTGTCTTTACTAATTTCAAAAAGTCAGCCTCTCTCTGATCCAAGGCGCTTAGTGCATCTTCATCAACGGCCGTTTCATTACGCCGCTCGTCGTTTTTCGGCGTATCGTTTAGGCATGGCACCTCGTGCCCATGCGCGTTGTCAGGCTGGCATTCGGTCTCGGCACAGCCTTTTCCGGCTGTTCCAGTCTGTATAAGATTATCGTCTTTCTTCATCTTTTTTATGTCGTTTTCTTGTATTTTTGTTTGAAAAGGTTAATGAATTGTCGCAGCTGTTCATCCTTCATTTTCGTTTTTCCATATTCTTCTCCATCATTTCCCATATTTTCTGGTAGACGGAGATAGAGAACGGATTAAGATATGCCAATAACGGCATCGTCCTTATGCTGCCGCAACGAGGGCAAGGCATCGGTGTTGAAAATATAGAAGCACAATACTCTGCATTCGGCGCAGTGAATATGTTATCACACTTGCTGCATTTGAATTTTATCGTTCCCCAAATCATACTTCAAGTTTTATCTGTTGTTAAAAATGTTCATTAGGTTAAATGTCTTTATCAAGTGTGCATTGAATACATGATGAAGTCGTTGTCCTGTACGCAAGCCCATACCGACGCTTCTGTCGGACTGTGCCAGTATATTTTCAGGTTGGCGTTGCAGTTACGTACGTCCCTATCGCGTTTAACTGTTTCGTAGAACTGTGGAAACAGTTTGTCTAACATTTCAAGCATAATATCCGTCGGCACAGCCACGAGCCTTATGTCGGAGAAATATTTTGGCTGCGCATTCCTGGCCTTTATCGAGAAACTCTCACTGATATGCATATGGTTGGCCTTTTCGTTGTATCCGGCTTCCGGACACATTTCAAGCAATGCTGCCTTTTGTGCCTCGTCCAAATCTGTGTTTTTAAGTTCAGTGCGATGTTGCAGCCGGTCTTCCTCCTTCTCTGCCGCGTCAATGTCGGGTCTGCCGTCCTGCCGCAACAGTCCGTCCGTGCAATGGCGTATCCGGCGTATGAACCAACGGCGTGCCACCTTGTCGCGGTCGAGCACTTGCAGGGCTTTAATGTAGTCCCACATACTTTCCATCTTGCACTCGTCAAACGGTATGTAGGTGAAATTGTCATGGTTGCGCCAACGTTTGGTCCACCTCTTCCGACGTGAACTCCATGAACATTTGCAGGTTTTGCAACTTACGTTTACTTCCGCCATACCATGTTCGTAGAAATCTATTTCAATGGCTGACTTCCTGTTCCTGAACTTCTCCGTTCTGATGTATTTTACCCTTTTCGTTATCTTCGGCATGGTTTTGCTGGTTATTGGTTCGTTGTAAGCCTTGTCATACACTGCCATGTTGATTCATGCTGGCGCCAGGAACTAATCCATTTTGTAATAAACATAGTCGTTGTCCTGCACTTCCACGGTCAGGTCGCAGTCCGTCGGCGTTAGCCACGTAATCGCTGTTTTTATCGTGCAGTTGTCGAGCGTCCTTTCACGTTTCACCTTTTCGAAGAAATCAGGCAACACTTTCTGTATCAGCTCAAGCCTGAAACTCTCCGGCTTGCCTATATCCTTAACGTATTTGCCGTCCCTCTGAGCAATCATCTTTGTTTCGTCCCCTTCGCTGAGAAATGTAACGCAGACGTTTTCATCATAAGCGGCCTCGGGCAGCAATTCGAGTAACGTCTTCAGCCGCTCCAACGGCAAGGCCTTCTTGCTGTCTTTAAAGCTGTAATCATACCGGTTTGCCGTTCTGTGCTCATTTTGATACATACGCTCGTACACCTTCTCGAAATCCATGTAACCGTTCGGACGCAACAACCCGTCCGTACAATAGCGCAACTGGCGCATGAACCACCTCCGCGCTACCTTGTCATACTTCAACGTGTCAAGACAGTCGAAATAGTCGTATATGCTTTCGATTGTACATTCGTCGAAATACAGAAACGTCATCCACGGCCTGTTCTTTTTTTGCCTGCGCCGCCACCGCAGCTTGTCGTAAATTTTGGCGTAGGCCAAGCGGTGCTCATAGAACTTTATCTCTATAGAATACTCCCTGTTGCTGAACTTCTTTGTTCCCAACAGCTTTGATATTTCTTCTCTTTCGGGCATAATCGTTGTTTTTATTTGATGTTGCAAAGAAAAGCGAAGGCTGGGACAAAAAGAGTCCAAGTTGCAAAAAAATTATGATTTTTCTTGTTGCTCCTCGCGTAATTGCCTGATGTAATCCAATTCTTTTTGGATATATTCAGTATGATCATCGACCTCTAACAACTTTTTCAGCAAATCCTCCGCCTCGTCCAAACGGTGCATATCCGTAAGGACATATGCACGCCTGCGAAGCAGGAAACAATAGTAGTTGGAAATTTCCTCGGTAAATTCTTCTTCTTTCAAGTCATCCAACCGTTCCAGTTCCTCGTCTATCATATTCATGGCACGGATATCCTTGCTGTTAACCAAGCAATTAATGTATTCGGCACAATATGTAATCTCTTTCAACGGCCAAACAAAGTCGAGGTAAAAATAAGCCTTCTCATACAACCTCATTTCCGCATAGCAAAAACCAATCAAGTAACAGCAATGATAGAAAATCTCAAGACCTTCGTCCGACAACCTATCATCGTACCATTGTTCTTTCAACAAATGAAAAGCCGTTTCAAGGTGCAACAACGCGTTCCAATACCGTTTCTCGTCGAAAGCCTTGTGTCCCCATGAGTAATGCCATACGGCTTCCGGCATAAGCTTGGCAATCAAAGCCGTTTCGGTATCATCCAGCTTTCTCCCTTTCGTGTATTTGTCGACAACATTTTTCATTTTACCCTCAAATTCGTCAATCCGTTTCTGTGGCTCACAATCATCGTATGCGAACAAAATGGAATAAAAATCCGACTGGTTCTCTATAGTCGAAAAATAAACATCGCCTTCTTTCGTTGAACCGGTTTTCATCATGGAAGCGCGGATAAACCTTGTATGTTCATCGCCGCCGTTTTCTTTTAGGTGGATAAGCACGGTTGCGTCCGTATTCCCGTCGTGTACATAAGAAATGCACAAGGTCACTTGATTATAAAACATCCCAGGATGCTCCCCGTCCGTCATGGCCTTGCACAAGTCAAAGTCCCAAATGGCATTATGATTGGTAATTTCCTCTCCAACCTGTCCTTCCGTCCGTTTATAAATGACGTACATCATACGCAGGTATTCTTTCCTGATGTCAAATATCCGGTTAAGCATCGTTCCCAATACCACGGCATGGTCTTTGTTTGCTCGAAATTGTATATGCTCCTCTTGACTTTGGTATTCATATTCTTCAGACAAATATGTCCCGTCCTTTAGAGCGTTCTTAATCAAGAAGGAAGTTGTTATTTCGTCTACACGCTTTTCTCGTATCTCTTACCCCTCCATCTGGAAAACAGGATATTTAACATATCGTCAGTTAGTTTGCTCATAAGTTATTAGTTTAAATCAGTTTTTACGTTCATATTAATTTTAGGGGTAATCCTTATTGTCGAACTTCTTTGTTTCTAACAACTTGGCCTTTTCTTCTATTTTGTGTATAGCTGTTTTTAGCGACAAAGTTATTGGCTTTTGAGCTTTAAGATTATAATAACTGCCGTCATATTTATTTAAGAATTAGTATTGTATCAAAACACTTGAATATTGATACTGAATATTGCTAAATTTAGTAATTCTTCTTATTCCACAGCATAAAACAAAACAGTTAAGCTCACATCTTATTATATGTATGTTTCCTATTGTCGTTTCATAATTACATCAAAAAACACTCCTACCTTTTTGGGGTAATATCCAATCAAACCATTTCTTTTCATAGCTTTCTTTAGGGTAAAATTCTACTTTCACGTTCAACTCATATTCATCACTAAAACTATAATTCTTTTTACTTTCATGCTTTCCCGATACACTACCCGATGCGGCTAATGTCTCCAAATCGGTAGACACCTGCTGCATTTCTTTTTCCAAGGCTGACACTTCTTGCTTTGTCGATATTATTTCCTCGAACTCCTTCATTCCTCTCTCAAGCCTATTCTCAACTAAACTCTGCCACTTTGGTCTATGGTCATACCATACCAGACCTTCTGGTACGTACGGGAGCCTAACCTTGTCTAATAATATTTTGCACCTGTGTTTCTTAAGAAAGGCCTCATGTTTTAGTCTTTTACTGCTTACATCCCCCTCAACATTTAAGTCAATTCCTTGGTATTCCCCACCAGCGGCGCCGTGTAGCTTTTCTTGGAGACCTTTATTGGCATAGTTTTTTCTAACTTCTTCAATCTCTATGGTCTTTGCTCCCAAGCCTTGTAAGAGTTTCTTGTACTCATCAAGTTCATCTTCAAATAACGTCGCTTGGTAATCCTCAAAAAGCAAATAATGATTCTGACGATATGGATGGCATATATAAAGAACATTGTCCACATAGTGTCCAGCCGGGAATATTATGCCCGACGGTACGGATTCATACGGCATTACATTGAAGCTGCCAAGGAAACAATTACGGTTAAGTTCTCGGACTATTACCAAGAAGTGACGTTTATTGTAAGGTATCTGCAAAAAACCATCTATATACCCCTGCAAAATTCTTTTCTCAAGAAAACGACACTCGCCTCCTGCTTCCTTATAATAAACTAAGGATTTCAACTTCTCATAACAATCTAAAGCATCCCCCTCTTTGCCCAATACATAATCAAGACCTATAGTGAGTGTGGTTTCAAACTTCTTGTCTGCAACGGATGAAACTTTTTTAAGCTCTGCCTTTAACGAGGCTATGCAATCTTCTTTCTCTTCTTCCGTTGCATTCCTGTATTCATGAACTTTTTTCAACAAGTTATTTACTTCATTTAGTAACTCCTTCTCTTTGTCGTCATCAATCTTTGCGCTCCATTCCCACCTGCAATCAGGACACACAAAACGGAATTCATCACCAAATACAGCATTGTATGCTGCATTTACTGTGCCACCATAATAAGTCCCAGCAAGTTTTCCCAACAGTTCCCCAGGTTTGCCTAAGGCTGCCTTTCCTATTGTGGCTCCAAATTCCCCGGCTTTTTTATATCCGTCAACAGCCCTTTTGACGACATCCGTTCTCATTGCTGAGCACCAAACTCCACATTTTGGACATTTCTGTATCATAATCCTCCTTATCCGTTGAAAAGTTTATCAAAAATATTCATCGCTTTTTTTGTCCGCTTATATTGCTTGTATGCCTCATCTTGTTTCTCTATATCCTGTTGCGTTCTTCTTTGAAGATTATAGTATTCAACATCGGACATCTGTTTGTATTTATTTATGGCTTTCCAGCGGTTGCTTAAACCAATTATGGCCGGAATAAAAATCAATACGGCCAATACCCTCAATATGTAAGACCACCATGCCGTTGCCGTCAACACTTCGCGTGTTCCTTTTTCTGTACCGAAGAACCAATACTCATATTCTTCTGTTTCATACATTGGATAGACCTCAGCCAAAAGATAGCCTCCTACAAACATCACGATGGAGAGTATAACCCAAAAGCGGTAAGTTGCAAACGCATTACGGTGTTTGCGTAACAGTTCTTCAAGTGATAGTCCTACAATCTGTTCTTGCTTGTGGCGGGTTCGAAGACTTAAAACTATCACAATAATGCATAAAATAATTAACAATGTAATCATGACTTTTTATTTTTATATTAAACCATATTCTCTATTTCCTTACCCCTTTCCTCTGATATACCTAAACGTATCCTGAATTTATCGAGCAGCCGGCGTTCGCCGGTAGATATGCTTCCACCGTCTTCAAAGCAGAGACGATACTCTTTGAGGTATTCTTTCTCGGTGTCAGTCAATGCCTGAGCAAGGCTTTTTTCCAACTCTACAGCACGTTCTTCAGAGATGCAAAGATGTTTGCGCAAGCTTTCGAGCAGCCGACGTTCACTGGCAGAGATGTTGCCGCTTTCGGCCAAGCAGGTTTTGATTTCCTCAATGTATTCCCTTTCGTTCTCCGTATATTGCGCTGTTGCAGAGTGTAATTGCATTGAGCCGCTGTGCTCCAAGCCGTTTAATGGGGCAAATTGTACACGGATGGCGAGCACTGCATTTTCTTGCAACTCGAATTTTTCCTCCATCTTTTTGTCCCAGTGGCCATTGGCTGCCAACAAGAGGTTCTTAAACTCCCCTTCGATAGAGTTTAGTTCCGTACCTTCAAGCACGCGGCTTTTGCGCGTCTCTATGCGTTCCTCGTGCTGTTGCAGTGCACCATACATACGCTGTTCGTACAGCCTTTGCCATGAAGGTTCGTTTGGATACCATACAAGGTTTTCGGGCAGATAGGGTTTTGCATTTGGCTTGAATTTTTGGTGTAAGTTGATGGACTGACTTATCTCTTCTATCAAATGTTTGCTGCCATTACGGTTGCCCGAACATGAAGCTGATGCAAATTTGTAGTCTACTTTGCCTGACACGTTCTGCTCCGTGTTTGAGTGTTGATCGCTTGACGAGCTGTTAAGGCTCTCTATACTTATCTCTGTTGCTCCAAGACATTGCGCAAGCTGGCAAAACTCCCTAACCTTGTCTTCGATTAATTCAAGCTCATAGCTATCGAACGGCAGATACTTTTGTGCCACGTATGGATGCCCCACGTAGAGCTGGTAAGCAACAGGATGACCGATAGGGAACGAAATGCCTGAACAGTCCATTTTTTTATATCGATTACGTTCAGGTGGTTCTGACTTAAGTCGGTATAGCTGTTGACCGGCAACAACACCTTCCGCTTGTTGTACGGCTGTTCAAGGAAATGTGCAACATATTCTTTGTCGCAAGCTTCCAAATCGTTCATGGCGTCTTCTCTGATTGACAGACCGTCATCGCGTTTCATGTCCTCAGTTGCGTTTTGTATGACTAGTAAAATGAATTTTCTGGCTTCAGCATCGTTTCCTGAAGCATGAATCCACGAATACTTATAGTAATATAACCAAGTGGCCAAAGGACTTTGCGGCTCGCATTTAGTCAGGCCTTCGTCAAAAATCGCGATAGCGTTTTTGTAATCACCTTTTTGCCCATAGCATGCTCCTGCATAAAGATGAAAAGCCTCTAAGCCGTCCTTGTCTTTGCATGACAATGCAAATCGCAACGCTTCGTCTATTTTTCCTTCGTTGCCCAGCTGCTGATAATAGTTCCAAGCTTCATCAAACGGGTCTGCTTCAGGTTCAATACTCTGTGCCATTGAAGTGAACATTTGTGCCAACTTGTTTCCTAATCTATAAGCTTTTCTATCGTCATCATCCTTCATAAAGAAGGAAATATGTATCTGGCAATAGTCCGTCTCATCACCGTAACCAAAGAAATAAAGCACAGAGTCTTTGTAGATAACGTTTCTTACTATATCCCATGAGAAAGCAATTTTGCCATCTGGACTGTCATTATCAGGTATGCAATAGACACCGCTACTTGTAATAACAAGTCCCTGATCCCTACTATTCCAAAAAGACGTATCTCGTACAAATAACACATCTTCTGAAAAATCGATCCCAAAGTTCTGTCTCACAGAACCTTTTACATCCTCTGGTATCCTACCTGCAAAACAGTCACTGTCGTTCAGTTCGCCTTCATGTTTCCAAGCATACAGACTGAAAACATCCTTTACGGAAACATTTTGTATTTTCGTACCGCAATTCGGGCAAACCCTTGCCCCTTCGTTCAATTGTCTTCCACATTTTTTGCAAAACATAGTAGTATAGTTTTAAAGTTATAGTTTTTGTCCGCACTTCTCACAGAAGTTGCTGCCGACCTCATTTATATGTCCGCATTTGGGACATTTTAAAGAATTGGCAGTGTTGTCATAAGTCATAATATACCTGTCTGTAAACCCTACATCTTCCGTTTCGTGTTCTACAGTTGCAGGATTAATACCGTTGTATTTCTCATTAAACGCCTCTTCACCTTTGGTAAGATATAATATACCTTCGATTAAAGCTATGATAGAGGGAATATAAGTCCAGCAAAATAATAGGTATATAACCCCTGTCCATTTGCCAAGATAAAACTTGTGTACTCCGAGTCCCCCAAGAAAAAAAGCAAGTATTGCCGCAATATATCTATTTTTCATGCTATAGTTTGTTTTTAATTATTAATTTAAGGAAACAAGTATAATGACGTTATAAAGCTAACTGATAGTAACTGCCAGCAGAAGGGTTGTTAGCCAAACTGCCGGCAATTTACATCTTGAATGGCAACATCTTAGTTTTTACCCTATCCGTTCCACGTCAAGGTCTGCCATGTTTAATGCACCGGCCTTTTTGATGTCAACGCCATACACGCGGTAGAAGGCGTCGGCTACAAGTTTGCCTCCGTTTGTTGACACGGGATTACTCATCGAGTTAGACACTACGTCTACGCTCATTCCCGGTTCAAGACGGATTCCATTTGAATTTTTCATCCTCTTCAAAGTCACTCTGAATAATGGCATAATAATACCTCCTTATAGTTTTTCATGCCTATAAGTCCCCGAAGTCGGCTGGTTAGTAAATACAGGAAAAGGCGTGAGGACTTGTTTGCTTCGCTCATCAAGAAACAGGCATCGCCAAACGCCTTACCGGATAATGAACGGAAACAATGCTCCCACGCCGTCTTGATATGCGGATACGGCAATATTACCGTAAGTGCATACGCAAAAACGGATGAGCGTCATGTCCTTCCGTCCCTCCGGTCGTTATTTTGGCGATTTCGTTCCTTGGGACAAAAGCTAAAACGCTTTCCTACTGAAGCCGGCGATTTCTCACGCCGGACATCGCAAAGATAAGCATTTTATTTGGACATGACGCTCTTTTTATGAGAATTTTGCATTGGCTCCTGTTATTTTTCCACAAAAATACAAACATTATTTCATTAAAGTCAAAAGAAAACCTTACATTTGGACGCGTAACGACAACATTGTACCAAAACACGCCGGAAACGATACACGATGGACAACAAACTGGGAATATTGAAATGCCTCATTGAGAACCGCGCCTTCGCCCCTTCGCACGCGGCATTGGCCAAAGAGCTGGGCTATAAGGGCAGGATGACTGTTTACCGACTTATGGACAGCAGCGTCAAGGATGGCACTGCCAGCAAGATGTGGAACTTGATAAAAGAGAACTACGGTCTTGACGACACCTACATGTATAAGCTGGCGCGGACGTTCTTCTGCTTTAAATACTTTTACGGGACGTTGGCCGGTGAAATGAACACCGGGCATCCTGAATGGGTCGAGAGCCTGATTATATCACTCGTGGCCGATGCTTACGATTGTTTCTCATCCGAATTCAAGACCGAAACCGCACCCGTACTCATTGACCTGAAGGCAGACGAGCCTGACGTTTACTGGGGAATGGTGGCATTGGTCTATCTCCATGCCAAAAAGATTGACATTTACAGTGAAGGCGTAGAGAGTGCGTCGCGCCGCATAATAACAGAGCTTGACAACCTGCTGCACGGCTTATACCCGGAAAAGGCGGACGCACACGATGTCGCCGTCAATCTGCTTAGCCTTCCTCCCACGGAAAACAAGTGCGGGCTGCTGAGCCATTGTGTCGTCCTGTTCAGGAATTACGCGGAAAGCGATTACAAGAACGAGGCCTCCAAGGAGCTTTGCCTGTTCGGTTTCGGCAAGCGCAGCTATTGGTGCAAGCCCGGTTGCAGTTACGGTAAAGGGCAAGACGTGTGGCTCTTGACAGAACAAAGTTATGGCCGAATGACCAACGGTTTTTATTTTGCTCTTCACTTGAGGGCCGGTGGCGACATACAAACATTCTCGCTGGAAGACGTATTCTACTTGGAATTTTGGACTGTCGAAGGCGAAGACGACCTGCCCATATTGCAAGTCTGCCATAGAAAGGGGGTAGAGCGTGAGTGGTGTCATTATCTGTACGATTACGACCAAGAGACACACGAACTGCATTTCAAGCCGTTGACAGACACGGATAACACATTTGAGCTACCCGAAACGCTACGCATGATAAGTCTTGCAAACTCCGAAGGAGTGTACGAGAATAAATGGGCGAACATTATGGCAAAGTGGGACGCGCTCCAAGGCGGCACCATGTTCCAGAAGGCAAAAGAGACGTTTTCAGGCATAACCGACATGACAGGCAAATATAATATTGTAGACGTGTCAGTCAGCAAAACCGTGCTTACGCTGTCAATAGAGCATGACGGCTGCACTCATGAATACCGTTTGCCCGTTACCAGGTATGACTTCATTGCCGAAATAAACCCTTCACAAAACGTAATCATTGCACGTTATGAATCTGACGACCTGTTGTATGTCTGTTGGCCTGAGCTTGGTTACAGCATAAAGTTAAGCGAGTTTGTAGTGCAATAGGGTCTGTCGTACACATTTTCTTTCTTACAACCGTAGTTTGTTTTTCTTATATCTGTAACTCCTTAATATCCAAACGCTTATTGTTTGATAAGTAAAAGGGTATGTTTTAGCTTGCAATTGAGCACCTTTCACCGTCCGATATGCCGTGTTTTGCAATGTGATTAGGTTCAGCCTGTCTTTTCCTGAAATAGGTTGACAGTTTTTGTTTAAATAAACTACATTAGTTTACACACTCCGGATAGAGGTACT
>CALUGX010000023.1 GCA_944320285.1 uncultured Prevotella sp.
ACGCCACGTATGACGATTTGGTGCACGCCGCCGACACACTGATGCACTACGCCTCGATGCGTAAGGAACTGTCAGGGTTGTCCTCATCGTTGCAGGCGGAGATACCGCAGTTGTATTTCGACGTAGACCGTGACAAGGTTAAGATGCTCGGCGTGCCTTTGGCTGATGTGTTCTCTACGATGAAGGCATACACAGGGTCCGTTTATGTTAATGACTTCAATATGTTCAACCGCATTTACCGCGTCTATATCCAGGCCGAAGCACCTTACCGTGAACACCGCGACGACATAAGTCTATACTTTGTTCGCGGTGATGACGGCGACATGATACCGCTCACTGCGCTTGGAACAACCGAATACACCACCGGGCCGGGAAGCATCAAGCGTTTCAATATGTTCAACACGGCCATCATACGTGGCACGGCGGCGCAAGGCTACAGTTCCGGTCAGGCTATGGAAGTGATGGAAGAACTGGTGCGAAAGCATCTTCCCGACAACATTGGGCTTGAGTGGAGCGGATTGTCTTACCAAGAGAAGCAGGCCGGCGGACAGACAGGGCTTGTCTTGGCATTGGTATTCCTGTTCGTGTTCTTGTTCCTTGCAGCCCTTTACGAGAGTTGGAGCGTACCTGTGGCCGTGCTGCTTTCGTTGCCGGTTGCGGCTTTGGGCGCATACGTCGGCATTACGATATGCGGTTTGGAGAACGACACTTATTTCCAGATAGGACTTGTTATGCTTATGGGCTTGGCTGCAAAGAACGCCATCCTTATTGTCGAGTTTGCCAAAGACGAGGCTGACTCCGGCGTCAATATCTTCAAGGCTGCCCTTCATGCGGCGCGTCTGCGTTTCCGTCCGATACTCATGACGTCGTTCGCCTTCATCCTCGGCATTTTGCCGATGGTGATAGCCTCCGGCCCAGGAGCGGCCAGCCGCAGGGCCATAGGCACGGGAGTCTTCTTCGGAATGATAGCCGCCGTCACGATAGGCATATTGCTCATACCATTCTTCTTCATATCCATATACAGAGGCAAGGCCAAGGCTAAGGCGCGCAAAAGCGGCGCAAGCCGGAAAGCAATACAACAGAAAGAAACGTTATGACACACTACCTGAAACCCATACGCCACTTTTTCGCCATCGTCTTGTTGGCCGTTTTGGCTGCCTCATGCCAGATAGGACGCCATTATACGCGCCCCGACATAGAGCTGCCGGCCACGCTTGTCGATGGGGAAAGCACCGACACGGCCTCGCTGGCCGACCGTTCGTGGACGGAAATCTACAAAGATTCCATACTGCAAGGGCTCATCCTGAAGTCGCTGACATATAACAAAGATATGCAGATGGCCGCCGCGCGCATTAAGGAGCTGGCCGCAATGAAACGCATTGATTACGCCAAACTGTTCCCGTCGTTGGACTTGCGCATTTACGGTGAGAAGGAAAAAGACAATTACGGGGGCGACGCCCCGTCAGACGATAACCAGTTCGACCTGAAGGCTAACATCTCTTGGGAGCTTGACTTGTGGGGAAAGCTGCGCTGGGCTCACGACGCAAGCCTTGCGGAGTTTATGGCTTCGGTGGAGAACAGGAGGGCTTTGCAGATGAGCCTGATAGCACAGGTGGCGCAGGTTTATTACGAGTTGGTTGCGCTCGACAACGAACTGTCAATCGTCAGGCAGACGGTGACGGCGCGCCGCGAGAGCGAACATCTCGCCAAAATCCGTTATGAAGGCGGACTTACGTCAGAAGTGACTTACCGCCAGGCGCAGGTAGAGCTTTCGCGCACGGCCACTCTCGTGCCCGACCTTGAGCGTCAAATCACGGCCAAAGAGAACGAACTGGCCTTCCTTACGGGCGAATATCCCCACCGCATAGAGCGTTCGTCGCTGCCGCAGAGTGTCAATTACCTCGACAGCCTGCCCGTTGGCCTGCCATCGACGTTGTTGGAGCGCCGCCCGGACGTGCGCGAGGCCGAACAGAAGTTGATTGCCGCCAACGCCGCCGTGGGCGTGGCATACACCAGTATGTTCCCGAACATCACGCTTACGGCCAACCTCGGCGCAGAGAGCGAAGAGCTGAAAGACCTCTTGCAGTCACCTTACCACCTGCTTAGCGTCAATCTCTTGCAGCCGATATTCGCGATGGGTAAGAACCGCGCACGCCACAAGGCCGCCAAGGCTGCTTATGAGCGCGCCGTCTACGCTTACGAGAAGACTGTGCTCTCGGCATTCAGGGACGCCTTTGACGCCATTGCCAGTTTCAACAAGGTGAAGGAAATCTACAAGGCGCGTTATGAACTGGAAAGCTCGTCGAAGACAGCCTTGTCGCTTGCCCTCGTGCAGTATGTCAACGGTGCGATAGGTTATATGGATCTGCTCGACGCCCAGCGTACTTACCTCGATGCCCAGATAGGCCTTAGTAACGCACTGCTTGACAGCCAGTTGGCTACGGTAAACCTTTACAAAGCCCTTGGCGGAGGCTGGGAATAAAGGTAAAGCGGTAAGGTGTAAAAGGTCTTTTAATATTGCAAAATACAAATAACGGGCGGACAAGTGGCAATGAACTTGTCCGCCCGTTTCCCGTTTTTGATATTGGCACTTTCGTTTTTTTATCTCTGCCGCATTGAAAAGCATTTATAAAAAAATGAATGTCCGCAATCACCCTATTCTCTTTTTAGTGGACTTTATCGACAAGGCATTTGTCTTTTCTCCTCCCCTTGGGGAGGTTGGGAAGGGGCTTCCTTTAACTGCTGATGAATGTGAACTTTGCGGACATCCATCGTAAAAATATAGGGACGCAAGATTTTGCGCCCCTATACTCAGGATGTTTGCAATGTAGCAAACATTTATTTTTTACATATTAGCAGTAGCCTTGTCTGCTAAACAGCTTATTTGCACGTCGGTGTCCACGGCTTCAGCTGCTTGAAGAAGTCGTTGCCCTTGTCGTCCACGAGGATGAAAGCGGGGAAGTCAACCACGTTGATTTTCCAAATAGCCTCCATTCCAAGTTCGGGATATTCTACGCACTCTATGCTCTTGATGCTGTTCATGGAAAGGACGGCAGCCGGACCGCCTATGCTTCCGAGGTAGAAACCGCCGTGCTTCTTGCAAGCGTCGGTAACAACCTGGGTGCGGTTGCCCTTCGCAATCATCACCATCGAGCCTCCGTGATCCTGGAACTCGTCAACATATGGATCCATACGGTTGGCCGTCGTCGGGCCCATCGAGCCGCAAGGCATACCTTCCGGGGTCTTTGCCGGGCCGGCATAGAGCACGGGGTGGTCCTTGAAGTACTGCGGCAGGTCCTCGCCGGCATCCAAGCGGGCCTTCAGTTTGGCGTGAGCTATGTCGCGCGCCACGATGATTGTGCCGTTGAGACTTACTCGCGTGGCCACCGGATACTGTGAAAGTATTTTGCATATTTCGCTCATCGGCTGGTTCAGGTCTATGCGCACGGCGTCGCCCTCACCTGCGTTGCGCAGCTCTTCGGGTATCAGCTGGCCGGGGTTGTCGTCCAGTTTCTCAATCCAGATGCCGTCCTCGTTAATCTTTGCTTTGATGTTTCGGTCGGCCGAGCAGCTCACTCCGAGACCTATGGGGCACGATGCACCGTGGCGCGGCAGACGGATTACGCGGATGTCGTGGGCGAAATATTTGCCGCCGAACTGCGCTCCGAGGCCGATTTTGTGCGCTTCGTCGAGGAGTTGCTTCTCAAGCTCCACGTCGCGGAAGGCGCGTCCCGTCTCGTCACCGCTCGTCGGGAGGTTATCATAGTAATGGGTTGAGGCTAGTTTCACGGTCAGGAGGTTCTTTTCCGCTGACGTTCCGCCGATTACGAAGGCGATGTGGTAAGGAGGACAAGCCGCCGTACCGAGTGTCTTCATCTTCTCAACGAGGAACGGCACCAGCGTGCCGGGATTTTGGATGCGTGCTTTTGTCTCCTGGTAGAAGTATGTCTTGTTGGCCGAGCCGCCGCCCTTCACCACGCAGAGGAACTTATATTCCATGCCCTCCGTAGCCTCGATGTCGATTTGTGCGGGCAGGTTGCAGCGTGTGTTCACTTCCTCGTACATCGTGAGGGGCGCGTTCTGCGAGTAGCGCAGGTTTTCTTCGGTGTACGTCTTGTACACGCCTTTCGACAGGGCCTCCTCGTCGCAGAAGCCCGTCCACACGTGTTGTCCCTTCTCGCCGTGGATGATTGCCGTGCCCGTATCCTGACAGAAAGGCAGCTTGCCCTTGCAAGCCACCTCTGCGTTGCGCAGGAACGTCAGTGCCACATACTTGTCGTTGTCGCTCGCTTCGGGGTCGGTCAGGATTTTGGCCACCTGCTCGTTGTGCGAGCGGCGCAGCAGGAAGTTGACATCCCTGAATGCAGCGTTGGCAAGCATCGTCAACGCTTCAGGACTTACTTTGAGGATTTTGTTGCCTTCAAATTCGCTAACCGACACGCCGTCTTTGGTTAAGAGGTAATACTCCGTGTCATCTTTGCCCATCTGGAACATGGGGGCGTACTTGAAATCCGGTGTTGCCATAATGTTTTTGCTTATATGTTTTATTGTTGCAAAGGTATGTAATTTTTTTGAGAAAACGGGGGTTAAAGCAGCAAAACTTGCGCCCATTCGTGATGTAGAAACTTACGTGTGACGGATGTTTTACCGGAACCATTAGGCCCGGCTATCACAATCATTTCGGGACGCTGCTCACTTCCTTTCATTTGTTATGCTGTAATTCTGTCAGCCCATTTCGCCTGTTGTTCGGCTATGTCATGGCGCATCCGTGCGAAGTAAGCGTCGGTTGCGGCCTTGTTGCTGGCCCTCGCTTCTTCGGCCACTTCCCTCATTATCTGCGCCAGCATCTCGTCGGTAGGTTCGCAGTCGGGGCTGAACCTGTATTTGTTCAATTCCTGTTCAGACATTGTTTCACTGCATTTTTTGTATCTGCAAATATACTTTTTTTTGTGTTAGGATGAAATTTTATTTCGTTTTATTGCCTAATTTTAATTACGGCAATGTCCGCCGTGCAACTCATTGACTGTCAGTGCTTTCCCGATATGCCCACATTCCGGCTTGCAAAAGATGCCCTTTTACAACGCAAGAGGTGTCCTTTTGTCTCTCAACTAAGCTGTTCAAGGAACTTGTCGAGCACGGTACGGTCAATGTCGCCCATCTGGTATTCCTTCTCGGCATCCTTGCGTATGCAGTCTAACCAGGCTGCGCGCGCTGCGGCTCCGCGCTCGCGCATGGTATTGAAGTCGTCCTCGGTTAGTTTGTCCTTGCCGAGATACTGCTTCATAAGGTCAACGGTGAACGTCCAGAGATAGTCACCATACTTGTTGTTGTAGGCCGAGAGCATATCGGTGAGCGAGCTTATGCTGTCTATTATGCCGTAATTTATCTTTTCGATTAGCCGTTTTTCCTCCACGGTGGGCAGCAGCAGGCCCGACAGGTCGCGCCATTCGCCTGCACCTGAGGCCGTAGTCGGATCGCCGAAGTCGTGCGACATAAGCACCTCGCCGATGAAAAGTTCGATGCCCATAGCGTACAGTTGCAGCCCCTGCCGTAACGCCTTGTCAGTCAGTTTGTTACCTTTTATCGTGTAAAAGGCCGTGTTTTGTCCTGCGTTTTGCCGCAAACCGTCGAGCAATTCGTGTCCTTTTACCATGCCGTTTACTGTCAACGGACTAAGCCAGTCATAGTTGATGATGCTTTTCTTGCTTACGTCCATCCTGACGTCGCGCCGCGGCCACTTGCGTATGTCGCGGTAAAGCCCGACCGTGGCAATGTTCTTTCCCGGAACGACCCATGTCTCTCTGCCGTTGCCTATGACGTAGGAGAAGGGCAGGGTGGTGGTGTCCGGGTGTGTTCCTATTTTGCCGAGACATACCGAGAACGCGCCAATAGTGGCCGGCAGCAGAGTGTGCGAGCCGCTGGCCGTCTTGGTGCCGCGCTCTAATGTGCCGTAGTGCAGGGGGCCCATCTTGTACGCATGGTTGCTGAAGTTGGTCGCCGAACCGGCGTTGTAGAACGACGTCATACAGCCGATGAGCAGCGTGCTCTTGTGGTGCGACGCCGAGAACGGGCCGCAGAAGGCTGCGCACGCTTCTCCGTTGGCCATATACGTATTGGCGAAGAACAGGCTGTTTTCCGCCGTGAAGCCGTTAGTCACCTGGCAAGACTCACCCACGAAGCAGTTGAATAGCTTTGCGCTGTTCAGCACCGACGAGCCGTCGGCGATGATGGAGTTCTCGCAGATTACGCCCGAACCTATGTAAACGCTGTCGCCACGCTCGGCTGCGAGGGTACAGTCGCTCAGGCGGCACGCACCGTTCACCTCGCAGTTGTCACCTATGTTGGTGTTGGTTATTTCTGTCGTGTTCACCAAGCGCACGTTATTGCCTATTGTGCCGCAGTCTGTTTGGCGCGCGGCAACGTCGTCACGCACCATCTTCCGCAGCGCGGCGGCGAGCTCCTTGTCGTCGGAGTGGTTAACCATCAGTGCGGCGATGTTGCTCGTCAGCCCACGGAACAGCACAACGTTGCCGTTTCCGGCCTCGTTGAGCACCGGTATGGTGATGCCTTCGCCGAAGGTGGCTTCGGCTGTGGTTTCAATGGTTGACACGTTGCAGATGTGGCATCCTTCACCGATGGTGTAATTGTTGATGTAGTTTCCGATGTTCTCTATCAGACAGTTGTCGCCCACGGTGACATTGCACAGCGTGGCGTTGCGCAGCCCCGTATGCTTGGCAAGGCCGTTGCCTACCTCTATTTCGCGCTCGAACACGCCGAGTTTCACCGTTCCGTAGAACCTCACGTCCTTTATGTAGGACGGATTGAAGTATTCGTCAACGCTGACGCACGTCCAGTCTTCGGCAGTGCACCCGTTGTCTTCGAGGGTCATGATTTCGTCATCGGTAAGTTCTCTGTATTCGTACATGGCTATAATTGTTAAGAACCCACCCCATCCCTCCCTGGGGGAGGGAGCTTAAAAAGTCTTGTTTCAATGCCTCCTTGTTGCTTTCCGATATGTCAGGCAGTTGCCGTGTGCAGCGTATTAAGCTGCCTGAAGCATATAAAGCACCCTCCCGTTGGGAGGGGTGGGGTGGGCTTTTGTTTTATTGTTTATTCCGTTATGTCATACAGAAAGTCGTTATACGGGTATTTCTGCACGTGCAGTTCACGCACGGTTTTGTATATTGTGCTGCGCATCTCGTCAATGTTCGTCTTCTCTTTTGCCGAAATGAACAGGCAGTTGTCATCTAACTTGGCCATCCACGTGCGCTTCAGCTCGTCGAGGGAGACGTTCTCCTTTGTGGCCGGAGTCAGGTCGTCAGGCTCTTTTTCAACCCAGGTGTAGGCGTCGATTTTGTTGAATATTATCATCGACGGCTTGTCGGCGCAGCCCAAGTCCTTGAGGGTGTTGTTCACGACGGTGATTTGTTCCTCGAAGTCGGGGTGCGAAATGTCTACTACGTGCAGCAGAAGGTCGGCCTCTCGCACCTCGTCCAGGGTGCTCTTGAACGAGTCAACGAGGTCTGTGGGCAGCTTTCTTATGAAACCGACTGTGTCCGCAAGGAGGAATGGGAGATTCTCTATTACGACCTTCCTGACCGTCGTGTCGAGAGTGGCAAACAGCTTGTTTTCTGCGAAGACGTCACTCTTTGCCAGCAGATTCATGATTGTAGACTTGCCCACGTTGGTGTATCCCACGAGTGCAACGCGGATTAGCCGTCCGCGGTTCTTGCGCTGCGTGGTCTTCTGTTTGTCTATTTCGGCCAGGCGTTGCTTCAGCAGCGACATACGGTTGAGGATTATTCGTCGGTCCATTTCGAGCTGCGTCTCGCCCGGACCGCGCAGCCCCACTGAGCCTTTTCCGCCCCCGGAGCCGCTTCCGCCGCCCTGTCTTTCGAGGTGGGTCCAGAGCCTTTGCAGACGCGGCAGCATATAGCGGTATTGCGCCAGCTCTACCTGCGTCTTGGCATTAGCCGTCTGTGCGCGCATGGCGAATATGTCGAGGATGAGCGATGTGCGGTCAAGTATCTTTACCTTCAGTTCGTTCTCGATGTTGCGTATTTGCTTGGCCGACAGTTCATCGTCGAATATTACCATACCGATTTCCCTCTCTGCGTCCTCTTCGGCCTTGATGTATTGCTTTATTTCCTCGAGCTTTCCCTTGCCTACGTATGTGGTTTGGTTGGGGCCGCCCACTTTCTGCGTGAACCGCTTTACGGTTACGGCTCCGGCGGTGTCGGCCAAAAACTCCAGTTCGTCGAGGTATTCCTTGGTCTTGGCTTCGTCTTGTTCCTGCGTTATCAGTCCCACGAGGATAGCCGTCTCGGCTTTGACTTCGGATATTACAAATTCTTTCATCAGCTTGTAGTGCGTGTTATGGTTATATGGTACAAAGTTACATTATTTTGGATAAAAGGCAAAGAAAAACGCGCCTTTACGTTTCTGCTTTAAGTCCTTTTCACCTTTTATTTTACAGGAGGCCATGTTTTGCGTTGCGAAAGGGCACGAAATGCAGGCTGTTTGGTGCCCTTTTGCAGGCTGTTTGGTGGCATATTGCAAACCGGTTGATTGTCAGGCTGTTACGCGCTCGTGCCGATGCCTTGTTGAATGCTACTGTGCTGTACGGATATGACGTGCCGTCCGATGTTGTTTCCCGTGCAGGTTTATGCCTGTGCCGGCGAAGTTTCAATATGTAGCCAGAGACCCTTCTTGAGGTAACTTCTCGTAAACGTTTACGTAAGTTTTTTGATTAAAATACTTATATTTTTGATACACATCAGATTTTTTGTCTACTTTTGCTTCCGTAATTAAAAAGAGATTTTCAGAATTACATGCTACATTGATACTAAAGACTAAGACATTCAAAAAGTAAGAAATTGCTCTGTCGTGATGACAGGGCATTTTTTATTTTCGTACCTTTGCATCCGTCTTTGTTTACATTCAGTCTTACAAGATATGCAAAAGATTTTCAAGAGGGCAGCCTTGGCAGCTTCGAGCGCGTGGAGGCGGGCTTGCGTCATTTTCTCGCGCTTTGTTGCATGGCAGCGCAAGGGGGGCGGGATTGCGCCTCTTTCGGCGGAGAACCACGAGTGCCTGAACTGCCATACCGTGTACGCCGGCAACTTCTGTCCACGTTGCGGGCAGTCGGCCGCAGTTGCTCGCTTCACATTCAGGCACGCATTGAGCAAGACGTTGGAGGTATGGGGATTAGGCAACAGAAGTCTTCCGCGCACCCTTTGGCACCTCATCTACCGCCCCGGATACATGATAGGCGATTATCTTGAAGGCCGCCAGGCTCCGTATTTTCCTCCCGTCAAGATGCTCTTCCTTGTCACCACCGTGTATATCTTGGTACAGCATTTCATTGCTCCGGGGGTTATGGAACAGATTTACACTGACGCGATTGGGCAACTTAACGAGCAGAAGGTTGAAATAGACGATGGTGACGGTGCTTATACGGGCAAGCAATACGTTCTTCAGGGGATGAATGTCTTTATTGACGCTTTCAATGAGGCAACCGCTTTCTTCCGGCGCAACCAAGCCGTTGAACTCATCCTGTGCCATAGTCTTTTCGCCTTGCTTGCCATGAGGGTCTTCCGCCGGTCGCCTTTGAGACCCAAGATGAACCTTGCCGAGTGTTTTTTCTCTCAAGTGTTCATTGCCAGCCAGCTGCTAATGGTGTCGGCGGTGTGCATTGTCGCCACAGGCGGCAGTATGTGGATGGACAATATGTACACCATGCCCACGTGGCTGTTGCTGCTCGTCCTGCTCTATGATTACAAGCAACTGTACGGCTTCGGGCTGTTGCGCACAGCGTGGTGCACGGTGAAAATCCTCATCGGATGGTCTGTGGTAATATCCATTTTACTGATAGTCTGGATGGCGGCGAGCATGGTATGGATGGCAATCAGATAATAACACCCACACCAACTCTCCCTAAGGGAGGAAGTTTGAAATGCCTTGAATATTAAAAAGGCAAATTAAACTCCCTCCCTTAGGGAGAGTTGGTGTGGGTGTCTATCAGTTCCTGAACGTCAGTCCGTCGCCGTCTGCGTCCACGACTATAGGCTTCGTCCTGTCAACCGTGCCGCCGAGCAGCTGCTTGCTCAGGTCGTTGAGCATATAGCGCTGTATGGCGCGCTTTACGGGACGTGCCCCGAACTCCGGGTCGAAGCCTGCCGTGGCTAAGAAGCTGATGGCCGCCGGGGTGACGTCGAGCGTCACGTCCTGCTGCTCCAGCATCTTCTTTACGCCGTTTACCTGAAGGGTTACAACGTCGGCAATCTGTTCTTTCGTCAGCGGAAGGAACATTATGGTCTCGTCGATACGGTTAAGGAACTCCGGGCGGATGGTCTTCTTGAGCATCTCCATCACCGCCTTCTTCGTCTTCTCGATGACGGAGTCACGGTTGAAGTCGTTAATATGCTCGAATTCCGATTGTATATACTGGCTTCCGAGGTTAGAAGTCATTATGATGATGGTGTTCTTGAAGTTCACCGTGCGCCCCTTGTTGTCGGTCAGCCGGCCGTCGTCGAGCACCTGGAGCAGTATGTTGAACACATCGGGATGCGCCTTCTCTATTTCGTCGAACAGCACTACGGAGTAAGGTTTGCGCCTTACCGCCTCGGTGAGCTGTCCGCCCTCGTCATATCCTACGTATCCCGGAGGCGCGCCGATGAGCCTCGACACGCTGAACTTCTCTTGATATTCGCTCATGTCGATACGTGTCATCATCGTCTCGTCGTTGAACAGATACTCGGCCAAAGCTTTCGCCAGCTCGGTCTTTCCGACGCCGGTCGTGCCAAGGAAGATGAACGACGCTATTGGCCTTTTCGGGTCTTGAAGGCCAGCACGGCTGCGTCTTACGGCGTCACTTACGGCTTCGATAGCCTCGTCTTGGCCTATTACGCGCCGGTGAAGCTCCTCTTCAAGGTGCAGGAGCTTGTCTTTCTCGCTCTGCATCATTCGTGTAACAGGTATCCCGGTCCACCGACTTACCACCTCGGCGATGTCGTCTGCAGTGACCTCTTCACGTATCATGGCATTGCCGTCCTGCGTCGAACGCAGTTGCGCCTGTATGCTTTTGATGTCGTCTTCGAGCTGACGCAGACGGCTATACCTTATTTCTGCCACGCGCTCATAGTTGCCTTCACGCTCGGCGCGTTCGGCTTCAAAGCGCAGTTGCTCCATCTGCTGCTTGTCCTGCTGTATCTTGTTGACGAGTGCCTTCTCTCCTTCCCACTTTGCGCGGAATGCCTTTTCCTTGTCGCGAAGCTCCGCAATGTCCTTGTCGAGCTGTGCAATCTTGGGCAGGTCGTTTTCCCGCTTGATGGCCTCGCGCTCTATTTCGAGCTGTTTCAGGCGGCGGGTTATCTCGTCAAGTTCCTCAGGTACGGAGTCACGTTCCATCCTCAGTTTGGCCGCCGCCTCGTCCATCAGGTCGATGGCCTTGTCGGGCAGGAAGCGGTCTGATATGTAACGTTCCGACAGCTTGACTGCGGCTATGCACGCATCGTCCTGGATACGTACCTTGTGGTGGTTCTCGTAGCGCTCTTTCAGACCTCGGAGTATGCTTATCGCGCTAAGTTCGTCGGGCTCGTCAACCATCACCGTCTGGAACCTACGCTCCAAAGCTTTGTCCTTCTCGAAATATTTTTGGTATTCGTTGAGCGTCGTCGCACCGATGGAGCGCAGTTCGCCACGTGCCAGGGCGGGCTTCAGAATGTTGGCGGCGTCCATTGCCCCTTCGCCGCCGCCGGCCCCGACGAGGGTGTGTATCTCGTCGATGAAGAGGATGATGCGACCCTCCGAGTTGGTGACTTCCTTGATGACGCTTTTCAGCCTCTCCTCAAACTCGCCCTTGTACTTGGCCCCGGCAACGAGCGCACCCATGTCGAGAGAATAGAGCTGCTTGTCCTTGAGGTTCTCCGGCACGTCGCCGCGCACTATGCGCTCGGCCAATCCTTCCACTATCGCCGTCTTACCTGTGCCCGGTTCACCTATTAATATAGGGTTGTTCTTCGTGCGCCGTGACAGTATTTGCAGTACGCGGCGGATTTCGTCGTCACGCCCTATCACCGGGTCGAGCTTGCCTTGGCGCGCCTCTTCCACAAGGTTTTTGGCGTATTTTTCCAGACTTTGATAGTTGTCGTCAGCCGATTGCGACTGCACTTTCTGTCCTTGGCGCAGTTCGTTGATGGCCGCGCGCATCTCCTTCTCGGTGCATCCGGCATCCTTTAATATGCGTGACGCCGTTGAGTTGACTGTGAGCAGGGCCAGCATAAGCGGCTCTACGGATACGAACTCGTCACCCATCTTCGCTGAAATGTCAACAGCACGCTGCAATGTGGCGTTGGTATCGTTGCCGAAGTATGGCTGTCCGCCCTCCACGCGCGGCAGGCGGCTGATTTCACGGTTGAGCACGGTCTCTACCTGTGCTGCGTTGACGCCGAGTTTAGAGAAGATGTAGCCCGTTACGTCCTTGGCTTTCGCCATCACACCTTTCAGAAGGTGCACAGGTTCTATGGCCTGTTGGCCGCTGCGTTGGGCTGTGTTGACAGCCTCTTGCACGGCCTCCTGCGCCTTGATTGTGAATTTGTCGAATGTCATATTATGTTCTCCTTTCTTTTGTTTTCAGTTGTTTTGGTTATGTGGTTATGCGGTCTTTCGGTTACATGGTTGTGCGGTTCTTGCGGTTTCCGTATGTTGTGGCCGGCAACCTTTTAACCTTTCAGCCGCTCACTTACCATTGAGTCAAAATGCGTGCCTGTGTATTGTTGTGTGACATTATGGCGTAATGCAGTGACATTATGGCGTATTCAAAACGTAAGACAAGGCTATGTTGTAAATCGTTGACATTCAGGAAGTTCCCCATTTGCCGTGTTTCAGACGGTAAAATGTGCCCAACTGGATGCTAAAAGGCGGCCTTTCGCAATGCGAAAAGCCGCCTTTTGAAAACGTGGTGCGCCCGCAGGTTATTTCATCTTGTCGAAACCTTCTCCGAAAACGCCGTGGCACAGTGTCTGCGACACCATCGCTTCTGGGTCGATTATTTTTACGGTGCTGAGTATGTCGTGCGACTCGTACTTGCGGGCCAGTACTATCAGGATGTCAACCTCGCGCTTCGAGTACCATCCCTTGCCGGGAATGACGGTAACGCCGCGGTGGATTTTGTTGTTGATTACGTCAGCTATTTTCTCAAATTCCTTTGAGATGATGATGAACTGCATGGTCTGCCGCGTACCGTTCACCACGTAGTCGCAGATGTAGCTGGCCGCTATCGTGAAGGCAATGCCGTAGACAATGGTCTCCATACTGTGGAAAAGGAAGTATGACGAGCAGATGATGCAGGTGTCAACGAACTGCATTGCGCGCCCGAAACTCATGCGCAGGTACTTGTTGAGCAGGGCTATCAGTATGTCAGTGCCACCCGTCGAGCCGTTGTGGGAGTAGACCATGCCGAGACCGGCACCGCAAAGCGTACCGCCGATGAGTACGTGCATGAACTTGTCTTCTCCCGCCGTGATGACCGGATAGGCCTCGAACACCGGTTGAAGAGCGCCAATCAGGGCGCCGAGGATGGTTACGCCGACGATTGTCCTGACAACAAACTGGCGGTTAAGGGCACGCAGGGCGATAATCAGCATTGTGATGTTGATTACCCAAATGGATATGCCTGGTGGAATCTTGAAGGCGTAGAAAAGCAACGCCGAGATACCTGACGCGCCGCCCATGACAACCTCCTCAGGCAGGATGAATGCCGTGAAGCCGAACGCATACGACAGTATGCCGAGGCAGATGAAGACCATATCCTTCACCCGCTGTTTCTTCAGCTTCACGTGAACGTGGGTTAAGTCTGTGATTTTTGCCATATATTTTTATTAGATTTAGGTGCGAAAGATGCTTGGCGAACCGGTGTGTCCGGCTCTCAGGCGATGCCTTGGCAGCCTACAGGCTCTTAGCACGATGCAAAAGTAATAAATAAATCATGAGTATGGCATTAAAAACGGATATTTTTTGCATCTCTCTTTTATTGTGCCCGTAAAGGTTTGCGTGCTGCCATGTCGCCGCTGTCGTGGCGGCACGCCGTCGGCGCGTCTGTGAAAGGTGTCCTTTTGCAATGTAAAAGGGCACCTCTTGCAATGTAAAAGGCGGCCTTTTGCAACGCAAAAAGCCGCCTTTGGCCAACCGGTTGATAACCAACGGGTTAGCGGTCTGTCAAATCATTCATTCAAATTCACTTTATAACATTGCAACTAACACTTCGTTTTAAGCTGTTGTCTTATGGCTTCAATCTATGTCGGTGACGTTGAAGTCGCTGTCGAAAGTCACTTCTACATAATTGGATAGCTTCACTTCGGTCTCGTCATCATCGCGCTCTATTTCAAGAATTCGGCAGTCGGGATAGTTCTCGCGTATGTAGACGGCTATCCGTGCCGGCACGAGCGAAGCGGGAACGGCCGAGCGTTTGCATTTGATTTCAGTCCAGTGGCCGCGCCCGTTGAACTCTATTTTCTCTCCGTTGGTGAAGATTACGGTGTAGCTCTTGCTGAACAGTCCGCCCTCCATCTTGGCTATGGCTATCTTGCGGCCGCGCAGATGGGTGCTGATGGTCTGCAACGCGGCCTTCGGCAGTTGGCTCGGGCTTATGGCCTTGTCGTCTCCCATGTCGGGAGATGCCGTCGCCGGCAGCAGCGATGCAAGTGCGAGGATAAGCGATATGACAAAGGTCTTCATGCAGTTGTATGGGTTGGGGCCGTTCCGTTCATTTCCCGTCGGGGACGGTTAGGCGCGTTTGGATGTTGGCAGGTTTGCGTCTCAACCCTTCCCTGCCGGTTGCGCAGGGAAGGGCGGGTTGTTTTCAGTCGTCGATGTCAACTACCTGGAAGTTTTTGTTGAACGTCACTTCCAATCTGTTTGACAGTTTTACCTCATACTGGCTGTCGTCAATCTCGATTTGTACGATTTTCGCGCCTGGGTAGGTTGCCTTCACGTACTGCTTGATTTTTGCCGGAACGAGTCCTGCGGGCACCGAAGACATCTTGCAGTTGATTTCTGTCCAGTTGCCGTTGCGGTTGAATTCTACCTTTTCGCCGTTGTTGAACACCACTTCGTAGCTTTTCTCGAACAGGCCCGACTCCATCTTTGCGAGGGCAACTTTCTTTCCGGCGAAGTGCTTTTTGATGATTTGCTGCGCCGTTGCCGGGAGCTGTGTCACGTTGATGGGCTTGTCATTGTCGGCATACACGCTAACTTGGAATGTCACGAGGCATACTAATGCCACCAGTGCTGTTTGGATAATCCTTTTCATAATCTTACGTTTTTTAGGGTTTGTACTCATCTTTGTTCTTTTCTCTGGTGCAAAGATTATATATGTTTCTGAAAAGAATCTGAAAAAGCAGGTGAAGTATTGCTTTTTAACTTCTTTTTAGGAAAATGTCACTTTGAAGACGTGCATTCCGTTTTCAAAGCTGTATTTAAGGCCGAAACCGTACAGGCGGCACACGGCTTTGACTATGGCCAGGCCGAGGCCGGTGGACGATTTCTTGTCGGCAGAGTGGTAGAAACGCTCGAAAATGCGGCTTTCGTCGAGAGGTTCGGCCGCCCCCGTGTTGGCAACCGTCAGTGTGCCGCCGTGCAGCGACACGTCGATGCGTCCGTCGGCGACGTTGTGCACGAAGGCGTTTTTCAGCAGGTTGGCCGCCAAAGTGTCGGCGAGCGACGGGTCCATGCAGGCCGTCGCGTTTCCGTCAAGGTTGGTGCTGACGGCTATGCGTTTGTAGGCGTAGATGGTTTCGAGGTCGGGCAGTATGCCGCCGATTACGCTTTTGAAGTTTACTTCGGCGCAGTTGTTGAACTGGCGGTTGTCTATCTTGCATAGCAATAGCAGTGAGCGGTTTGTGTCAGAGAGGTTTTTCAGCGTGCGCATGGTCTTTATTATTTCGGCCATCTGGACTTCGGTTAGTGTCTCGTCGTCGAGGAGCATCTCCAGGCGGTTGACGCATACGGCCAGCGGCGTCTGCATCTCGTGCGATGCGTTGGCTATGAACAGTTTTTGTTGCTCATACTGCCGCTCGCCGCGCTCAAGGTTGCGCGCCACTGTTTCGTTAAGCTTTTTAAATTCGGTGATGTCAGTCGGGTTGTCGAGCGGTTTGTTCTTCTGCCCAAGTTTGTATTCGTCGAGCCATTTGAACAGGGTTTTCAGAGGCCTCATGTTGTGGCTCACAGTCCAGATGTTGACAATTACGATGCCTATGAGCAGTACAAGGTAAAGCGCGATGAGCCAGTAGAGTATCGACCGCTTCAGTTTGTTCTTGTCGATAGTGGTCGTGAAGACCGTCAGCTCCCGATATTGGCCGTCGTCTGTCCGGAATATATATGTCACCGAGCGCGCCGGTTCGTAGTCGTAGCTTGAGTTGAAATATGTCTCCGTGTCCTTGTATCTTATGTGTCTGTGGTTGGCCGCATATTCCGCCGTAATGTTGCGTATGATGTATTGGTCGCCGAGCGTCGTGCTTGAGTCGGGCATCTGTTCACCGGCGAGATAGTCGGTAATGAGCGCTTCGGCGTATGCCGTCAGGCTCTCGTCGGTCTCGTTGTTTATTTCCGTTGTAGTTACTAAGTAGAAACAAACAGCCCATACGGCTATGCTTACGGCCTTCAGGATTGAGAGGCGGAACGTTATTACGTTTTGCAGTTTCATGGCTTTTACAAAATAAAAGGCAGACAGACGGGGACAAGCCAGGCAGACCTGTGTGTATGGTTACAGGCTCTTATGGCTTTGATGTGCAGTGGCTGAAGGGCTTGTTTGCCTATTACTCTTCTGCTTGCCTGCTTATAATGAGTTTGTAACCGAATCCGTAGACGGTCTTAATCTCGATGTCCGCGCCTGCGGTTTTCAGCCTTTTGCGCAGGTTTTTCATCTGCGCGTAGATGAAGTCGAAGTTGTCTGCCTGGTCAATGTTGTCTCCCCACACTGCCTCGGCAAGCGTCTGCTTCTCTATCAGGCGGTTGGGGCGGTTGACGAAGTAGTGCAGTATGTCATATTCTTTGCGTCCGAGGTCAAGCGGCTTGCCGTCAACGTCCACACCGAACGTGTCAGGATGTATCGTGACATTGCCCAACTGTATGTTGCGTTCGCCTCCTTGTGCGTTGCGTCTCATGACGCTGCGTATCCTCGCGTGCAGCTCGGCAAGGTGGAAAGGCTTGGCGAGATAGTCGTCGGCACCCAGTTCCAGTCCGTTCACCTTGTCCTCGATAGAGTCTTTCGCCGATATTATGATTACGTTGTTGCGTTTCCCGCGTTCGGCAAGTTCACGCAACAGGTTCAGTCCGTTGCCGTCGGGCAGCATGATGTCGAGCAGGATACAGTCATATTCATATATGAAAACCTTGGTCCGGGCCGTAGCGTAGTCGGGCGCAGTCTCCACAACATACCGCTCTTTTTCAAGCGAGCGCACTATCACTTCACGCAGGTCGGTGTTGTCTTCGATGACGAGTATCTTCATTGTTGGCAGTTTTTGGGAAATTAAAAATTAAGAGTTAAGAATTAAGAAAATATGCTTCTGCTGTTTGTAATGATAAGCATTGCATATTTTCTTAATTCTTAACTCTTGCCTCTTAATTATTATTCTTTTCAATTCTTATTCTTGCGTCCACGGCAACAACGTCGTTTTCGTCGGCCAGCAAGGGGTTGATGTCCATCTCTTTGATTTCCGTTGCAAAGCGCAGCAGTGTAGATAAGCGCACTATTATCTCGGCGTATTTTTTCTCGTTGACACCCTTTTGTCCCCTTGTTCCTTTTATAATCTTGTATGCCTGGAGCGAATGTATCATTGAGTAAGCCTCGTCATACGACAGCGGGGCAAGTCCGCTCGACACGTCTTTGAGCACTTCTACGAATATTCCGCCAAGTCCACACAGAACGATATGGCCGAAACGAGACTCATATTTGGCACCGATGAACAGTTCGCGGCCCTTCAACATTTTCTGTACCATTATTCCCGTGGCCCCTTCAATCTGCATCATACGGTCGAATTCGAGGCCGAGATGTTCCGCCGTTCGTATGTTAAGGGACACTCCTCCGACATCGCTCTTATGCACAGGCCCCACCACTTTTGCCACGACGGGATAGCCCACGCTCTCTGCGAAGGCCGTAAGCTCCGCCTTGTCGTCGCTTACTTTTTCGGGCACCATCGGTATTCCGGCACATTCAAGCAGCTCATGCACTTTTTCAGGCGAGATGTATCCGTCATCTTTTATGTTCCCGATGACTTCCCTGATACGCGGAACGTCAACGCCGAACAGTTCTATTTCCTGCGGTGCTGGTTTCGGGGTCTTCATCACTTGGGTAAGAGCAGTGGCCAAGGTGACCTCGTCGCTGAAGTTGACGTGCCCCTTTTTGAGAAATTCGGCGACTTCAGGCCCGGCCGTGTGAAGGCATGGCAGAATCGGGAAAATAGGTTTTTTGCATTCCAAAATCTTCTTATGCAGCACGTCGTAAGCCTCATAAAGCTGTACGAGACCGGGTGTTCCGAAGATTACGAAGATTGCGTCGATGCCTTCAAACTTATTCTCACAGTAGTCGATAGCCAGTGCGAGGTGTTCAGGTGTGCCTGTTGCGAGGATGTCTATCGGGTTGGATACTGACGAGCCGGGGAACAGCCGGCTCTTCAGTTCGTCCGCTTTAGTTCCCTCGATTTTGGGCACATTGAGTCCGCCTTTCGACAAAGCATCGGTCAACATCACTCCAGGCCCTCCGGCATGGGTTACTATTGCGAAGTTGCGTCCTGTCAGTGGGGGCAGTGTGAAGATGCAACCGACGGTGGTTAGCTCTTCCCTCGAAAAGCAGCGCACTATGCCGGCCTTGCGGAAAAGAGCTTCCACGGCCGAGTCGCTACTTGCTATTGCACCTGTGTGCGACGACGCTGCGCGACTTCCGCTTTCGCTGCTGCCAGCCTTGATTGCAGCTATGCGGCAGCCTTTGCGGATGAGCGATGAGGCGTGGAACAGCAACTTGTCGGGATTGGAGATGTTTTCGATGTAAAGCAATTTGATGTGTGAGTCTCGCTCAGGGTCGAAGTTCTCGTCCATAAATTGCAGGACGTCCTCAATGCCGATTTGTTTGCTGTTGCCCACACTCCACACAGAGTTGAACGGCAAGCCTTTGATTACTGCGGATTCGAGAATGAACACCGCCGTGGCTCCAGAGCCGCTGATGAAGTCAACTCCCTTTTCGTGAAGCGTCGGGATAGGCTTTGTGAACACGCTGTGGTGCCAAGAGTTCATCAATCCGATGCAGTTAGGCCCGATGAGTGCCGCCCCGTGCCTCTCGCAAGAGTCCACAATGCGTTGTTCCAGTTCGGCTCCGGCCTTTGTCTCTTCGCCAAATCCGGCTGAGATTATAATGAAAGCCTTTACCCCCTTCTTGTCAGCCAGCAGCTCCACTGTGTCAGGGCACGCCGGGGCCGGTATCACCAAGACGGCCAGGTCGGTAGGCGGTATGTCTTCTACGCTATGGAACACCTTGATACCTTGCACCTCGTCTTCCTTCGGGTTGACAATGCGCAGTGTGCCTTTATAGCCTCCGCTGATTAGGTTGCGCACCAATGCGCCGCCAGGTTTGTGGACATTGTTGGAGCCGCCCACCACCACGATGCTTTCAGGATGTAATAATTGTCGGTTAATCATAGTTTTGGTTAAATTTATGGTTGTAGTCACATTATTTCAATATTTGCGCCGCATGGTCTTTCACCTTTATCTCCTTTGGCGTTATCACGCGCTCGATGGTGCCGTCTTCGCCGATGATGAACGTTGTGCGCAGCGTGCCCATATACGTGCGTCCGTACATCTTCTTCTCGCCCCACACTCCGAATTGCTCTACGAGAGTGTGCTCCGTGTCGGCTATGAGGTGGAACGGCAGCTCGTTTTTGGCGATGAACCGCTGGTGCTTCTTGCCGTCGTCCACGCTTACGCCTACCACTTCATACCCCTGCGCTTGCAGTTCGCCGTAGTTGTCGCGCAGGTTGCACGCCTCCGTGGTGCAGCCCGACGTCATGTCTTTCGGGTAGAAGTACAACACGAGCTTCTTTCCTTTGAAGTCGTCAAGTCTTATCTCGTTGCCGTTCTCGTCATGTCCGAGAACCTCAGGTGCTTTGTCTCCGATGTTCATCACAGATGTTTGATAAAATAATTATGTGTTTAGTAATAAGTCATTATTTATCCAAGTTAAGCCTTCGGTTGTTTGATTTCGGCAGAACTTGAACTGTTTTTTTATCTTTTTTGTTAAAATAAATCAGGCCGATGACAGCCACGGCACTGACAAATATTGAAACTGCGATTGCTCCCATAGTTATTTTCCCTACTTCGTTTTGTCTTTTATTAAAATTAATCCGGCTGTCAATGTTATAGCGGCGGATAATATTACACACATTATAATTCACGGATTTTGTATATCACCGGATACCGATGACAACAAAAGTGCTGTAATAATGTATTTCGCAATGTCCATCAACTATTTGCCTAATTCCTTTTTTCATATTGCAAAAATAAGGAAATTCGGATAAAGCGCAAAATAAAAATGCCATGTTTTACGCCTTGTTTGTCCTCATTTTAGATTACTTTAGATAACTTTACAGCCGTAAAACGATATGCGTATGAGAAAGAAATCATTATTGTTATTATCAGCTCTGCTGGCTTTCGCCCCCGCGTTCGGGCAGACCGGCGAGGGCAAATGTGCGCCGTGCGGGGCCGGGGGTGGCGCGGCGGAGTGCGTCCCTTGCCATCCGTGGCAGGGCAGGTGCATCGGTTTTTTGGGCGACTCGATGACCGACCCGAACAACAACAGCCGCGACATACCCAAGAAATATTGGAACTACCTGCAAGAGTGGCTCGGCATAGAACCGTTTGTTTACGGCAAGAGCGGACGCCAGTGGGACGACATTCCGCGCCAGGCCAAGGCCTTGAAGGACGAGCACGGTGACAGCATCGACGCCGTGACGGTATTCATAGGCACCAACGATTTCAACGCCGGGGTGCCCCTCGGCCGATGGTACGACGAAGTGACAGATACCGTGATTGCCGCCGTACACGGCCCGAAGCAGCCTTACGTGCGCAAGCGGCGCGCCTATTCGCTCGACGCGGCGACGTTCCGCGGCAGGATAAACATCGCCCTGCAATATCTTAAAACGCTCTTCCCGGACAAGCAGATAGTGCTGTTCACGCCTATCCACCGTGCCGCCGCCGAGTTCGGTGACACCAACGTGCAGCCCGACGAGAGCTGGCAGAACGCTTGCGGTGAGTATTTCTGCGAGTACGTCTCCGCCGTTAAGGAGGCCGCCAACGTCTGGGGCGTGCCTGTGATAGACCTCAACGCTCTCAGCGGCATGAACCCGATGGTGACGGCGCAGCAGCAATACTTCCACGACGCCGCCACAGATCTGCTCCATCCGAGCGACAAGGGGCAACGCCGCATAGCGCGGACAATGGCGGCGCAGCTTGCCGCATTGCCGGTAATTTTTTAGTTAAGGATTAAGAATTAAGAGTTAAGAAAAATGGTCTTGTTGCTTGTCACTTCTTGGAAGCATATTTTCTTAATTCTTAACTCTTAATTCTTAATTCTCTGAAATGGCATCTTTTACCTTGTAAAAGGTATCCTTTTACCGCCTGAAAGGGCACCTTTTGCCTCATGAAAGGGCACCTTTTGCAAGACGGTTTGTAACTTCCTGTGTTTCAATGGGATACGCAGTGCTTTGCAACTGCTGTTTTTACGTTCTTTTTCTACTTGTGTTTTCTGCTGAAACAAAGGTTGCGGGCATCTGTAAAAAATCATAGCCGTTTCTTAAATACCTGTCGTTTAACGTTCAAAAAAAGGAAAAAACATTAAATGATTTGCAGGTTGCCCCGATTTGTCTTACCTTTGTATAACAGTTATCGCGCGGCAAGGCCGTTTCATGGCGGCGCGCATTATCAACCCCAAAAAACAGAAATTATGAAAAAGACGATAGTTTCATTACTTGCAATACTGCTTTTAATACCAATAAATATCATGGCTGACGGATACGATAATATGTGGAAAAAGGTGGATGAAGCCGCCAAGAAGGACTTGCCGCGCACAAAAATCAAGCACCTGAATGATATAGTCGATAAGGCTGTCAAAGAGAATAATTACGGTCAGATGCTCAAGGCCGAGTGGCAGACGATGATGACATGGAGCGAGATTTCGCGAGACTCGTTGATGCCGCAAATCTCGCTTATGGAGCGTAAGGCCGAAACTTACGCCAAGACCGACCCTGCCCTGGCCGCTGTGTGCTATGCCGCCTTAGCCAAGACGTGCAACGAAAAACGCTGGACGATTGACGATTACGCCGATCTCGCAAACGATTACGGACGCAAGGCCATGACCAACCCTGCGGCGTTGGCGCAACGCAAGGCCGACGAATACGTGCCGTTCGCCGTCAAGGGACGCGACGCAGCCATCTTTGGTAACGATCTCTTGAGTCTTGTGGGCTTCACAGTCGGAGCGTTTAAAGATATGCACGACTATTATGCCACGACCGGCAACCGCGCCGCCACGCTGCTCACCGCCCTCTACCAGGCAAGGGCCGAGGGCGAGAAGAGCGGCGACTATTACGTTCGGCGTATGGAAGGCTCAAGCTACCTGGCCACGCTCGACTCGCTCATCAGTCTCTACGGTGACCTTACGGCGTGCGGCGACGTGGCCTATGAACGATATATGTTCATGCAGCGTTGCAACGTTCCCGTAAAGGAGCTCGTTACTTATGCCAACGACGCCATTGTCCGTTGGGGCACCTGGCCGCGCATCGAGGCATTGCGCAACGAGGTTAAGGAACTTGAAAATCCGCGCTTCCGTGTCGAGACCGAGCGGCAGGTGTATATGTCAGGCACACCATTCACTGCCAAGGCAAGGTTGACCAACATCGGCCGCCTGACGTTTACGCTGACGCGTCTCGACGTTGACGGAACGGAAAGCGGCGATCCCAACAACGACAAGATATACCGCCGCCTGAAGGCTAAGGCCGTAAAAGGCACGGCGCAGACCGTCACCCGCACATACAGTGGGCACGCCGCCTACGAGGAAGTGGAGGACTCCGTTGTGCTGGGCGGACTGCCGGCAGGTGTCTATCTGCTTGAGGTTACGCCAGACAAGAAGGACGTAGACCCCGGTCGCCGCCTCGTTTACGTCAGCGACGTTTACTTCGTCCACCAGGCTTTGCCCGGCGGCAAGCGGCGCGTTGCCGTCTTGGATGCCAAGACCGGTCAACCGTTGCCGGGAGCTAAGGTTACATATTCGTTGTACAGCGGCTACAACAATTCAGAAAATGCGCTTAAGGGTATCACTGTTACGTGCGGTGAGGACGGCGAGGTGCTGATAGATTTAGGTACTGGGAACATTGAGGCGATGCGCGCCTACACTTCCGCCGACAACTATATGCCACGGCTCCAGGCGTGGAATAACTTTAGCTATTACGATGCCGACTACGACGGTTACAACATCTCTCTCTACACCGACCGCAAAATCTACCGCCCTGGACAGACCGTCCGCGTGGCCGGCATCATGCGCCGCATATCGGGCGACAGTCAGAAGGCCGCCGGAGCTCGCTCGGTGACACTGGTGATGAAGGACGTCAACAGCAAGACCGTGGCCGAAAAAACGGTGCTTACCGATGACTTCGGTACGCTGTCGGCCGACTTCGCACTGCCAAAGGGCGGACTTACGGGGGCGTTCTCCATCCGCGTCAACAACGTTTCGGGCGGCTATGCCGGTTTCCGGGTTGAGGAATACAAGCTTCCTGCCTTCTACGTTGAGTTTGACAAGGTTTCCGAGAAATACGAGAACGGCGACACGCTGACCGTTACCGGCCGTGCCAAGTCATACGCCGGAGTGCCCGTGCAGGGGGCAACAGTCAAGTATTCGGTTGAGCGCAACGTGGCCCTTTGGTGGCGTTACGGCTTCTACGGCAATTATGACGGAGCTGTAGATAACGGCAACTTGGCCGAAGGCGAGACCACGACCGACGCGCAGGGCGAGTTTAAAATCAAGATGCCGATGGTGCTGCCGAAGTGGGAAGACACAGGTGCCGACGACGGCAACGCCAGCAAATACCTGCCGTCGCGCTTCTATAACTTCACGGCGAAGGCCGACGTTACCGACCAGGCCGGCGAGAGTCACGGCGGCGAACTTACCCTGCCGCTTGGCACCAAGCCTACGGCCTTCGGCTGCGAGATGCCCTCAAAGACACTGCGCGACAGTCTGAAGACAATAAAATTTACACTGAAAAACTCTGCCGGGAACGACATACCCGGCGACGTTACATACACTGTCAGCGGCGTTGACGGCACGTTTACGGCCAAGGCCAACACTCCGACGGACGTCACTTGGGCAACGGCGGCGCAGTTGGCTTCTGGCAAGCACACGCTGACGGCTGTCTGCGGGGGCGACACCTTGCGGCACGACTTCGTTGTGTTCAGCTATGACGACGCGAAGCCCTGCATCGACACGCCCGACTGGTTCTATCTTTCAGGCGCGCAGTTCCCGAATGACGGCAGTCCCGTATATATGCAGTTCGGCTCGTCACGTGCCGACGTGCATATGCTCTACACCCTGATAGCTGGTGAGAAGGTGCTCAAGAACGGCACGCTCGACATGAGCGACGCCGTTAAGACCGTCAAGCTGGCCTACAAGGAGGAGTATGGCACGGGCTTGCGCATAAACCTTGTATGGGTGAAGGACGGCGAGGCTTACTCCCACGGCGTTGGCATCAACCGCCCGAAGCCCGACAGGAGGCTTATGCTGAAGTGGACAACGTTCCGTGACAAGCTGACGCCGGGGCAACAGGAGGAGTGGATGTTGAGCGTAACACGTCCCGACGGAACGCCGGCCGCCGCACAGCTCTTGGCTACGATGTACGACGCTTCGCTCGACCAAATAATGCCTTTCGCATGGTCGTTCGACGATTTATACAGTTACAGCATACCTTATTCAGACTGGCGCGGACCGTCGCTTTACAACATAAGCATCGGCAACAGTGCCCCGTTGAAGATGTCACGCATTTACGCCCTTGACTTTGGCAGATTTGAAACGAGGCTTCTAAACATGGCTTATGATAAGGCCGTGTTGACACGTGATGAAGCAGTATTGGAAGAAGCACGTGTCGTCGGTTATGGTACAACCAACTCAAGAGCAACAGTTGGTGGGCTTGCGCCGAATGCCGTATCAGCAATGGATGGCGGCGCGATGCTGAAAAAGGACGTAGCTGTTGAAGGCGCAATGGGCAGCACGTCTGCGAAGGGAGCCGAAGGTGCCGGTGGAGCGGGCGCGCAAGTGCAGCTCCGAGAGAACCTGAACGAAACGGCCTTCTTTTATCCTGCATTATATACAGACTCAACGGGCAATATTTCGCTGAAATTTACGTTACCCGAAAGCGTTACGACGTGGAGGCTCATGGGCCTTGCCCACGACAAGGACATGAACAACGGGCAGATAGAGGCCACGGCAGTAGCCTCGAAGAAGGTGATGGTGCAGCCCAATATGCCGCGCTTCGTGCGCGTTGGCGACCGCGCGTCAATCGCCGCTCGCATCATGAACACTTGCGACGAAACGGTAAAGGGCACGGCCGTTATGCAGTTGGTTGACCCCGAAACGGAGCGCGTGGTGGTAGAGATGAAGAAGGTGTTTGAGGTTGAGGCAGGTTCTACGGGCAGCGTCTCGTTCAACTATTATCCTGACGCCAACCGCTCGTTGCTGGTTTGCCGCATCTTTGCCGAGGGCAAGGACTTCAGCGACGGTGAGCAACATTACCTGCCTGTGCTTTCCGATGCCGAGCTCGTGACGACCACCGTGCCGTTCACCCAGCACGGGCCGGGCACCAAGACCATAGACCTGAAGCCGCTGTTCCCCGACGGCGGACGCAACGAAAAACTCACCGTGGAGTACACCAACAACCCCGCGTGGCTGATGGTGCAGTCGTTACCTTATATAAATAACGCGCGCGAGGACGACGCCATAAGTCTTGCCACGGCTTATTACGCCAACGGCATAAGCGCATATCTGATGAAACAGTCGCCAAGAATACGCTCCGTGTTCGACCAATGGCGGCAAGAAGACGGGCAGGAGAGCCTCGCAAGCAGCCTCGGAAAGAACCAAGAGTTGCGCGACATGGTGCTCGATGAGACTCCTTGGGTGGCCGATGCAGACCGCGAAGCCGACCAAAAGCAGATGCTCGCCAACTATTTTGACGAGTCAACGCTGTCAAATAATCTCTCCGTTACGCTCGATAAGCTGCGCAAACTGCAAAGTCCGGGCGACGGTTCGTGGTGCTGGTGGCCCGGAATGCCTTTCGGCTCAGTGTATCTTACGGC
>CALUGX010000024.1 GCA_944320285.1 uncultured Prevotella sp.
CAGTTTGCCATCATCTTCGGCCAGTTGGTCGTTTACATGGTTAACTTCCTCATCCTCGGCGACCACACCAACCCCGTGATAGAGTCGATAGGCCGGGGCATGAGCCGGTTAGTACCCGGTTACGACCCGTGGACGGTATCTACGGGCTGGCGTTATATGTTCGGCAGCGAGGCTGTGCCGGCCGGGCTGTTCGCCATCCTGATATGCTTCGTGCCCGAAACGCCGCGCTATCTCGTCATGGCCGGACAAGACTCTAAGGCCCTTGCCGTGCTGACAAAGATAAACGGCGAGGCTGAGGGGCGCAACATCCTTGACGAAATAAAGAACACCATCAGCGAGAAGACCGAGCGCGTGTTAACCTACGGCTTCTTAGTAATCTTCGTTGGCATCATGCTCAGCGTCTTCCAACAGGCCGTCGGCATCAATGCCGTGCTCTATTACGCCCCGCGCATCTTCGGCGACATGGGCATGGAGAACCCCATGATGCAGACTATCATCATGGGCGTGGTGAACATCCTCTTCACGCTCGTGGCCATATTCACCGTTGAGAAATGGGGACGCAAGCCGCTGCTCATCACCGGCTCAATAGGTATGGCCGTCGGAGCGTTCGGTGTCTCGCTGACGTTCGGCCACGCGGGGCTGGAGCTTGTCACGATGATAAGCATCATGGTCTACAGCGCGTCGTTCATGATGTCATGGGGACCGATATGCTGGGTGCTCATAGCCGAAATCTTCCCGAACACCATACGTGGAGCGGCCGTCGCCATAGCCGTGGCCTTCCAGTGGATATTCAACTGGATTGTGAGTGCTTCTTTCGTACCGATGTTCAATATGCAGACGGCAGCCGACCCGAATTTCGGGCACTGGTTCACCTACGCCCTCTACGGGGCTATCTGTGTGCTGGCCGCCCTCTTCGTCTGGAGACTTGTGCCCGAAACCAAAGGCAAGACGCTTGAGGACATGACGAAGCTGTGGAAAAAAGAATAGGAAAGTTAAGAATTAAGAGTTAATTCTTAATTCCTTAGCGCCTTAAATCCGCTTACCGCTATGGGCACGGCAAGCATGAAAGAGAACACATCAGACCATGCCTGGCACATCTCGACACCGAGAAGGCCGAAGAAATGGGGCAGGACGATGATTAAGGGAATGAAGAACAAGCCGTTGCGCGAGGCCGCAAGGATGTTGGCCTGCCACGGCTTGCGGATTGTCTGCATCATCATGTTGGTGTACATAACCATCGCGCCGAGGGGCAACGTAACGAGTTGCCAGCGCAAGGCAACACGGCCCACCTCGATAACGGCGGGGTCGTGGCGGAAGATGGCTATGATGTCTGACGAGAGGAGGAAGCCCAACACGGCGCAGAGGACGAGGAACGACGTGCCGAGACGTACTATGAACCAGTAGCCCTCGCGCACTCTGGAATACAATTTGGCACCGTAACAGAAGCCGCACAACGGCTGAAAGCCCTGACCAAGGCCGATGACGGCGGCGAAGATGACGAAACAGACACGCCCGACGATAGACATACCGGCTATGGCGGCGTCGCCGAACGCACCGGCGGCAACGTTTAACATGGCCACGCCCACGCTGGCCATGCCCTGACGGGTGAACGAAGGCGTGCCCCCGGCAAGTATCTCCCTGAAGTAGGCCGCGCGCGCGGTGAAGTTGCGAAGGTGTATGCGTATGGTGCCGCCCTTGTGGGTCATCCAAAGCAGCACGAACATACTGCTTGTCTCGCCGACAAAAGTGGAGAGGCCGGCTCCCGTGATGCCCATGTCGAAAACGAATATAAGTATCGGTGCAAGGAATACGTTGATTACCGCGCCGGTGAGGATGCCGAACATGGCATACGCAGCATTACCCTGGAAGCGCATCTGATTATTCAGGCACAATGCGCCGCACATGAACGGCGCGGCAAGGAAAATGAACGCCAGGTAACGCTCGGCGTCGGGCAGGATTGTGGCCGTGGAACCGAGCAGAAGGGCCAAGGGACGCAGGAAGAACATACCGACGGCTCCGAGCAGAAGTCCCGTGCCGACGGCGCAGAAGAAGCCGGTGGAGGCCATGCGCGAGGCATTCTCGTGGCGCTTGGCACCCAGTTCACGCGAGATGTAGTTACCGGAGCCTTGGCCGAAGGTGAACCCTACGGCCTGAATGATGGACATAACGGAAAACGCTATGCCCACGGCGGCAGTGGCCTGGGTGCTGATGCGCCCGACGTAGAATGTCGTCACTATGTTGTAGACGCTCGTCACGAGCATACTTATGATGGTCGGAACGGCCATCGTCAGTATCACGTTGTGAACCGGCGCTGACGTAAGAAAGGTGTAGTTGTCCCTGTTGCGCATATCAGTTTGTTTTTATCCTTGCAATGACACACCGCTGATTGAATAACGATTTGTCAGGTTAACAGCCGTAAACAACCATGCAAAGTTACTAAAAATAGCGCCTAACGGCAAAAAACATAACCGTTTTTAAGATTTAGATACTGTTTAATTTTTCCATAAAGTGATTTTCTTTGCCCATGAAAAAGGCTTAAACAGACTCTAAGAAACATATCGCCGGCGTGACTGCCACGGCCGGCATCCATGCGCAAAAAGCATTGCCAGCCTGCTAAAAATCCGTATATTGACCGCATGAGGGCAACATCAAACAGAATAAAGCGGCACCGTCCTTATTGCCAGACATAACAAATGACAGTCAACAGGTTACAACAGGCGTTGCAAAAGGTATCCTTTTACAACGCAAAACATGGCAAAACGCAAGGCAAAAGGGCACGTTTCAGAGTACAAAAAGACACGTTTTAGAACACGGGGAACTTAACACCTGACAACGTACAAACGCGGACACCGATTAATACGATACATAAAAATCTATCGACACGGCAAAAACAACTATGAAAAAAGGCGCAAAGCCACGTTATGACATGGCTTTTGTGCCTTTATTTCTTGTGCCTGTTGGCGCGCTGCTGGCGGTATTTCGCCTTCTGGCGGGCCGACCCGCTGCCGTGCGCTCCTGTGATGTATTGCTTTTTCTTGGCCTTGGTCTTCACCTTGTCGCCTGCGTCGTTACCGTTCTTCTTAGCCGGACGAAACACTATTCCGCCGCCGGCTATTATGTCGTCGATGTCTGCCATAATGGATTGTAAAGAGTGTTAAAAGTAAAAACCTACCCCAAAACTCTCCCGAAGGGAAGGGCTTTAAAGACCGTTCCCGCTTGTTACAGGTTACAATAAATTACCGTTACAATAAATAATGGTATTTAAGCCCCTCCCTTCGGGAGGGTTTGGGGTGGGTGTTACTTATCAGTGGTGGAATAAACGTACACCCGTGAAGGCCATTGCGATGCCGTACTTATCGCAGGTATCTATCACATTGTCGTCGCGCACGGAACCGCCGGCCTGCGCTATGTACTCGACACCGCTCTTGTGGGCCCGCTCTATGTTGTCGCCGAAGGGGAAGAAAGCGTCGCTGCCGAGAGCCACGCCGGTGAGACGGGATATCCATTCCTTCTTCTCCGCCATCGTGAGCACTTCAGGCTTCTCCTTAAAGAACTTCTGCCATGTGCCTTCAGCCAGCACGTCGTCATGCTCTTCGCTTATGTACACATCTATGGTGTTGTCACGGTCGGCACGGCGGATGCCGTCAACAAAAGGCAGGTTCATCACCTTCGGGTGCTGGCGCAGCCACCAGATATCGGCCTTGTTGCCGGCCAGTCGCGTGCAGTGGATACGGCTCTGCTGGCCCGCACCGATGCCGATGGCCTGTCCGTCTTTTACGTAGCACACCGAATTGCTCTGCGTGTATTTAAGGGTGATAAGACTGATGATGAGGTCGCGCTTGGCATCCGGCGTGAATGTCTTGTTCTTCGTGGGTATGTTCTCGAACAGCGCGGGGTCGTCGAGCTTCACTTCGTTGCGTCCCTGCTCGAACGTTATGCCGAACACCTGCTTGTGCTCGATGGGAGCGGGCACGTAATTCGGGTCTATCTTGATGACGTTGTAAGTACCCTTGCGCTTGTCTTTCAGTATGGCGAGAGCCTCTGGAGTATAGTCAGGAGCTATGACCCCGTCACTCACCTCGCGCTTGAGGAGCGTGGCCGTAGCCTCGTCGCACGTGTCGCTAAGGGCAACAAAGTCGCCGTAGCTGCTCATGCGGTCAGCCCCGCGCGCCCTTGCATAAGCACACGCTAAAGGCGAAAGCTCTATCTTAACGTCGTCTACAAAGTAGATTTTCCTCAAGGTGTCGCTGAGCGGCAGGCCAACTGCGGCTCCTGCGGGCGACACGTGCTTGAAGCTGGCGGCGGCAGGCAGCCCAGTGGCTGACTTGAGTTCGCGAACGAGCTGCCAACTGTTGAGCGCGTCGAGGAAGTTGATGTACCCGGGACGGCCGTTGAGCACCTCGATGGGCAGTTCGCCTTCCTCCATATATATACGAGAAGGTTTCTGATTAGGATTGCATCCGTACTTTAATGCTAATTCTTTCATATCTTACAGTTTAACGTTACGCGCTGCAAAATTACGTCAAAACAGGCGTATTTCAAAATAAAAAGGCTTAAACCATGCGTTTTGCAGCATCGTCAGGTATTACGCAGGGCTTGGTCACACCTTGTCACCGCCCTCGTTCTTTTTCTTGAGAAATTGCGGTGCAAGCAGTCCGATGCCCACACCGAGGCAAAGCCAGACCGCAAGGTTGTCGAATATAATGCCGAAAGCTACGCCGAGGCTGATGCCGATTACCAGATAGCGGCCTGCGTCCTGTGGGCTTTTCCCGTTCTTATTGTCTATTTCCATGATGCTTTTGGTTATGAGGTTGGCTAAGCAAAAATAGTGAAAGGTGAACGCAAAAAGGAATGAAACACGAAGTTTTTTGTCTTTCTTTGCCAAACCGCATCCTATATTCACGAAGCAAAGATAATGAAAGTAAAGTAAAATGCCAAATAAAACAAGAGTGAAACGCCGTTTTGTATTCATTTTCAGAGTGATACGTATCGTATCAAAGAAGAGAGGAAAAGAGGTGAGCAGAGAAACAGAAGAGGGATAAACGCATCTTAAAGACATTACAAAAAACGTAGGGGAAGGTCTTTTACACGTTAAGAAAGACCTTCCCCCACGTTACAATAAATCTTCAATAAAACCCCGACAAGCCTAAGGCTGTCGTGACCTTTAGTTGCTTATTACAGCAAAGAGTCGAACTTCTCCTTCAGCTTGGCTTTCGTAGTGGCACCCACGAACTTGTCAACTACCTGCCCGCCCTTGAAGAACAGTATGGTAGGAATGTTGCGAATGCCGAACTCCATAGCGATGTCGTCGCACTCTTCTACGTCGCACTTGCCAACAACAATCTTGCCGTCATACTCCTCGGCGAGTTCGCCGACGATGGGGGCGATGGCCTTGCAGGGGCCGCACCATGTTGCCCAGAAGTCAACTACCAACGGTTTGTCACCATTCTTCAAGCTCTCAAAGTTCTCAGTTGTGATTTTTACTTCCATTGTTTCTGTTAATTTATTTGGTTAATAATCAGTTAATCGCGTAGCCAAGGGCATCACAGCCCTTTATGAACGTTATCAACGCCTTGCTGACGTCTACTTTTCCCTTGCGGCTGTGCAGCACGAATGGCCTGTGGCTGTTCTCGTCGCTCACCGCAAAATATAGCTGCGTGTTGCCCGGACTGTCCTTTATCACCGTTACAAGGTCGGACACTACGGTGTCGTCAAGCCTTGATGAGTCCATCGTAATGGTGATTTTCTCTATCTGCTTGTCTTTAACGGTCTGCAAATACTGTATGTCGGTGACGCGCATCTCCATCATGTTGCTGTCGCGGAAGCGTTGCACAAACTGCGCCTTGACCATCACCGTACAGCCCTCAACGAGCATTCCTTTCCATTTTCCCCATTCCTCACCGAAGAATGCAAGCTCGCCAGAGCCTTCAAAGTCCTCTATCGTGACAAAGCCACACGGCTTGCCGGTCTTCGTGAACTTGCTGCGCACCATCGTGACAATGCCGCCAAGATATATGTCGTGCTTCTTTGAAAGTTCCTGTTTGTCGGCAAGTTCCGAACAATGAGTGTTGCACATATTCGTCAAAATCACCTCATAGTCGTCAAGCGGGTGCGCAGAGAGATAGATGCCAACGAGGTCTCGCTCGCGGTTCAGCTTCTCAATACTGCTCCAAGTGTCACCTTCGGGCACCTGCGGCGTGGCTATTTCTACGCTGTCGAGCCCGCCGAAGAGCGAATTTTGCGCCGCACTCTTCTCCTGCTGGTACACCTGTCCGTAACGAACGAGCGTGTCAAGGAACACTTCCCCCTTCGAGTTACGACCGAAATAGCTTTCACGACGTATGTTGAAACTGTCGAAACCGCCGCTCAAGACCAAACTCTCGAAGCACTTACGGTTACAAGCCGAGAGGTTTACCCGCTGCACCAAGTCGAAGATGTCTTTGTATGGGCCGTTAGCTTCACGCTCCGCAATTATGGCTTCAGCCGCCGCCGTGCCCATACCTTTTACTGCGGCAAGGCCGAAGCGGATGGCTCCCTGCTTGTTGACACTGAACTTCTGGCGGCTCTCGTTAACGTCCGGACCAAGTGTTTTGATGCCCATCGCCTTGCACTCATCCATGAGTTTGGTGATTTCATTTATGTTAGTGACGTTGCGGCTCATATTAGCGGCCATATATTCCGCCGGGTAATGGGCTTTGAGATACGCCGTCTGATAAGCCACCCATGAGTAACACGTGGCGTGACTCTTGTTGAAAGCGTAGCTGGCAAACTTCTTCCAGTCTTCCCATATCTTGTGCAACGTCTCATGCTTGTAGCCGTTTTTCTCGCCGCCTTCATAGAAAAGACCTTCCAAGTGGTTCATCTTCTCTATCTGCTTCTTGCCCATCGCCTTGCGAAGGGTATCGCTCTGACCGCGTGTGAAGCCTGCAAGCTGGCGGCTGAGAAGCATGACTTGCTCCTGATAGACAGTAATTCCGTAAGTGTCCTTGAGGTATTTCTCCATGCAAGGAATGTCATACGTAATTTTCGACGGGTCGCGCTTGCGCTCGATGAACTGCGGAATGTAGTCCATCGGGCCGGGCCTATAAAGGGCGTTCATGGCTATAAGATCCTCGAATACGGTAGGATGCAGCTCACGAAGGTACTTCTGCATACCGGCGGACTCGAACTGGAACGTGCCTATCGTGCGGCCTTCGCTGTAAAGTTTATACGTCTCAGGGTCGTCAATCGGTATCGTGTCGAGATTTATCTCCTTGCCAGTGGTGAGGCGTATATTCTCCACCGCCTCTTTAAGTATTGACAAAGTTTTAAGTCCGAGAAAGTCCATCTTTATCAATCCGGTCTCCTCGATAACGCTGCCTTCATACTGCGTGCAGAGCAACTTGTGGCCGGTCTCCTTGTCATCTGCCGTAGATACTGGCACCCAGTCGCTTATAGGGTCGCGGCAAATGATTGTTCCACAGGCATGGATGCCGGTGTTCCTGACGTTGCCCTCAAGCATTTTGGCGTACTCGATGGTCTCACGCATACGCGAATCGGGCGAGACCTCGGCCTCGCGCAGCTCCTTTACACACTTGATCGCATTCGTGAGGTTCATCTTCAAGCCGTCAGGCAGCCGGTCTGGGATAGCCTTACACAGGCGGTTTGACTCTTCAAGGGGCAACTTCTCCACGCGCGCCACGTCCTTTATGGCGAGCTTTGTCGCCATCGTGCCGTATGTAATGATGTGCGCCACCTTGTCGGCGCCGTACTTTTCAGTCACCCAGTCGAGCACCTTACCGCGTCCGTCATCGTCGAAGTCGGTATCAATATCGGGTAAAGATATACGGTCCGGATTAAGGAAACGCTCAAACAGCAGGTCGTATTTTATAGGGTCTATCTTGGTAATACCTAAACAATAGGCGACCACGGAGCCTGCTGCACTGCCACGACCGGGGCCTACCATGACGCCAAGTTGGTCGCGTGCGGAGTTGATAAAGTCTTGCACTATGAGGAAGTAACCGGGGAAACCCATCGTCTTCATTATGTAAAGCTCGAAGTTTACGCGTTCTTTCACCTCGTCGGAAAGCGGATCGCCATAGAGTCGCTTGGCTCCTTCGTAAGCAAGTTTTGCCAGATAGTCGGCCTCGAACTTTATCCTATATATCTTGTCGTAGCCTCCGAGCTTCTTTATTTTCTTTTCGCCTTCCTCGCGCGAGAGCACCACATTGCCGTTTTCGTCTTGTGTAAACTCGTCGTAAAGTTGCTCTTCGGTGAATTTCTTGCGGTACTCTTCCTCCGTGCCAAACTCTTCCGGAATGGGGAAGAAGGGCATAATCGGGGCATGGTCGATGCTGTACGTCTCCACCTTGTCGAGCACTTCGCAGGTGTTGGCGAGGGCTTCCGGCACATCGGCGAACACTTGGTTCATCTCCTCGCGCGTCTTGAACCACTCCTGCTTGGTGTAAAGCATACGGTTGGGGTCGTCCAAATCCTTGTTGGTGGCGAGGCAGAGAAGGCGGTCATGAGCTTCGGCGTTCTCCTCGTCTACAAAGTGGCAATCGTTGGTACACACCAATTTTACGCCGTACTTGGCGGCCAGCTTCATCAGCACCCTGTTCGCCTTTTCCTGCAAGGGGAACGTTTCGCGGTTGGCGCGGATGCTCGGATCTTTCACTTCATGGCGTTGCAACTCAAGGTAATAGTCGTCACCAAACACACGTTTGTACCACTGCAATGCTTCCTCGGCCCCCTCAATGTCGCCTTTGAGTATCTTTGCGGGCACCTCGCCGGCTATGCACGCCGAGCAGACAATAAGCCCCTCATGATATGTTTCAAGGTCCGCACGGTCGGTACGCGGTCGCATATAAAAACCGTCCACCCACGCTCGGCTCACCAACTTGATAAGATTCTTGTATCCAAGATAGTTCTTCGCCAGCACGATAAGGTGGTAACCGCTCTGGTCGCCCTGGTCCTTCACCTTGTCTTCCTTCGTTCTGCGCGCCACGTACATCTCGCAGCCGAGTATGGGCTTGAACTCCGGTTTGCCTTGCTCCTTGAGCTCGCCGTTCTTCTTCTTGCAGTAATTGAAGAACTCCTTTATGCCGAACATATTGCCGTGGTCTGTCACGGCCATGCCCCTCATGCCGTCGGCTATGGCCTTGTCCACCAGCCTCTTTACGCTGGCTTGACCGTCGAGTATGCTGTAATATGTATGTACGTGGAGATGAACGAAGTCTTGCATTGCTGTTGATTAGAATAAGTCGCTTTGAGCGTCAAAGTTAAGATGAAAAAACGAGACTGCCAAACTATTGGCGTGAAAAACGCCTAACCTTACCGGCAATAACGCCGAAATGCTTGTATCACAACAAGTTCGCCAGCGTTAAGTTTTCTTAATGTCTGTGGGCGGTTTCGTCTGCTTCTCAACCGGGGTAAGACATATTGGCGTCTGTCATCCGTTCAAGCACCTCATGCATGAACTTTGCGGCCTCAAGGCGCGCCATTGGCAGGTCATGCAGCAGATAGTTGCCGCAGTCGCGCGGAGCGGCGCCGGGCACGTCGCCCTCGAAGGCGGCAATGAAGGCGAACGTGCGCTGCATCAGCGGCACAATGTCGCGAGGTTCAAGGTCGCCTTTTAATAAAAGGTAGTTACCCGTGAGGCATCCCATAGGGCCCCAGTATATCACGCGCGAGGCCCACTCAGCGTCGTTGCGCAGGTAAGTTGCGGCCAAATGTTCTATGGTGTGCAATGCGCCTGGGTGCAAAGCCGGCTCGCGGTTGGGTTCTTTCATGCGTATGTCGAACGTCGTTACAACGTCGCCGCCCACCTCATCCTTGCGCGAAACGTATATTCCGCGCAACAGGCGTTCGTGGTTGATTGTGAAGCTCGGTATCTTTTCCATGTTTTTTCAGTAGTTAAAGGAGTTAAAGTAGTTAACGCTCACTGCGTTCGCTAAGGAGTTAAAGACAATAGCTTTTTTATTTTAGGAGTTAAGAAGTTAAGGAGTAAAGTAGTTAAGACAAATGCTTAGTTGCTTGCGTCTTGCCTGCTCGTATCTCGTCACTTGTCTGCTTACTCACAATATCTCGATAAATCTCTTTGTCACGCCAAAGGCTCCGTCGGCCATGCGGTCCCAGAAGTCGAAGTACTGCGATGCCTTATGGTCCGAAAGCGGAACGTCGCTGATGACGCGGAAGCTGACGAACGGCACGCCGCGCACGTGGCACACCTGGGCTATCGAGCAGCTCTCCATGTCCACCGCCGCCGTGTCGGGGAAGCGCGAGAGTATGGCGCGCATCTTGTTTTGCGAGTCAACAAACCAGTCGCCGCTGACTATCAGACCGTAATAAACCGCCGTGTCGCCGCCTGCGGCGCGGGCCTTGTCCACCAGCTCTTTTGGCGTGGTGTAGGCTTCAGGCATCCCCGCAATCTGGCCGAAGGCGCAGTCATCGCCGCAATAGGCGTCATGGTAGCGATATTCTGTGCCCACCACCATGTCGCACACCTTCATACAGTCACACGCTCCGCCGGCGACACCGCTCGACACCACCACATCCGGCCGGTAATTATCGATCATCTCCACAGTCCCCACGGCAGAGTTCACCTTGCCGATGCCGCACTTTTGCAGCACAACCTCCTTGCCGCCTACGCTGCCTATGATAAAGTCCACACCTCCGTGGCGCTCCTCGCGCGCCACGCCGAGCAGCCCTTTAAGGCGGGCCAACTCTTTATCCATTGCTACAATTATGCCTATTCTCATTTGTTTCTCCATTTTTTCGTGTGCAAAGATAGTGCAAGTCGAGCGCAATGCAAAATAAAAACAAGTGAAACGAGGTTTTATTTTCATTGCCGAGACGCAGCCTATATTATCTAAAGATAATGCAAATCGAGCGAAGTAGAAAACAAAAACACAAGGGCTTACCAATCAGTTCTGTAACGCCCTGATTATCAACGTCTATGCAAAAGGATACCTTTCATCGCACAAAAGGTATCCTTTCAATGTACGTTTTGTGTCCTTTCAAGGTTCATCCGCAATTTAGATAAACAGCAATACGCCGCCACCCTTTAACCACAATTAACCGTAAACGCAAAGAATAACGCCGTAACTCTGCTCGTTACGCCATTTTTTATTACATTTGCAACCGAAAAAACAACATTAAAAACACCAGGAAATGAGCACCGTAATATACCCCTCGCCGATATTCGGCCCCGTACACAGCCGTCGCCTCGGCATCTCACTCGGCATCAACCTCATGCCCGCCGACGGCAAGGTATGCACATTCGACTGCATCTACTGCGAATGCGGCTTCAACGCCGACCACCGACCGCGCCTCAAACGGCCGTCACGCGAGGAAGTGGCCGCCGCCCTCGAAACCAAGCTGCAAGCCATGCGCGTCGACGGACGACTGCCCGACGTGCTGACGTTTGCCGGCAACGGAGAGCCTACCGCCCACCCGCACTTCGCCGAAATAATCGACGACACCATCCGTCTGCGCAACACGTATTGCCCGGAAGCCAAAGTGTCGGTGCTCAGCAACGCAACGCAAGCCATGCGCCCGGAAGTGCACAAAGCCCTTGAGCGCGTTGACAACAACATTCTGAAGCTCGACACCGTAAGCCGGGAATATATAGATAAGGTGAACCGTCCGACCTACCCTACCTACGACGTGCGTGAAATCATCGAGACAATCCGCTCGTTTAACGGGCACGCCGTGGTGCAGACGATGTTCATGCGCGGCACGATGGAAGGCCAAAGCGTTGACAACACGGGTGAGGAATACGTCGCCCCGTGGCTCGAAGCCGTAAGGCACATCGCCCCACGCCAGGTGATGATTTACACCATCGACCGCGAAACGCCCGACCACGATCTCAAAAAGGCCTCGCCCGAACAGCTCGACAACATCCGAGACCGCGTTATAGCGATGGGCATACCGTGCTCGGCGGCGTACTGAGAGAGTGTAAAATTAAAAGTAAAAGTGAAGAGTTAAAAATTAAAAGGTTAAGAAAACATATCTTACGGGCAAACCGCAATGATATGTTTTCTTAACCTTTTAAAGTCTGTTCGCAATGCAGGCGTACCCTGCATCATCACAACAGATACACGTAAGTGTTTTGTCTTTGATAGTAAGCCTTGGCCACGTTCTCGGCTGATTTTATCCTTTGCTTCTCTATTTCGGCCGCAGTGCGCATCTGCTCTTTGTAGAGCTGCAACTCTTCGGCCCGCTCTTTGCCGATGGCCTGGCGTATATCGTCAGCAAGTTTCTTCGCGTCGCCGGCGCAACTGCTTTGCATATCCACCATGTTAAGCAGTTCGGCGGCGGCCGCGTAGTCGCCCGTTGAATAGGCGGTCCGCGCTTGTTGCATTATCTGGCCGCATTGGTCTGATTGCCATTGCTCGTAAATCTTTACGGCGGCGGCCGTTACACGGTCGTAGCCTGACAGCGACGACGGATAAGAAAGCAACAATGCCAAAGCGTCCTCGTACTGTTTCATCTTGGCTTTCGTCTGCGCCGAGGTTATCAGTGACGACGTGTTTTTTGTGTAATAATCCTCAACACGCTTGCTGCTCTCTTCCAAGAAGGTTGCAAAACGCTTGTCCGAGGCGTTGATTTTGCGCAATGCAGCAAGGCAGGCGTCGCGCTCTGAATAGCCTTCCCCACGCAACGGCATGGTCAACGTGCCGAACTCGTTTCCCGTAATGACATTGGTGACTGTCAACGTGAGTTGGAAATCGAATACGGTGATGCTGCGCATACCGCCCTCTATGACTTGTTTGCCCCCGACGTCAACCGACGGACACAGCACAATGCCGCTATAACCATCTGACGATATGCCGTTGGCCGACAGTACGCCCCTCAGCTTCGCACCGAGCAACTTTAACTCGTTGTCGTCAAACACAGCCTGACCTGAACGCACGGCTACCGACATCGGCACGGCGTTGCCACGCGCCGCAGCACACAAGAAGAGGCAACACGCGAAGCAAACCGTAGCTAAAAAACGTCTTTTCATATAGCTTATTATTTGATGGTTATCACGAGCCTGTTGTTTGAAATGTCACGGGTAATCTTCAAATCGTGCTTTCTTGCGAACTTCAAGAACTCAAGACCGAACTTGTTGACGTTGTAGTTGTTTCCGTTTTCGTCTTTCAGCGGTATGCGAACATCGTCGAAAATCATCTGTTTGTCTGTCGTTCCCTGTATGTGGTAGTTGTTCTTGTAAGCGTTTTCGCTCATCCACAGCTCTATCTCGTCAGCCAACGTAAGCCCGTCGCCGCCCATTTCAGAGGACATGGAAAGGGCAGAAGCAGCGTCAAAACCTATCGTGACGCTTATCGAACGGCCGTTTTGCACGATGTCGTTGAACTTCATCTGCATCGTGTTCAGGAAGTCGTCGGCGCAGCCTTCTATCGCCTTTGACGCTAAGCGGCCTATGTCATCGGTGTAAAACTTGCCGCTGTCGCCTACCTTATTTGACAAAGAGTTGCCCGTAGAGACGTCATACGCCGTGATGATGACCTTCACCGAATTGCCGGTGGATGACAGCACGACATTGATTTCGGCATCAACATAAACATCCGCGCCTGACTGTTGTATGATCATCGACTTCAAATCTGACTGGTTGTCCATAGTCAGTCCCGACGTCGTTGATAATGATTTAAGACGCGCAAGGAAGTCAACGGTGGTAAAACCACGCGAATCAAAGGCCTCCCTTATCTTAGCCATTACGATGCGTTTGTTGACGTCTTCCTCAAGCACAGTGCGTATGTCTTCGCCTTGTTTGACAAAAGGCACCACCATAATCTTAGGCTGCACGGTGACAGGTTCTTGCGCCATGAGCCGCAAAGCGCCCATGACAAGGATACATATTGCTAATACTTTCTTCATTGTTAAATACGATTTATAGACCGAATTTCCTTATTACGCCGTTCTTTTCAAGGTCTTCACGCAACGCTTTGACGTTTACGGTGACGTCAACAGTCATGCTTTTGCGCTTCGAGGCATCTTTTTTCAGTTTGGTAAGCATCTCCGACGAGACCACAAAGCGGCGGTAGCCTTCATCATAGAAGTCGTTAAAATACTTCTTGTTGTCATGCACGGCGTCACGCTCGGACACGCTTATCAGCGGCGATGAAAAGCGGGGCGCGCCGCTCACACCCTGGAACAGCACAGTCTTGACGGCCGAGAGCTCAGCGTCTACAACCGCTTCTTTGGCCTTGTTGGCGTAACCTACACACCTCATCTTTACCAAATCACCGTCAGAGGAGATATATTTTGCCTGGTATTGTGCCGACATACAGCAGCAGACGAGGACGCAGGTAAGCATTAAGAACAGTCTTTTCATAAGCTCGTCATTTCTTTATTACTAACTTGCATTGCAGCTTTTCGGCTGCCTTAAACTTCTCAAGGACGGCCATGCCGGCGCCTTTATCAACCTCACATTCAGAGAAGCCGCCACCTGCAACACGCTTTACTTCTGCCTGTCCGAGTTCGGTGTGGTAAGGAGAGCCGTCTATCATCTCGACATTCTCTATCGTAAAGACATCGCCTTCCTTAATGCCCTGCTCCGAACCGGCCGAAACCAATATCACACTTGCGCGCCCGCCTTTCTCCGAGAGTATGCGTACTATTTTCGCAGTGACGGGGAAGTTGACACGGAAATACTCGGCGATGTCGCCCTGGAGTGACTGCATAGCCGCCGTGACGGCGCTTTCCGGCGAGAGATACTCGTCGCTGGCTTTGCCCTGAAAGCTCGTAGCCTCGGTGCTGAGGCCGGTTGCGACATCGACGACCTTCATCTCGAAAGCCACGCTGGCCTTGTATCCGCGCAGCGAACCGCTGGCGTTCTTCATGGCATAAACGGGTATCTTCGTGATGTGCCCGGTTATCATCTTCTCGGCGGCGACGGCCACATCTTGCTCCACACGGTTCTTGCTGTCGAGGAAAGCTTCCGACTTTTGCAGTTCAAGTTCGGCGTGTATCTTGTCTATGCTTGTACGGTCAACCACCTGAAAACGTTTTGTGTTGGTAAGCATCTCCACCACTTTCTCGGTGACGAGCTTCGCATACGGGCTTTCCGCATCGCAAGTGAACTCGGCCACACCCACAACGGGGCGCGTGTCTTGTTGCGCCTGCGCAAATAGCGCAGACGCGGCAAGACACACTGTCATTATCAAACCTTTCATATAACAACCCTAATATTTTGACACATCACAGATTTCCGCCCGACTTCAACGTTGCAATAATGTCGCTTACGGCCTTGGCCTGGTTAGCCGACTCTTCCGTGATGACGGGCAGCACTTTCTTCGTCCAGTTAATCATCTTTGCCAATTTGCCGGCGGCGAGGGGGTTCTTGGTGCTCTTCACAGCTTCGGCGGCCTTTGTGCCCTTGTCGGCTGCGGACTTGATGTTAGCCACTTCTGCCGTAAGTGTGGCTCCGAGCGTAACCCACTCTTCAGTTGTTGGCTTCTTCACTGTAACATCGGTAACGCCGTCTACAGTCTCTCCGATTTCGCGTTTGTAAAAATTCTCCAACTGTTCGCTGTTAGCCATAGCAGCAATGGCGGCGTCGTAAACGTCCTGGCCAAAGCCGTCAACATCGGCCACACCGGTGGATTTCGGCATTTTTTCGGTAAGTTCTTTAAGGTTTTTCATGCGTTCCACGCTTTTCGTGACAGTCTCCCTTACGTTGCTCTGAGCGTAGATACCCAATGAGAACACAGCTAACAAGGCCGCTAAAAAAATCTTTTTCATAGTTATAAATGCTTTTGTGCAGGCTTTCCAGTTCCCAAAAACCTTTATTTGTACGTTGAAGCGTGGAACTGCAACACTCCACATCTTCAAACGGAGGCCCTGAGAAAGCCCATTACAAACAGATGTTATGATAGCAGCCCACGCCAAGCGTGAGAACCATCATGCCTACCATTGTTTGTAATCAGAAATTTCTCAGGTTTCCGTTTTCAATGAAAGAGCATAACGCTTCTTATTTCCAAAAATGTCAGCAACGGGCATAAACCCGTGCCGTTGCAAATATATTAAATTTTAACAACACTGCAAAACTTATCCAGGAAATTTTGTTTTACATACAATATTTCAACCTTAAAGCTGCAATTCCACATTTTCCGATTAACGTAAATGGGTTGCACGACACGGCATCATACTTGATAATTATCAACCAACGAACGCAAATGTTAATTCAATATCTTGCGGGCAAATAGACGGGACACGAGCCGTGAGCACTTCATTTTTATGGTTCCATTTGGCTATTTGACGTCAGAGAATATGGCGCGAGCATCATTTTTTTGTTTCGTTTAACCTAAAAGATGGATAATTTTGCATTTATTTACACGTGACAGGACACCAACAAGAATGTAAGTTACGGCTAAACGTGATGTAAAAGATGCCCTTTGGCGATGCAATATGTGGCCTTTGAGGAAGTAAAAAGACACGTATTGCATCGAGGGAAGCAGCAAAAAGGGTTGGCAAAAGGCCGTAACGTAAGGGCGAAAGGCTGTTTTACGCAGTTTAGAATGTTAAATTTAACGTTTCAAAAAATACGGTTTTAACATTAATACTCGGCAATGATTAATTAATCATACACATTGCCGCAATGTAATAAGTTTATTACTAATAAAGTTATAATGAATGTCCGCATACTGCCTAATACCCACCAGTAGGAAACAGCAACAGAAAATGCACATTTGGGAGCTTTGCGGATATTAATAAAAGTCATTACAAATATTTTTATTACAAGCATTTTTCAAGAAACTGTTTTGACTTTTTTGTTCGATGTTTTTTAGATGTATTATCGAGACGTTTATGTTTGCTTTTTGAGAAAGTTTAGCGGGCTAAACGCTGAAAAAAGCAAACGGAAACGGCCGGTAAGACGCTAAAAACACGGACAAAGGACGTCGCATAATAAAGAACACGTCTATCCTGCAAAAAATCAAAACAGTTTCTAAGAAGTTAAAGCAGTTAACGCTCGTTTCACTCGCTAAGGAGTTAAAGACAAATGCCTTTCCTTATTAGGAGTTAAGCCCTTGCACCATACCCAAAAGGCGCGCCTTGCCGACTGCGGACGGCACTACGGCAATGACAACGGGCCGGAACAGGGCCAAAAAACGTGCACTTTTTTCTTAATTCTTACCCCTTAATTCTTAACTTATATGTACTTTTGCACGGTTTTTCAGAAAGGATAACACACTATGCCAAGCATTAATGACATGACAGTAGGGTCGCCTACGCGCGACATCATCCGCTTTGCCGTACCCCTTGTTGGCGGCTACATCCTGCAACAAATGTACCTGCTCATCGACGCGGCCATCGTGGGGCGCTTCGTAGGCGTTGACGCGTTGGCCGCTGTCGGGGCGTCGTCGTCGATAATGTTCCTCATCATGGGCTTCTGCAACGGCTCTTGCGCGGGCTTCGCCATACCGGTGGCGCAGGAGTTCGGGGCGAAGGATTACACGAAGATGCGCGCCTACGTAGCCAACGCGCTGCGCATAGTTGCCGTGATTGCGGCGGTCATCACCGTGGTGACGGCTATCCTCTGCGGGCGCATCCTGCAAATGGTGAACACGCCGGCGGACATCTTCAACGACGCTTACACGTTCCTGCTGATAAACTTCTTGGCCATCCCGTTCACGATGGCTTACAATATGTTGTCAGGCTTCATACGCGCGCTGGGCGACTCTAAACAGCCGTTTTACTTCCTCATCGCGGCCTCGCTGCTCAACATCGCGCTCGACTTCATCCTAATCATCGGCCTCGGTATGGGCGTGGAGGGTGCCGGCGTGGCCACTATGCTGTCGCAGGCATTCGCCTCGGCGCTGTGCTGGGTGTACATAAAGAAACGGCTGAGACTGCTGCTGCCTACGGGCGCAGAACGGGCGTATGACGACAAGAAGGTGGGCCGACTGCTGATGAACGGCATACCGATGGGGCTGCAATTCTCGATAACGGCCGTCGGCGTGATAATGCTGCAGAGTGCCAATAACGCACTGGGCACGATGTACGTGGCGTCGTTCACGGCGGCTATGCGCGTGAAGTATTTGTTCACATGCGTATTCGAGAATATCGGCGTGGCTATGGCCACTTACTGCGGACAGAACATCGGGGCGCAAAAGGTGGAGCGGATAAAGCTCGGAATATGGTCGGCCATGAAGATAACGGCGGTGTATTTCGCCGCCACCATGCTCATAATACTGCCCTTCGCCGACGACATGATGCTGCTGTTCGTAGAGAGCGGGGAGGATGAAATCATCGACAACGCAGCAATGTATATGCGCCTGTCAAGCTATTTCTTCCCGGCACTGGGCGTGCTTACGATACTCCGTTACAGCCTGCAGGGGCTCGGTTTCTCCAATCTCTCGGTGCTGTCGGGCGTCATGGAGATGATAGCGCGCTGCGGCGTGAGCATCTGGATGGTGCCCGCGCTGGGCTTCCTCGGCGTATGCTACGGCGACCCTACGGCTTGGGTGGCCGCAGACCTGTTCCTCGTGCCGGCAGTCTACTTTATTTATAAAAGGCTGAAAAAGGCCCCACAAAAGGTAAAAAGGTAAAAAAGCAAAAGGGCAAAACGAGTGGATGGCGTAACGAAACAGGTTATTTTCACTTTTTTACCCTTTTACTTTTTACATTTTAAAGGTCATTTGACGGTTCTTTCAGCATCTCGTTCCATATTTTCTTCAGCCGCTCGACGAGCCGCTTGGTGCCCGATGGCGGCTGCGGGACGTGGGGTTCAGGCACGGTTGTGCCCGTATCGGTGTTTTTTTCCGTGTTGGTTGAGGCGTCATTATCGTCAGCCTTATCACCGCCGGTGGTGGTTTCGGCCGTGTCCTTGTCGTTATCGGTTGTGTCGGCGGCGGTTTCGCCCGCCGTTGTTGTTGCCGTTTCGCCGTTCCGTTCGGCGTTGTCATTGCCGTTGACTATCAGCGGCACGGTGTCGGGACGTTGGTTCTTGGGCTCGTTATCGCCCGTTCCCGGCGAGTAAAGTTTCTTGATTAAGTCGCGGTAATGGTCGGCATCGTCGTCGCCCCGGCTTGCCATTGTCGCGGCAAAGTCGCCAGACTCATTGTCAAGTCCCGTGGCAAGGATGGCTATTTTGGCGTCTTCGCCGAGGGTGTTGTCGTCAGACACTCCCCAGATAACTTCTATTTGGGGCGACAGCTCGTCCATGAATGCGTCAATCTCCTGCAACTCATCGACGAACAGCGGACAGTCTGCACTGGTGTAAATGTTGAACAGTATGCGCTTTGCCCGCCCTATGTCGCTACCGTAAAGCAACGGGGAGTCGAGGGCGTCGATGATGGCCTTCTCCACGCGGTGTTCCCCTCCGGCACGCCCTATGGCCATGATTGCCCCGCCGCCGCTATTCATCGTTGACTCAACGTCACGGAAGTCGAGGTTTATGTCGCCCTCGATGGTGATTAGTTCGGATATGCTCTTCACGGCGTTGCTCAATATTTCGTCGGCACGCTTGAAGGCGTCCTTCACCGAAATACGTGTGCTGGAATAGACGTCGCAGAGGCGTTCGTTGTTGACGATGAGCAGCGCGTCAACGTTCTTGCGCATCTCCTCGACACCCTTGAGGGCCTTGATGATTTTCTTCTCTTTTTCGAAATAGAACGGGATTGTCACCACGCCGATGGTCAGCATACCGAGTTTCTTGGCCACGCCGGCCACAACGGGACCGGCCCCCGTGCCCGTGCCGCCGCCCATGCCGGCCGTGATGAACACCATCTTCGTCTCGTCTGACAAGAGGTTTTTTATCTTGTCGATACTGTCCTCGGCCTCCTTCTTGCCAACCTCGGGCACCCCGCCTACGCCAAGGCCGCTGTCGCCGAGGAGCACCTTGACGGGCACCGTAGACTTGGAAAGCGACTGGCTGTCGGTGTTGCAGACGGCGAAAGTGACGTCCTTTATGCCCTCCTGGTACATATTCTTCACCGCGTTGCAGCCTCCGCCGCCCACACCGATGACCTTGATTATGCCCTTGGTCATGTCTACGGGGGCGCCGTAATCCACTACTATATGCTTCTTTCCTTCCATGACTATGCTGTTTTCCCTGCAAAGAGAATGCGAACAGGCGAAGATAGGCCCGACTTCACTTTCCCGGATGCAGTTTATCGTCTGCAAAGATAAGCATCTTACACCTAAAGCCAAAGCCGCCGCAAGGCTTGCAGACGAAAAAATATTACAAAACGGGTGGTTTTTCACAGAATATTGGAGTATTTTTGCATCATGGGAACTACGGAAGCCGGCACACGGCGGGCAGAGGAACTGGCCGGGCAATTAGCCTCGGCGGTGAGACAGCTGCAACAGATGGGACGCTACGACCTGATGCTCAAGGCCGTAAGCGTGCCCGTTATTGAGCAGCTGCGCATCGAGGCTGCACGAGCAAAACTGAGCCGATTAGTGATAACGCGCGACTTCCGCTTCATCCTCGCCGACTATAATAAAGAGGTGGTGATGACGCCCGTGCACAAGGCACTGTACATCCTGTTCCTCAACCACGAAGAGGGCATAGAGTTCAAGGACCTGGCCGACCACCGCGAAGAGCTGCGGCGGATATATGCAAGAACCGTGCCGGCGACCGACATGGCCAAGATTGACGAGACTGTAAACCGTCTAACCGACCCTACCGACAACGCCATCAACGAGAAATGCTCACGCATAAAAGCGGCTTTCGGCTGCCTGATGGACGAGTACACCTTGGCTTACTACATGATAAGCAGCCACACCACGCGCCACTTCAACAGTTCTTCGCGCGTGTGGTTCAAGCGCCTGAAGCTCATCACCTTGCCCCGCCAACTCGTCGTCAGGGAATTTGACGAGCCGTAGCCGGACATCGCCAAGCGTTAACATATTTTCAAACAGCACGCCCGCCAAAATGTTAAAAGCCAACGGTTTTTATTCTTTATTTCTACAAAACATCATTGTTCGCCCGATTTTTCAGTAAAAATCAGCAACAACGTAACAATCTGTCAATCAACGGATTACCACAAACGTGCTTTCCGAATGACACCGCCCGCACTGCAAAAGGATACCTTTTACAGTACAAAAGGACACCTTTCACACATCCAAAAGCCACAAAACGCAACACAGCTTGTCGTGTTTAAACTTGCGAATGGTATGCACCCTGATAAGCATCAATACCATTCTGCAACACAGATGACTAAAAACACAGCTCCAGACAGTAAAATAACGCGAAACGAAAGATAAAAAGACTAAATCAAAATGTTAAGAACTTTGCAGAAAAAAGTTAAACGGATTAAAAACAATTCTTAACCATAACCGCTCACCAAGATTAAATTTTATTATTAATCCAATCTGCTATTTTGCTTAAATATCCGTCACCAAATTCAATAAAACGGTCCAATTCCTCAACTATTGTTTCTAATTTCACCTTCATTACGAGCCTATTCTTAAATATAATTGAATACCCATCGGCCGTTATCAAAATAACAATACGACCCTGATTGTTAAAACCTGACACATCAAACGAAACAGTATCTTCTGTTACGCTTATTGAAGTTATCCCCCAGCTTGCCGTCACATATTTATTGCTCAATAACTCCAGAAGTAATAATCTCACTTTGCCATTCATACTGTTTAAAATATATTTTACAGTGCAAATATATTTTATTTAATAATACACTCCAAATTTTTCATGTTTTTTTCTAATATGGAAAGTATTATTCCCATTGCTTAATAAATAAAATTATATAACTTTGTAATCCAAAAAACGATAACCAATGTTTCGCCTTAGAGAAATTTTAAAAGAACGAAAAATAACCATCGGGCAATTTGCCGATATGTCAGGAATAAGCCAATCAAATTTAAGCAATTATATGATGGGAAAAGTTTCACCTACATTGGAAACCATCAATAAGATAGCCGAGGCTTTGGATGTTGATGTAGCAAATCTGTTCAAAAAAGAAGAGGACATAGTGCTCGTAATAAAGTATAATGGGCAAAGCATAGAGCTTGGCAAAGATGATTTAATAGACTTTGTAAAATCGAAAATAAACGGCGATGGAAATAAGATTGATAAATAAATGGCTTGAAGGAAAAGGCATCAAGGCATTGCACCTACTTCAAAACACAAAGGCCAGCGATTATTTTGTCAAAGTGGTGTTCAGCTTTGACAACGATGAGGATTGGACTGCCGTCGTACCTTACAAATACAGGCGTTCCGGCCTTGACATTAATACGGAAAAAGACGTGGCCGAATACCTTGTCTCCATCAAACCGTATTTCACAAAGGAGATCAGGAAAGAATGGAAGAAACGTGAATGGGCTAAATGGGAAGAAGTGAAGAAAAACGTAAAAAATCCGGAAGAGCTTGTAACTATTGATTTTTTCAAAAATCTGTTATCCTTCAAGGAAGAAGTTGACAGCTTCCCCGACAACCCGAACCCGCAAAGGAGGTTTCAAGATCTAAAAGACCAAGGCTACACTATCTCGATATATCCGATAGGAGGAAGAAAATGGGGAAAGATGCTGTTGCCCATACCGCTAAACCCCAAAATGGGTTATGAAGTGTTCACGCCGCAATTTAAAAGCCGCGTAATCCGCCTGTTCAACGGCATCAATGCCTATGAAGCAAAAAAGACCGCAATAAAATCATTAATACCCGACCACAAGTTCTCAGAAGTAAGATGGGACGAAGACACCAAGGGCGAAAACCCTATGGAAATGACTGACAAAGAAATAATTGAAAAGTTCCAACTGTTAGACAACCAACGCAACCAGCAGAAAAGGGAAGTGTGCAGAAAATGCTTCCAGACAGGGCAAAGGGGCAAACTGTTCGGTATTGACTTTTACCCTGTAGGAACCGGTGAATGGGACAAATCCGTACCACAAAAAGGCAAAGCTGCGGAACAAGGCTGCATCGGCTGCCCATGGTATGACATTGAGGCTTGGCGAAAAGCCGTAAACGAAATCCTTAAAAAAGCACGATGAAGCAGGTAATCAAGACTTTCGGCAGCGTATGTTCCGGGATAGAAGCGGCAAGTTTCGTCCTGAAACCGCTCGGTGGCATCCCATTATGGTTGTCTGAAATAGAGGATTTCGCTTCACGGTTCTTAGCAACTAAATACCCTGAAGTCCCCAACCTTGGTGACATGAACGACATACCGAAACTGTTAAGCAACGGTAATGCCGAAGCTCCCGACTTGCTTTGCGGAGGCACTCCATGCCAGGCCTTCTCATTGGCAGGATGGAAAAACGGGCTGGACGACAACCGCGGCCAACTGACTCTTAAATACATTGACATTCTCGACGAGATTGACGCACTGAGAAAAAAGCAAGGCAAGCCGCGAGCACGCTTCTTTTGGGAAAACGTGGAAGGCGTACTTACGGACAAAACTAACGCTTTCGGATACTTCCTTGCCGGGTTGGCAGGCTTTGACAATCCCTTAACAGTGAAGAAATGGGGCAACGCGGGAATACTGCACGGCAAAAAACGGAACATAGCATGGAGGGTGCTTGACTCCAAATATTTCGGGCTGCCACAACAAAGAAGGAGAATATATGTAATCGGTGGGGGCAAGGACTTTTACCCCGAGAATGTTTTGTTTGACGGTGGAGACATTACGACCGACCCGTATTGCAGAAAAGGAAATGCCGGAATGTTTGACACGGTACCCCATTGCAATGTGCCGAAAGAACTCACAAGGGTTATAGGAGACACCAAAATAGAAATTTTCAGGACATACACGGACTGTCTGTATGCCGCATACGGTACCAAATGGAACGGCAATGCGGCCGCGTTCAACGGTTCGCTGTTCGTCTCACAAGACGGCAGGTTGCGGAGGCTTACACCCTTAGAATGTGAAAGGCTTATGGGATTCCCGGACAACTACACCGACATAGACAGGGCCACATTTACCAATCGCTTCAGGGCAGCGGGCAACTCATGGGCGGTAAATGTGGTGAAATGGATAATGGAAAAACTGATATGCGAAAATGCCGACAAATCTAACTGGCAGGTTAAAGACGGTCTGACGCTGCTGAAAGATTTTGTATATGCTGGCGGAAAAGATTATATCAACGCAACAGCTTACCCGATTGATTACAAACTGTCAAACTTCCTTGATTTGGTAGACATAACACCGGCAACGAAACTGTATATATCAAAAGCCGGGTGCGCGGGGATACTCAGAAGGAAAAATGAAAGGAACGCAAGCATGAACAGCCGCCTTGAACACGTATTACAAGAAAATGCTTAAAACAACTACCACATTATAGATTTAAGCCGCAATTCGCTAGCATGAAAAGACTACCACGACAATCGTCTTCGGAAGCGTAAACCAAAAGTTTACAAAAGGCAATATTGGCACTACAAAAGGCAACATTTGACAACAATGAACGATAATTTTACGCCAAATCGCTTTCAATATAACATATTTTTTCATAACTTTGCATAAGTTATACTGCGCCAGGCAACATATTACACGTAAATAAACCAAACAGATATAGCCATGAAGAAACTGTTATTATTGCTCGCTGCCGTGCTGACACTGGCTGGATGCGACAACAAAAAATCGGCCGACGAACTGTTTAAGGAAACGGCATCGGGCGTGGTGGTAGTGCTCAATGAGTTTTACTACGAACTGAAACTGCCAAACGGCAACACTCTCTACTTCACCGGACTTGACGAGGAAGGCGACATCAACGGACTGACGGCGGACCTTGAGGAAGTGAAAAAGAACCGCAACATGATTACTGGCACGGCGTTCTTCGTAGACAAAGATGGCACGCTGATGACTAACCGGCACGTGGCGCAGCCCGACATCGACGCCGTAACAGCGCGCCGAAGCATGATAAAATTCATGAAGGTGCTGAAAGAATACCTGTCGGAGGCAATGTCAACACTGTCTGACCAGTTTGACGCGCTCGAAGCACAAAAGAGCAGTTGCTCTTACTTCGATTATTACGGTTTCCTGCGTGTGGATCAAGAAAAGTTGTCGGCCATAAACTCGCAGCAAATGGAATTGAGCCGCCAATACGAGGAGCTGCGGCAGTCACGCGATGGTGTTGACGAGAACATCGACCCGGAAGGCATAAAGATTACAACAGTGTGCGAGCTGGGCGTGGCGTATAACAATACTTACGTGACTAACGAAGACGACTTCATAGGCAAGAACCCGTGCGTAGTGGTGCGCGTGTCTGACAAGGAGAACGTTGACCTGGCCCTGCTGCAACTGAAGAACAAGAAGACACCGGAGGACGCACACATCTTCGCCCTCCGCGGTGAAGGCGACGGTGGAGGAAACTTCTTCACCAACCTGTTCGCAAGCGATGATGCCAAAGGTCTGAAAATCGACCAGCAACTCTACATGATCGGCTATAACGCGGGCCTCATATTGGCTAACACGAAGCAGGGAATAAAGGTGCAGATGACGAGTGGTAAGGTGACGCAGCTGCCCGACGGACAACGCCTGCTCTACAGCATCCCTACGCTGCAAGGGTCGAGCGGCAGCCCCGTGATTGACGAATACGGCAACCTCGTGGCCGTGAACTTTGCCAAGCTAAGCGGCACGGACAACTTCAACTTCGGTATTCCGGAAGAAAGTATAAAGGAATTTATGAAGAAATAAGGCTAACGTTGTATAGTTTTAAGGCGTTGCTGTTATAACCTGAAAACCACAAAATAAAAAAGCATTCCTGAAGAAGGAATGCTTTTTTATTTTGACAATTACCACATCTTACTTATCAAACCGAGCTTCGTGGCATCGATAAACTCGATGATATGGCGAACCTCCGGTCCGTCGGGCACCTGCTCGCGTATCTGACGCACAGCGTCGAACACACTCGTCTGTCCGTGGAACACCAGTCGGTAAGCATTGGCTATATGGTCCTGCACCTTCTGAGACACGCCATGGTTAGTCAGGATGGT
>CALUGX010000025.1 GCA_944320285.1 uncultured Prevotella sp.
TTGCGACAGGCTGCCGCCCTTTTTGCATATTTATGCCTTGGGCGACACGTTTTGTCGTTGTATAATCGTATCTTTGCGATGGATGGATGCCAGCTTCGCAGGCATTCAATAAACGCAGAACGTAAAACAACAGCACAGATGAGGAACACCGACAGAAACACGAAAGGCCGCAAGCCGAGGCGACGCATACCGAAGTTTTACGTCAACTTGGCCTTTGCTGCGGCGCTCTTGATTACCTGCTTAATACTGAGCTTCGTGGCCGATGAACGCTACGAACAGAAAGTGAGGTACGAGGAGGCCGTGCACGCCAAGCGCAGAATGGCCCGGCAAAGCCTCGAAGACTCGCTCAAGGCACACCCCATAACGCCCGAACAACGCCGGCGAAGGGAAGAACTGCTGCGCCGCCAAATCGAGAACGCGCCCGACCCGGAGGCACTAAGAGAGAAGTATAACCGAGGGGAGGAACTGACGCCGGAGGAGCAGGACATAATCCACGACTACTTCTACCCTGAATACTACGAAGACCCTGACGCCGAGGACCAATATCCCGGCGAGATTTTCGACGACCGGGAAGACTACGACGAGGAACACGTGCGCGACAATCCCGGCATCGCCGGCGAAGACTGACGCGCGAGACCGTAACATTTTACACAGTTTTTGCTTACACTAACGCCGGCAAGCAGGCTTTCAAGACGCGGAACGTAAGCAAACAAGCAGCATCCGCTTACAAAGCAAAAGGTATCAAAACGCAACGCAAAAGGTATCGAAACGCAATGCAAAAGGTATCGAAACGCGACGCAAAAGACAACCTTTTAAAGATGAGAAGGTGAGAAAGTGAGAAAATGAGAAAATGAGATTGCGGACTATATGTTAAAACAATATGGATAAATCCAATGTAGAGACATAATTCATTATGCCCGCACATCACCCTCTCACCTTTAAATTCATTTTCTCCACTTTCGCCTTCAGGTAATCCTTGAAACCGGGGCCGCCAAGCACGCGGATGTCGTCGAACAAGCCGAGGACGAAGCGGCCTATGCCGGCGTAGCTGCACACGTCGAGACGCAGGCGGTGAAGGCCGGGGGCGTCGTCGGAGATGAAGGGCTTGGCCTGCGGATACTCCTCTTTCATGATGTTGAACGAGAGTTCGCCGAGAAGCAGCTCAACGGGCAGCAGTTCTTCGCCGCTGAACATGAAGACGTCGGTGAACATACGGCGGTGCATGGCCTCGTGTTCCCATTCCGTGCTCAACGTCTCAACGCCCTGCATACGGCTTATCTTGAACGTCTTGTTCATGCCGGATGACGGTTCGTAACAGCGCACTTCGTTGTTGTTGTTCATCAGGAGGAACGGCTCCACGAAGCGGTCGCGCACGGTGCGGCTGTGGGGCGAGGCGTAGCCCTTGAGGATTACCTGCCGGCGCAGCTTGATGGCGTCGTAAAGGGCGCTGACGGAGCGGACCGACTGTTCACGCAGCTCGGCGTTGTCGAGTATCTCGAAGTCATAGAAGTGGTCGAGCTTCTTCTTCAGGTTGGCCGTGAGTGGGTTGCCGCGGTCGGCTTGGTCGAGCAGACGGCGCATGGTGACGGCCTCCTCCTCGGTGAACGACACACGGCTGACAAGCCGGTTGATGAAGGGCGAGTCGCGGTCAATGCCGTAGCCGCCCACGCGCTTGTAGACCTTGAAGCCGCAGTCGCGGAAGAACTCTAAATAATAATATAGGTTGCGACGGGATATGCCTACCTTGGCGCATAGCTCGTCAACGGTATACGTGTGGTTTTCAGTGAGCAACAGTATGAGGTTAAGCTCACGTTCAAGTTTGTCGTGGCGCATGGTTTTAATTCATAATTCACAATTCATAATGCCCGGACAATTACGCTCATGGCGTCAGCCCAATTATGAATTATGAATTAAACGAAAGCTCTTGCGGTGATATGGCGTCACGCCGTGCTCGGCTATGGCCTCGCGGTGGGCGCGCGTGGGATAGCCTTTGTTCTCGGCCCATCCGTACTGGGGATATTCTGCGGCAAGGGTGTCCATGTAGTCGTCACGGTAGGTCTTGGCCAGGATGCTGGCCGCCGCTATCGAGAGATACTTGCCGTCGCCCTTTACGACGGTGGTGTAAGGTATGAAACGGTAGGGTTTGAAGCGGTTGCCGTCAACGATGATAGCTTCGGGGCGCACCTTGAGTTGGTCGAGCGCACGGTGCATGGCCAGGATGCTGGCGTTGAGGATGTTAATCTCGTCAATCTCTTCAGGCGTGGCCACGCCCACGGCCCACGCCAGGGCGTCGCGCTCTATCTCGCGGCGCAGGGCGTAACGGCGCGCGGCGGTGAGCTGCTTTGAGTCGTTGAGGGCGTCGTTAACATAATCTTCGGGCAGTATCACCGCCGCCGCATACACGCTTCCGGCAAGGCATCCGCGCCCCGCCTCGTCAACTCCGGCCTCGACGAGGCCCGTATGATAATGGCTTTTAAGCATATTTCTTAACTCCTTACAGTTTCTTTTTATGAATGTCAGCATCGCCCCATACGTACTTTAAGCATTTATCACTTCTCCTCCCCTTGGGGAGGCCGGGAGGGGGCTTACTTTACTTTTATCTTTCTTTAACTAAAAACGCCGGCTTTGTGAACTTATTGTGCACAAACGCACGTTTATTTTGCAACCGGAAACGAAACAATAAAAAATTCACGGATATGGAAAAGCAAATGACATTAGAAGCCAACGCCCTGACTACCAAGGGCTTTGCAACGCAAGTAAAGAGGGCTGCCTACAGGCTGGCCGCCCCGCAACGCTGGCTCAGGAAATATTATTCTTACGTGCTCGGCCACAATGTCGGCAAGGCGCAGGCAAGGATGATGACGGAAGCCCAACTGGCTTTCTTCGCCGTAACCCTGCCGGCCGACTATCCCCTGATGCTGAGGATGGCGGCGTGCGCATGGTTCGTTGTGACGGTGAGGAAACTAAAAACACGAAACAACTAAACACCCACCCCAACCCTCCCGAAGGGAGGGAGCTTAATTAGCTAAGCTAAAGAAAAAAGGAAGTGATAACATTTTGTTTCACTTCCTTTTTTATATTACAAGACATATCAAGCTCCCTCCCTTTGGGAGGGTTGGGGTGGGTGTTTCACCTCCTTTTTTATATTACAAGACATGTCAAGCTCCCTCCCTTTGGGAGGGTTGGGGTGGGTGTTTAGAACATCTTGCTGACGCGCCTGATGCCGTCAACAAGGGCGTCGATTTCTTCCTTCGTGTTATACAGTGCGAACGAGGCGCGCACCGTGCCCTGTATGCCGAGACGTATCATGAGCGGCTGGGCGCAGTGGTGCCCCGTGCGCACGGCTATGCCGAGGCGGTCGAGAAGCGTGCCCATGTCAAGGTGGTGGATGTCGCCCACGAGAAACGACACCACGGCGTCCTTGCGCGGCGACGTGCCGAAGATGCGCAGACCGTCAACCTCACTCAGCCGCTCCGTGGCGTATGCCGTAAGCTCATGCTCATGCCGCCGGATGTTGTCCATGCCGAGCGAAGTAATATAGTCGATGGCCTTGGCGAGACCGTGGGTGGCCACATAGTCGGGCGTGCCGGCCTCGAACTTGAACGGAAGGCGCTCGAAGACCGTGCGCTCAAAGCTGACGCTTTCAATCATCTCTCCCCCACCCTGGTAAGGCGGCAGACGGTCGAGCCAGTCTTCCTTGCCGTAAAGCACGCCTACGCCGGTAGGCCCGTACATCTTGTGGCCGCTGAAAGCGAAGAAATCACAGTCCATCGCCTGAACGTCTACGGCGAAGTGGGGCGCGCTCTGTGCCCCATCCACCATCACGGGCACGCCGTGCTCATGGGCTATGCGGATGATTTCCTCCACCGGATTGACGGTGCCGAGCACGTTGCTGACGTGCGTCACGCTCACGATCTTTGTCTTATTGGTAAACAACTTTTCGTATTCGTCAAGCCTCAACTCGCCCTCGTCTGTCATCGGAATGACGCGGAGCGATATGCCGCGCTTGGCCGCCTGGAGCTGCCAAGGCACGATGTTGGAGTGGTGTTCCATGACGGACACTATCACCTCGTCGCCCTCCTGCATGAATGCGTCGCAGAAGGATGACGCCACGAGGTTAAGGCTCTCCGTGGTTCCGCGCGTGAATATTATCTCGCTTGACGAACGCGCGTTGATGAATTGCCTCACTTTCTCACGCGCCTCCTCGTGCAGGTCGGTGGCTTGCTGTGACAGGTAATGTACTCCACGGTGTACATTGGCGTTCACATTATAATATTCATCGGTGATAGCCTCAACCACGGAGCGCGGCTTCTGCGTGGTCGCGGCGTTGTCAAGGTAAACTAACGGACGGTCGTAAACCTTACGACCGAGTATTGGAAAATCGTTGCGGATAGTGTTGATGTCGAGCATATAACGAAAAAATTAACACCCACCTCTCGCCCTCCCAAAGGGAGGGAGCTTAGTTACAAAAACAGTAAAGGAGTGGATGCAGGTTTATTTTACTTTCATATAAATACCTTATTACCAAGCAAACAAAGCATTTCAAACTCCCTCCCTTAGGGAGGGCCGGGGTGGGTCTCACCTGCACAGCTTGCATCCCTCGCATTTGGCAAGCTCGCCGCGGAAGCGTTTTTCGACAAGATAGTGCAAGCGGTCGCGCAGCGGGGTGAGCTTAATGCCGTCGATTACTTCGTTGATGAAGGCGAACTCAAGCAGGAGCTTGGCTTCCTTGAGCGGAATGCCGCGCTGACGCATATAGAACAGGGCCGCGTCATTGAGCTGGCCTACAGTGCTGCCGTGGGCGCACTTCACGTCGTCGGCGTAAATTTCGAGCATGGGTTGCGTGTACATACGCGCCTCCTTCGTAGCGCAGAGGTTCTGGTTGGTCTCCTGCGATATGGTCTTCTGCGCTCCGTGGCGCACCAGCACACGGCCTGCGAACGCGCCAACGGCGTTGCCGTCGAGCACGTATTTGTACAGTTCGCGGCTCGTACAGCGCGGCACGCGGTGGTCGATGAGCGTGTTGTTGTCAACGTGCTGGTGTTTGTCGGCAATCACGCAGCCGCGAAGGTCGCACTCGGCACCCTCCCCGGCGAAGACGAGGTCGGTGCGGTTGCGCGTCACTCCGTTGTGCAGCGTTATGACATTGTGGCTCACGCGGCTGTCGCGCTGCTGCTCGATGAACACATTGCTCACGCGGACGTTCTTCACATGGGTCTCCTCAAGGCAGTAAAGATCGAGCGAAGCACCGGCACCGACGTAAGCCTCTATTACCTGAGTGGCGAGGAAACGGCGGTCGTCGGCGGCATGGTCGCAGAAAAGGAGCTTGATTTCGGCACCCTCCTCGACCACTATCAGCACGCGGCGGTTGACCATCAGGTCTACGTCGGAGCGCAGGATGTTGATCACCTGCACGGCCCTGTCTGCCACGACGTTCCTCGGCACGTAAACAAGAAGGCCGTCCTGAGCGAGCATAGTGTTAAGCGCTGTTATGCCGTCATCGGCAGTCTTGGCTATCTTCGAGTAATATTTTGCGATGAAATCAGGATGTTCGGCGGCATATTTAGCAAGCGAGCCGACCACAACACCTTCCGGAAGAAGATTGGCGTTGGGCAATGCTTTATCGTAGAAGCCGTCATTAAGGATAAAATAAAGCGACGTGCTTAGGTTCGGTACGTCGCAACGGAACGCCTCATAAGGATCAACAGGTATTTCCAAGCGGTTGAGGTTAAGTCCGTAATCAGGCTCAAACAACGACGGAATGTCCGTGTATTTATACCTTTCGACCTTCTTTGTGGGGAAGCCGAGACGGCGGAAGTCATCGAACGCAGCGTCGCGAACGGCGTTCATCGGCTCCGCACTGTGCGCCATAAGCATCTCGCGGCATTGCCCGTAGAGGTCGATATATTGTTTTTCGCTTTGCATTTTGTTTATTTTTAGGAGTTAAAGAAGTTAATGAAGTAAAGGAATTAAAGACAAATGACCTTAATGCAACAGGACAAATGAGCCGAATTAGGCAAATATACTTACTCCTCTACTCTTTCTATCCTTACTACTTAAAGGCCATCCACTTCCTCCTTAATCCAGTCATAGCCACGCTTTTCTATTTCCTTCGACAGTTCCGGGCCAGCAGTCTTCACTATGCGCCCCTTGTAGAGCACGTGGATGATGTCTGGCTTAATGATGTCAAGCAAGCGTTCATAGTGCGTGATGACGATGCAACTCGACTCCGGCGTACGCAACTTGTTCACCCCTTCGGCCACGATGCGCAGTGCGTCTACGTCAAGGCCGGAGTCTGTTTCATCGAGAATGCTGAGCTTCGGCTCAAGCATCGCCATCTGGAAAATCTCGTTGCGCTTCTTCTCACCGCCGCTGAAGCCCTCGTTAACCGAGCGGTTCGACAGCTTGCTGTCAAGCTCCACGATTTTCCTCTTCTCACGCATCAGCTTCAGAAACTCCGCCGCATTGAGCGGTTCCTTGCCCTCATACTTGCGTTTCTCGTTGACGGCGGTGCGCATGAAGTTCGTCATCGACACGCCGGGGATTTCCACAGGATACTGGAACGAAAGGAAAAGGCCCTCGTGAGCCCTGTCCTCCGGCTTCATTGCGAGCAGGTCTTTGCCGTTAAACGTCACTTCACCTGCAGTCACTTCGTATAGTGGATTACCTACGAGCACGGCGCTAAGCGTACTTTTTCCCGACCCGTTGGGACCCATTATAGCATGAGTCTCACCGTCCTTTATCGTAAGGTTTATTCCCTTTAATATCTCCTTGTCGCCAATCTTGGCGTGTAAATTCTTTATTTCTAACATCTTATTTAAGTCATAATTCATAATCATTTCTTAATCCATAATTTATAATCCGTAATCCACAATGATAACCCAACATTTGTCACAAAGCGAAGCCCCATTATGAATTATGAATTAACCTACCGTCCCTTCCAGCGTTACGCTGAGCAACTTTTGCGCTTCGACGGCAAACTCCATCGGCAACTTGTTGAGCACGTCCTTGGCGTATCCGTTCACAATCAGGCCGACGGCCTGCTCCGTGGGTATGCCGCGCTGGTTGCAGTAGAAGAGCTGGTCTTCACTGATTTTGCTGGTCGTAGCCTCATGCTCCACGATGGCCGTGTCGTTGTGTATGTCCATATAAGGAAAGGTGTGCGCACCGCATTCCGAGCCTAACAGCAGCGAGTCGCACGACGAATAGTTGCGCGCGCCGTCAGCGTTTGGCGACACTCTCACCAATCCGCGGTAAGAGTTCTGGCTGTGACCTGCACTGATACCTTTGCTGATAATGGTGCTCTTGGTGTTTTTCCCTAAATGTATCATCTTCGTGCCGGTGTCGGCCTCTTGGTAATTGTTCGTCACGGCCACGGAATAGAACTCCGCCACGGAGTTGTCGCCGCGCAGTATGCACGATGGATACTTCCACGTTATTGCCGAACCTGTCTCCACCTGCGTCCACGAGAGTTTTGAATTAACCCCGCGCAGGTCGCCACGCTTCGTCACTAAGTTGAACACGCCACCCTTTCCATGTTCGTCACCGGGATACCAGTTCTGCACCGTCGAATATTTCACCTCGGCGTTGTCCTTCACTATGATTTCCACGATGGCGGCGTGCAGCTGGTTCTCGTCGCGCATGGGAGCGGTGCACCCTTCAAGGTAAGACACGTAGCTGTCGTCTTCGGCGATGATGAGCGTGCGCTCGAACTGGCCCGTGTTCCTGGCATTGATGCGGAAATACGAGCTAAGCTCCATCGGGCTTCGCACGCCTTTCGGGATGTAGACGAACGAGCCGTCGCTGAACACGGCACTGTTCAGCGCGGCGAAGAAGTTGTCGCGGTAAGGCACCACGCTGCCCAAGTACTCCCGCACGAGGTCGGGATGTTCCTTTATGGCGTCGCCTATCGAGCAGAATATGATGCCCTTCTCGGCCAGCTTTTCTCTGTAAGTGGTCTTCACCGACACCGAGTCCATTATCGCATCGACGGCTGTCTGGCCGCTCAGGGCGAGACGTTCTTCGAGCGGTATGCCCAATTTGTCAAACGTCTTCATCAGTTCCGGGTCTATCTCCTTCTTGCCCTCGTCCTTTTTCTTGGCCATCGGGTCCGCATAGTAAGATATTGCCTGGTAGTCGATGTCGGGCACGTTCACGTGTCCCCACGCCGGCTGTTCCAACGTCTGCCAGTACCTGAAGGCCTGCAGCCGAAAGTCGAGCATCCATTCCGGCTCGCCCTTCTTAGCCGAGATCAGGCGTACCACATCCTCGTTCAGACCCGTGTCGATAATGTCCGTATGTACGTCAGTGGTAAAGCCGAACTCGTATTTCTGCTCGGCCACACGGCGCACAAACTCGTTATTGTTGTTTGATGTCTCCATTCGTTGTTTCCTGACTTGTCCGCGTATGTTTAACAAACATACTTTGCAAGTCTGCAAAGTTAATGAATAAATAGTACGGAAACAAATAATGTGGGTATAAAAAAACTAAACTGCAACCATCGAACCAGTAATGCAATGTATCAAAATCGCGGGAACGATGTGCTTAAACAGTCGTTTTTTTGTTTTTTTATGATAATAAAAAGCCTTATTTATGCGGGAAACCGTTAGTTTTGTAAACGATATTAATACAAATCATACAACATCATGTACAAAAAAGCATTCAAACCTATCGTTTTCGTCATGGCCGGCACAATGCTCGTAAGCTCGTGCATCGGTTCGTTCGGGTTGTTCAACAAGGTGCTTGACTGGAACAAGCAGGCCACGGGCAACAAGTTTCTCAACTGGCTGATATTCATCCTCATCTCGCCGGCCTACGTGCTGTGCGGCGTGGCCGACATACTTGTCATCAACTCGATAGAGTTCTGGTCGGGCAACAACCCGTTGGCCGAGAACGTCGGCAAGACGGAGAACGTGCTCGGCAGCGACGGCAAGCTCTACGCCGTGACTACGCTTGAGGACGGTTACGAGATACGCAACCCGGAGGGTGAAATCGTGAACTTCGTTTACGACAAGAAGGAGAACACGTGGTCGATGGTGCAAGACGGCAAGAAGACCACCCTGCTGCGCCTCAAGGATAAAGACACGGCCGAGATTTACCTCAAGGACGGCAACACGATGGACGTAGCTCTTGACGAGCAGGGGATGTTCAACGCACGCATGGCCGTAAACGGCGGAACGTTCTTTGCGTTCAGATAAGTCTCAGGAGTTTAATTATAGCAGTTAGAGGTGGTTATCGCCCGTTTCACGGGCGATAACCACCTCTAACTGCTACTAACTACCTCTAACTACTAAAATCTAACTACTTTACAATCCCTCTCTTCTCCGCGCATTCGGGACACAATCCCTTAATCACATAGTTTATGCTGCTGACTACAAATCCGTCAGGCAGGTCAACCACGGGCACGTGTATGCGTTTCAGGCAGAACGTGCGGTGACAACGCTCACAATAGAAGTGGGTATGCTCGTCGTCAATGCCGCAGTCGCAGTCGTCTGCGCAGACATTGTACTTCAGCGAACCGCTGCCGTCGTCAACGGCGTGTATCAGTTTGTTCATCAGGAACACCGACAGGGTGCGCGATATAGTACTCTTGTCAACGGTTGGCAACAGCTTTTCGAGCTGCGGCAGCGACACTGTCTCGTCACCGCGGAACATTTCCCGCAGGATTAGCAGCCGCGTGGCCGTCGGCTTTATACCGCGGTGCTCTAATTTGTCGATATAAAAATGCTCGTCGGTCATCGTGATGCAAAAATAAGTTTTTTAGAAGGCAAAGCATATTTTTAGTAGTTAAAGTAGTTTAATTTCTTAATTTCATCCTCCCCACCCTCATAGCATTAAGCACGGCAAGCAGGGCCACGCCGACATCGGCGAACACGGCGGCCCAGAGGTTTGTCATTCCGGCGAGACCGAGAACCATGACGAGCACCTTCACACCCACGGCGAAAACGATATTCTCGCGGGCTATCCGGCGCGTGCGGCGGGCTACGGATATGGCCGCTGCCACGCGCGAGGGCTGGTCGGTCTGTATCACCACGTCGGCCGTCTCTATGGCCATGTCTGCACCGAGACCGCCCATTGCCACGCCCACGTCGGCGAGAGCCAGCACGGGAGCGTCATTGATGCCGTCGCCGACGAAGGCCACGCTGCGGCCCTCGTCCTTGGCCGTTTGTATATGTCTTACCTTACCCTCAGGCAGAAGGTCGCCGTAACCGCTGTCTACACGCAACTCGGCAGCCACCTTGTCAACCAACGCCTGCTTGTCGCCTGAAAGTATTTCAATGCGGCTAACGCCACTGCGACGCAGTTTGTCTACAGCCTCGCGGGCGTCGTCCTTCAGCGTGTCAGCCAACGTTATGCACCCCGCATACTGCCCGTCCTTTGCACAGGCCACGACAGTATCAGGCGCGGCGGCCAGTTCCTTGGGGTAAGCCACGCCCTCGCGGTCGAGCAGTCTCAGCGTGCCCACGGCCCAGCGGTGGCCGTCCACGGTGGCCGTCATGCCGTAGCCGGGCACGTCCTCCACGTCGCCGGCCTCAACTGCGGTGTCCCCTGCCCTGGCGACAATGGCGCGGGCTATGGGGTGGTTGCTGCCGCGCTCTATGGCGGCCACGGTTGCCAGCAGACTGTCAGAGTCTTCGGCGGAGATGCCTACCACGGCAAACCGGCCCTGGGTGAGCGTGCCCGTCTTGTCGAACACCACTGTGTCAACGCGCGTCATGGCGTCAAGCCAGTTGCCGCCCTTGAACAGCACGCCCTGGCGCGAGGCCGCGCCGATACCGGCGAAATAGCTCAGCGGTATGCTGATGACCAATGCACATGGGCATGATATTACGAGGAAAATCAATGCGCGATAGAACCACGTGCCGAAGTCGTAGGCGAACGAGGCGTCGGCCAGCGACCACAGCCACGGCACGAGCACCGTAAGCGCGGCAAGGCCGGTCACCACGGGCGTGTATATGCGCGCGAACTTGCGGATGAACAGCTCCGCCGGAGCCTTGCGCTCCGATGCTTCCTCAACCATAGCCAGTATGCGCGACACGGCGCTATCACCGGCCGGGCGCACCACCTTGAGCCTTGACACGCTGCCCGTGGCCAGCATCCCGGCCAGCACCTCACCGCCCGTCTCTATCGTGCGGGGCACGCTCTCGCCTGTCAGTGCGGCAGTGTCGAATGGCGCGTCGGCCGTCAGCAGCACGCCGTCGAGCGGTACGCGCTCGCCGGGCTTCACCTCTATTACGTCGCCCACGGCCACGTCTTCAGGGGCTTTCGCCACCAACGCGCCGTCAACTACTACCGACGCATGGTCGGGACGAAACTCCATCAGGCTGCGTATGTTGTCGCGGGCGCGGTCAACGGCCATGTCCTGCAGCGTCTCGCCGATGCAGTAGAACAGCATCACGGCCACGGCCTCCGGATATTCGCCTATGACGAACGCGCCGACCGACGCCACACTCATCAGCATGAACTCGCTGAAGACGTCGCCCTTGGCGGCGCACTCCACGGCCTCCCGTATCACGCCCATGCCCACGATGACGTAAGCGCAGACGTACCACACCAACCTCACAGCATCGTCGGCAAACCATTCCACCTTCATGGCCGCCATGACGATGCCGGACAAGAGCATCACCAGAGATATGGCCGGCTTCAAGAAACTTCGTTTTTCTTCCATATCAATAGTCTCCTTTTCTTCGTTTTTAAGTTGCCCATTTGTCTTTTTACAAGTGCAAAGTTACGCCAAACATGGTGCAACCCGGTTGCAAACTCCACAATCGGTGCCCTTTCGCCCTGCAATCGGTGCCCTTTTGCGCTGCAATTTGCGGCAAACGGGACTGCAAAAGGACACCTTTTGCAAACCATTGAACATCAAGGCGTTACAAAGGTGGCGGCATTGCGTCGTCAGAATGCGCAGAGATTTATTTTGTACTTAGCCCGATTTGCGCTATATTTGCAGGGAAACAAGCCGGCAAGTGACGAGCCACAAGCATACAAACCGATAAGCCATAAACCTTATCCGCCACATCCGCCACATTAAAATAACGGAGCCATAAGCCTTATCCGCCACATTTGCCCTATTAAAAACAACCACAATGAAAACCAACATGACAGAATGGGCGGCACGCCTCATAGCCGACCGCCGCGTGGCCGCAGTGCCAATCATGACCCACCCGGGCATAGAACTCACCGGGCGCACCGTACTCGAAGCCGTGAGCGACGGGCGCGTGCACGCCGACGCCGTGAAGACTCTCGCCGACAAGTACCCGTCGGCCGCCGCAACGGTTATAATGGACCTTACCGTCGAAGCCGAGGCGTTCGGCGCCGACATCGCCTTCGAGCGCGACGAGGTGCCGGCCGTGCGCGGGCACCTGCTATCCGGCGTAGAGGACATCGACCGACTGGAAGTCCCCTCGCTGCGCTGCGGGCGCGTGCCGCAGTACATCAAGGCGTCGATGCTGGCCGCACGAGAGATAACCGACCGCCCCGTGTTCTCAGGCTGCATAGGGCCGTTCTCGCTGGCAGGCAGGCTCTACGATATGTCTGAAATAATGATGCTGATAATCGAGAACCCGGAAGCCGCGCGACGGCTGCTCACTAAGTGCACGGACTTCATCCTGAAATACTGCCTCGCACTGAAAGACGCCGGGGCAAACGGTGTGGTGATGGCCGAGCCGGCGGCCGGACTGCTCTCTGACGACGACTGCCGCGAGTTCTCGTCGCTGTATGTCAGGCGGATAGTGGAGGCCGTACAGGACGACTGGTTCACCGTAGTGCTGCACAATTGCGGCAACACCGGCCAGTGCACAAACGCCATGACAGCCACGGGAGCTGCCGCTTACCACTTCGGCAACAAGTGTGATATGGCGCAAGTGACGCGCGACGTGCCGCCGACGGCACTCGCGATGGGCAACCTCGACCCCGTGTCGCTCTTCAAGGACGCCACGGCTGACGATATGCGCCACGCCACGCGGGACCTCTTGGAGCGCATGGCCTGGGCATCAAACTTCGTCATTTCCAGCGGCTGCGACACCCCGCCACACAGCCCTATGGCCAACGTGGAGGCGTTCTTCGAGGAAGTGGAGAGGTGGAATAGAGAGCAAAGAAAATAATAAAAAATAAAAACAAGACCGGCTGACACACATCCCAACCCTCCCGAATGTAGGGAACTTAGTATGCTTTGTGGGCAAATATTGGCCTCATCTGTCCTATTCATCTTATTCGCCCACCACTAAAAAGAAACTTACGAACCAATGTTCACCAAAGAAATTACCCTACCCCAACTTGACAGCGAAGCCGAAGGGACGGCCATACTGCATGAAGTCTATGCCCAGATGGGCTACGGCGACACCACGCCCGACGACGACGTACTGGCCGAGGTGCGCGTCGTGGGCTCGATGCTAACCGCCGTTACGCGCCCGCGCTTCTGCTATACGCTCGCCAAAGGCACACTCGACACGGAGCGCAACACGCTGACGATAGGCGGCACGGTGCTCAACGTGGGGCACATCATCAGCCGCCAGCTGCGCGGCGCGGAGGCTTTCGCCCTGTTCGTGGCCACGGCCGGCGCAGAGTTTGAGGATCTGCAAATGCGTCTGAAAGACGAAGACGACATGGTGCACACGTTCGTTGCCGACGCCTTCGGCTCGGTGATAGCCGAGCACACGGCCGACGTCATGGAACAATACCTGCAAACAGAGATTGACACTCGCGGCTGGCGGCACACCAACCGCTTCAGTCCGGGCTACTGCGGATGGCACGTGTCTGAGCAGCAGCGGCTCTTCCCGCTCTTCGGCGTGGAGCGTCCGTGCGGCGTCCGCCTGACAGACTCAAGCCTGATGGTGCCCATCAAGTCAGTGAGCGGCGTCATCGGCCTCGGCCCGAAGGTAAGAAAACTTGAATATTCGTGCGGCCTTTGCGATTTCAAAGACTGCTATAAGAGGAAAAAACCATCCCAACTAAACACCCACCCCAACCCTCCCGAAGGGAGGGAGCTTAATTACCATCGCTAATTATTAGGTAATGTGCCCACAATTAACCACAAGGCATATTAAGCTCCCTCCCTTCGGGAGGGTTGGGGTGGGTATGTAGCTGGGGTGAATACATTACAATTCATTCTTCATCACGTCGGCCACAACGCCCTGGTATTGCCGCTCCACCTCAAGGTAAGACTGCATATTGAGATAGATTTTGTCGGCCTCGGTGTAATAGTCGGTGACTGACATCTCTCCGTTGTCAACCGCCGTGCGCAGCAGAGCGAGCGTCTCGCGCATCAGGGGTAGGTCGTAAGCGCCGGCGGCGGCGCGCAGACGGCGCATCTCGGTTATCAGGGCGCGCACGGAGCCTTCGGCCTTTATGCGAGCGTCGGCCTGCCTCATCTTTGCTTCGGCTTGCTTGGCCTTGGCTGTTTTCACCTTGTTCTTGTTGGCGAAGAGTGGTATCGAGCCGCCTATCAGGAAGCCGTGGCTGGCGTCGTCACCGTCGGTGTTGCGGCGATAACCTATCTCTATCTTTGGTATCCAGCCCTGACGGTTCACCTTCACGTCCTGTTCGGCGGCGCGCACGGCGGCCTCGGCAGCCATCACTGTGCGGTCGGCGGCCACGGCACGCTCGTAGACGGCCTCGTAACCTTCAGCCGGAGCTGCGGGGTATTCCGTCGCCGTGAGACTTATCTCCTCGCCCCCGTTCAGGGCTTGCAGCCCGCTCAAAGCCGCAGCGCGCGCTGTCTCGGCCTGCACAAGCTCCGCTTCGAGGGCCATGCGCTCCATCTTTACCTTGTTCAGTTCTATCGACGTGGCGTCGCCCTGCTCGTATTTCTCGGTGAACGTGGCCAGCAATTCGTCGGCGTTCTTGCGCCTTTCGTCAAGCACGGCCTTCTGCTTGCTGATGAAAATCAGGTCCAGACAGAAGTTCTTGGCCTGCAACAGTATGTCGCGGCGGGCCGTCTCATACTCCATGTCGCGCACATCCTGCTGCAAGCGGTTGGCCTTCTTGCGCGCGCCGTAGAGCGTGGGAAAGTCGAAACCCTGGCTCACCACAAGTTCCGAACTGGCTATGCCGCCCACGGCCTTATTGAAGAAGGGGCTGTATTCCACCGAGAGCCCTTCAAGGTTGTTCACTTGTTTCGCCTCAAGAGTCGCCGCCTCGTTGCCCTTCTTGGCAGCTTTCAGCTCAACGTTGTTCTGTTCCACGCTGCGCATCACGTCGTCAATGGTCTGCGCTTGGGCGGATGCAGCCGCCAGCAACGCCACGATGGATAATATTGTATATTTCATGCTAAATTAATGTTTTTAATCTTATTTTATTTCAATTGCCACCAATAAAAATCACGCCCGGAACCATCCGCCGTGCAAAAGGTGGCAAAACGCCATGCAAAAGGCCGCCGTTTGCGCCGCCATTTGCCACCTATTACACTGCGTTTTGCGGCCTTTTGCACGTCATGGCGCAACAGTCTGCGCCACAGCAGGTTACGCCGCAGGCCGTCAATTGCCGTCGTCCTTGTCGTCAACGCTCTTTTCCTTGATGATGTTACGCTTGCTCATCCACTCATAGACAATCGGTATTACGAAGCCGTTGAGGAATGTCGAGGTAAGCAGTCCGCCCAGGATTACCTTCGCCATAGGACTTTGTATCTCGTTGCCGGGCAAACTGCCGCGCAGAGCCAGCGGTATCAGTGCGAGCGCAGAACACAGTGCCGTCATGAGAATGGGGTTCAGACGGTCGAGCGACCCTTGCACAATGCTCCGCCGCAGCTCCGCCCCCGGCGCGCTGCGCAGCGTGTTGTAATGGCTGATTAGCAGCATACCGTTGCGTGTGGCGATGCCGAAGAGCGATATGAAACCTATGATTGCAGGGATGCTTACCTCGCCGGTCGTCAGCACGAGAGTAAACACTCCGCCTATCAACGCCAGCGGCAAGTTGAGCAGGATGATACCGCTCTCCACGGCGTTCTTGAACTGCATATAGAGCAACAGGAAGATGACTACGATGCTGAGGAGCGAGGCCAGCAGCAGGGTGCGGCTGGCCGCCTGTTCACTCTCAAACTGTCCGCCGTACTCCACATGGTAGCCTTCGGGCAACTCCACCTCGGCGTCAACGCGCTTGCGTATGTCGTTGACCACGCTGCGCAGGTCGCGCCCACTCGCGTTGGCCGAGATTACAATCTTGCGCCTCACGTTCTCGCGGTTGATTGTGTTCGGCCCCATAGCCGAAGTGACATCGGCTACGCTGGCCAGGGGGACTTTACGCCCGTCGGGTGTGTCTATCATCAGGTCGCGTATGCGCTCCATGTCGCAGCGGTCGTGCTCGGCAGCGCGCACCACGAGGTTGAAGCTGCCGCCCTTCTCGTAGACTTGCGACACAGTTTCGCCAGCCATATTCGTGCGCACGAAGGTGTTGAAGTCGGCCAGCGGTATGCCGTACATCTTCAGCATCTCGCGCTTCGGTGTTATCTCAAGTTCGGGCCGCTCCACCTGCTGCTCCACGTTGAGGTCGGCAATGCCCTCCACGTCGGCCACGGTGTCCTTTATCCGGTTGCCCAGCTCGAACATCTTGTTAAGGTCGTCGCCGAATAGCTTGATGGCGATGCCGGCCTGCGTACCGCTGAGCATGGCGTCGATGCGGTGGCTGATGGGCTGGCCTATCTCGATGTTCGCCCCTTTTATGGCGGCGAGCTTATGCCTTATGTCATCGAGAAGTTCTTCATGCGAACGGTCTTTAAGCTCAAATGGCGCCTCGATTTCCGACACGTTCACGCCCAAGGCGTGCTCGTCAAGCTCGGCGCGACCGGTCTTTCGCGCCACGGTCTGTATTTCCGGTATCGACAGCAGAATTTCCTCGGCGCGACGGCCGATGCGGTCTGACTCTTCAAGGGATATTCCCGGCATGGAGCTTATGTTGATGGTGAACGAACCTTCGTTGAACTTCGGCAGGAAGCTGTGCCCCAACGTGAAGAACAGGCCGATGGCCGCAGCGAAGAGCACGGCCGTGGTCACGAGCACCGGACGCTTGTGGTCCAATGCCCAGACGAGCCAACGCTCGTAATGCTTCTTGAGCCATACGGCCACGAAAGCCTCCTTGGGCACGCCTCCGTCCTTGCCCCCGCCGAGCAGATAACTGCACAGCACGGGGGTGAGCGTCAGCGCGACAATCGTAGAAGCTATCAAGGCCACGATGAAAGCCACGCCCAGCGGTATGAGCATACGGCCCTCCATTCCGCTAAGATAGAACAGGGGGATGAAGCTGACGATGATTATCGCCGTGGAGTTGAGTATCGGCATACGCACCTCGCGCGAGGCGTTGAACACCACGTTGAGCACGGGCAGACGCTCGCCACGGGGCAGGGCGCGGTTCTCACGCAAGTGTTTCCAGACGTTCTCAACGTCAACGATGGCGTCATCGACGAGCGAGCCGATGGCGATAGCAAGTCCGCCGAGGCTCATGGTGTTGACGCTTATGCCGAAATAGTTGAGCACCACGACCGACATAAGCAGCGACACGGGCAGCGTAATCAATGAAATCACCGTGGTGCGGACGTTGGCCAAGAAGAGGAAAAGGATGATGACAACGAACAGCGCGCCCTCGTAGAGCGAATGCTCCACGTTGCTTATCGAGCTTTCAATGAAGCGCGACTGGCGGAAGACGTCCGTAGATACGTGCACGTCGGGCGGCAAATTCTTCTTCAAGTCGTTGAGGGCGTCCTCCAAGCGTTCGGTAAGCTCTATTGTACCGGTGTCGGGCTGTTTGGTTACCGTCAGCAGCACGGCGGGCTTACCCTTTTCAGAGGCGAGGCCCAAGCGGGGCACTTGCGCGCCCACCTGTACGTCGGCGACGTCGGCCAGCGTCACGGCATCGCCGCCTACGCTCTTAACCACGGCGTTGCCCATCTTCCGCACGTTGTCGGTTGACACCACTCCGCGCACTATGTACTCGTTGCCGTACTCATAGATTACGCCGCCGTTGGTGTTACGGTTCATCTGATCGGTGACTGCCAGCACCTCGCCCAGCGTCACACCGTAGTGCGCCATACGGCCGGGATGCAGCAGTATCTGGTATTCCTTGATGTCACCGCCGAGAACCGACACCTGCGACACGCCGCCCGTTGACATGAGGCGGGGGCGTATGGTCCAGTCGGCCAGCGTCCGGAGATCCATCATCGACGTGCTGTCCGCCGTCAGTCCCACAATCATCACTTCGCCGAGGATTGACGACTGGGGGCCGAGCGTGGGCTTGCCGACGTTCTCAGGCAGCGTCTCGGTGACGGCCGCGAGCTTCTCTGACACGATTTGGCGCGCCAGGTAGATGTCTGTGTCCCAGTCAAACTCAACCCACACCACCGAAAAACCGGTGGCCGAGGACGAGCGCACGCGGCGCACGTGGGTGGCGCCGTTGACGGCAGTCTCTATGGGGAACGTCACGAGCTGCTCCACTTCTTCTGCGGCCATGCCGCCGGCCTCGGTCATGACGACCACCGTAGGCGCGTTGAGGTCAGGGAATACGTCTACTTCCGTCCGTCCGGCGGTGTAGATGCCCGCCACGGTGAGCAGCACCGCCGCCACGAGCACGAGCAGGCGGTTGTTTAATGAGAAACGGATTATCTTGTTTAACATTGCAGTAAAAAAAATATTGTAACAGACCCAAACACCCACCCCAACCCTCCCAAAGGGAGGGAGCTTAGTTAGCTTCTGTCCCCAAAAAGTCAATAAGGCCGATTTGCTGAATGAGCCGAATATGCCTTATACGCCCTACGGCTGCATATCAAGCTCCCTCCCTTTGGGAGGGTTGGGGTGGGTCTTTGGCCGGTTTATGACTTTTGAGGCTCAATGATTATGCGTATGTCCCGGTATTGCGGTGCTTGCACCGGCGAGGCGCACCTGCATCGCACCCTTGACAACCACCTTCTCGCCATCCTTGAGGCCAGCGGTTATCTCCACGCGCTCGCCGTCGGTCTCGCCCGTGTGCACCTCGCGACGCTCGTAACAGGTAGCGTCGGTCTGCACGTAGACGAACGTCACGCCCTGCTCATCGGTGAGGGCTGACACCGGCACGCTGATGATGCCCTTGCGGGGAGCCGTCAGCAGATAGGTCTCGACAAACGAACCGGGGGCCACGTCGGCACGGTTGCTGAACTCGAACGTCACTGGGATGTAAGGCGAGCCGTCGCCCGTCTGTTTGCCGGCGGCCACGAGCCGGCCGTCCATCCGGCGCAGATCGTAAACACTGTCGCCGTAAGCGGTCTTGAACTTGGCCGAGCGGAGCGTGCCCATCTGTGAATAATAACGCTCCGGCACATTGGCCTTGAGGTAGAGCTTGCGCGTCTGTGTAACGTTCATAAGCGGCTGGCCTACGGTGACATAGTCGCCTTCCTTCACGAGACACGTCTTCACGTAGCCGCCTATGGGCGACTTCACGGCCACGCCCGCGCCCTGCTTTGCACTGCCTGAATAGGCCTCGTAAGCTATCTTCGCCGCCTCGTATGCGGAGCGTATCTGGTTGAATTCCTTTTGGGTGACTATCTTGTCCTCCACCAGCTTAGCCGCACGCTCGTATTCACCCTTAGCCGTGCGGTAGGCTACGGCGGCCTGGCGTGCGGGGTCGTCTTGCAGGTTTCTCGACGATATGGTGAACACCGTGCCCCCCTTAGCCACAGAGGAGCCTTCAGTAAGTCCGCGCGTGAAGCTCACTATGCCGGGCACCGTGGCCACGACGGTGGCCTCGTCACCTGTGGCGGCGAGAATTTTGCCGCCTGCGGGGATTACGCCTGAAAACTCGCCGGGCGTCACCGCCTCGGACACTATGCCCGCGGCCTTGGCCTCATCAGCACTGATAACTATCTCGCCGGCGTGCTCTTTCGTCTCTCCGGCGTGCGCGTCGGCAGCCTCGCCGTGGCCGTCGCCCATGTGACACGAGGCCAGCAGCAGCGCGGCAAGGGCGCAGGATAAGAATGTCTTGCTGTACATGAAAGTTATAAAGATTGTGTTTTTTGCTTGCAAAAATAAGGAAAAGCAAATGCAACTAAGTTGCAAAATGAGGGGAAGGGCACCCACATACCCACCCCAACCCTCCCAAAAGGAGGGAGCTTGATATGCTTTTGTGGTTGGAGTTGGCACATCAGGCTTATCAGTCCTTAGATTTTATTTGGCCAAATAAAATTGATTGGCAAAGTTAGCCGAACAAGTAAATTTGTAAAAGGGCTCAAACGACATTGCAAAAGATACCTAACGGCAACATAAAAGGGCACGTCTTGCTTTGCAAAACGTGCCCTTTTGGTAATTACCTGATAATCAAAGGCTTGATAACCGGGAAATCTGGGAAGAACAGGGATGAACCGGGAGTCACGTGAGAACGCGCCGACTACAACCAACAAGGCATATCAAGCCCCCTCCCGAAGGGAGGGTTGTGGTAGGTGTTTATCAATTCCCGTTGAAGAAGATGTACAGTGCCACCATCACCACGGCCAAAGTAACCCACGCCACGATGACGCCGCGCTTGGGCTTCTCGCTCAGTTTTACCACCTCCGTGCTCACCGTGGCCTGCTTGTCGGCAAGGCTCACCACCACCATCGTAATGACGAGGATGACGAAAATGTAGAACGAGAGCATCATGAAGTGCACGGTCTCCGTGGCACCGGGGATTACCCACAGATAGAGTATGCCCGCGCCGATGCTGAAGATGGTACCGAAGGTCAGCGTGATGTTGGCGGCCAGCGTTGTGCAACGCTTCCAGAAGACGCCCATGACGAACACGGCGGCCATCGGCGGGGCTATGAAGCTGAGCACCGACTGGAACACGTTAAAGAGATTCATACCCTTGATGTTGTCAACGGCGACGGTGATTACGATTGACACCAATGCCCCGATGATGGTCACGATGCGCCCCGTGCGCGATATTTCGGCAGGAGTAGCCTCCGGGCGGATGTTCTTCACGTAGATGTCCATCGTGAAAACAGTGCTCAGGGCGTTAAGGGCGGAACCTATGGTGCTGATGAGCGCCGCCGTGAGAACGGCCAGCACGAGGCCTACCATGCCCACGGGGAACAGGCTGGAGACGAGCGACATATAAGCATTATCGGGCTCTATTGTCACTCCGCCGAAGAAGCCCGTCTTCACCAACGCGAAGCATACGATGCCCGGAATGATGTAAATGGCAACGTCGAGGATTTTCAGCCAGCCCGTGAAGTTGGCCCCGCGCTGCCCCTCGCTCAGGTTTTTGGCGGCCAGCACGGGCTGCACCATCGACTGGTCGGTACACCAGAACCACAGGCCCGATATGGGATAGCCCAGCAGGATGGGCAGCCAGGGGAAGTCCCTGTCGGAGTTCGGCTGAAACAAATTCCAATAGTTTGACGGCACTATGTCGGGATTTGCCAGCACGGAGATGCCTCCCGTGAACGAGTCGCCGCCCAAACGGTAGATGCCTACGACGGTAAGCGTGGCCGAAACGACGATGAGCAGCACCATCTGGTAGACGTTGGTGTAGGCCACGGCCTTAAGTCCGCCGAGCATGGTGAAGAACGCCGATATGGCCAAAAGCAGGAAGGCGGACATCCACATGGGCATACCGAACACCTGACGGATGATGATGCCGCCGGCGAAAAGCGTCAGCGCGAGCCACGAGATAAGGATGGTGACGATGGTGTACCAGGCCAGCATATTCCTCGTTGACTGACCGAAGCGCAGCCCCATGAACTCTGGCAGCGTCGCAACCTTGCTTCCCAGATAGCGCGGGGCGAAAACAAAGGCCAGCAGAGCTATGAAGACGAAGGCGTACCAGGCGTAATTGCCCGACACGATGCCAGTGGTGAAGCCGGCACTGGCCGACGCTATGAGCATCGACGGGCCTACGTTAGTGCCCCACATGGAGAAGCCTATGTGGTGCCAGCGCAGCGAATGCCCGGCCAAAAATTTACTACTACCGTCCTTGCTCTTGCGGCTCGCCCACACCCCGATTGCCAGGAGGATGACGAAATAGGCGGCAAGGATGCCCCAGTCAAGTGCTTGTAATGATTGTGTTGTCATGGTTTGGTAAAGCCCCTCAAGCTCCCCCGTGAGGGGGAGTGAAGGATTTGTTTTGTTGATTAATAATTATTGTTTTGCCGGTTTATGGCTAATGCCTTACAAATAGCGGAAGTTGCTCAGCTCCTCCCCCCCGGGGAGGCCGGGTGGGGCTGTAATAATTGTTTTGCCACCTTCACCGCTTCGTTGGCGTTGTCGCTGTAGCCGTCGGCTCCTATCTCGTCGGCGAAGGCCTGGCTGACGGGCGCGCCGCCCACCATTATCTTCACCTTGTCGCGCAGTCCGGCATCGTCGATGGCGCGGATGACGTCTTTCATGTAAGTCATCGTTGTGGTGAGCAGGGCCGACATACAGAGGATGTCGGCGTGGCAGGCCTCCACTGCCTCGACGAACTTGTCCGCCGGCACGTCTATGCCGATGTTCTCAACCTCGAAGCCGCTGCCCTCAAGCATCGACGCCACGAGGTTCTTGCCTATGTCGTGCAGGTCGCCCTTCACCGTGCCGATGACCACGCGGCCTATTGTTGCCGACGCGCTGCCTGAAAGCATGGGCTTCAACAGTTCAAGTGCGGCCTTCATTGCGCGGCCGGCCATGAGCAACTGGGGCACGAAGGCCTTGCCTTGCTCGAAGCGGCTGCCCACCTCGCCCATAGCGCGTATCATCTGACCGTTGATGATGTCTTGCGGAGCCGTACCTTCGTCGAGAGCGGCGCGCGTGGCCTCAACAGCCTTGTCAGCCTTGCCGTGGAGTATGGCGTCGAAGACGCCGGAGGCTGCCGACCGGATGGGTTGGGAGGACTGTGATGGCAGGGATAGCCGGGAAGAGGGTTGGCGGGATGCTTCTGACTGTGCACTTGTTTGCTCGTAGCTTGTCACTTGTCCCTCGTCTGCTCGTCCGTTTGTCTGCTTGTTTGCTCGTTCATCGTCTCTTGCCGTCTGAAAGGTATCCTTTTGGGCTGCAAAAGACGGTCTTTCGCCGTGCAAAAGGGCTCCTTTTGCAACATCTTGACAGTCAGCGGGTTGTGCATAGTGTGTCGTAAGGTGCAGTCCGGGCAGTGGTTCTACCATCTCGGAGAGTTTCTTGATGTGTGCGTCGGTAGTGCCGCAACAGCCGCCGATGATGTCAACCACGTGCTGCTCGGCCACGGCCCACATACTGCGCTGCATCATTTCGGGAGTCATCGGGTAACTGCCCGATGCGTCGGGCTTGCCCGCATTGGAATAAAGGCTCACAAGGCTGCCGGTTGACCGTCCGAGCCTTGCCAACAGGGGCACGGCCATGAAGGGGTCGGCGCAACAGTTGACACCCACCGACAGCACGTCGCCGCCCATTATTTCAGCAACGAACGCCTCTATGTCCTGCCCCAGCATATTGCGGCCATCGCCGTTCGCGATGGTGAAACTGAGCATCAGGGGCACGTCGCGGCCCTGCCTCTTGGCAGCGGCGCGCACCGCTTCAACGGCGGCACGGGCGTTCATCGTGTCAAATATTGTCTCTATCAGCACTGCATCCACACCGCCCTCGACGAGCGCCTCGGCCTGTTCCGTGTAAGCGCGGAGCAGCGTGTCATAGTTGAACGTGTGCCATCCGGGCTGCGCCGTGTCCGTGGCTATCGAGCAAGTCTTGCCCGTAGGCCCCATCGAACCTGCCACGAAGCGCGGCTTTTGCGGGTTGCCCTTGGTAAATTCGTCGGCAGCCTCACGCGCCAGTCGGCACGCCGCGAGGTTTATTTCGCGGCAAAGGTGCTCAAGGCGGTAGTCGGCCATTGAGATGCGTTGTGCGTTGAAGGTGTTTGTCGTGATGATGTCGGCACCGGCGGCAAGGTAGAGCCTATGTATGTCCGCCACGATGTCTGGGCGCGTAAGGCACAACAGGTCATTGCAGCCGGCCACGTCAACGGGGTGCTCCTTCAGCCGCTCGCCGCGGAAGTCGGCTTCTTTCAGGCGGCGCGCCTGTAGCATTGTGCCCATTGCCCCGTCGAGTATGAGGAGGCGTTCGCGGGCGATGGCGCTGAGAGAGGACCGGGAGGACTGGGAGGACTGAGAATACCGGGCGTTCTTGGAGAGGCCGGCAAACTGCCGCTCGGCCTCGTCTATTATTCTGCTTACGGCCTCGTCGTCGGCCAGGCCGTCAAGATTGATGGTCTCGATGTTCCTCGTCTGCTTGTCCTTCGTACGCCCGTCTGTCTGATATTCCTCCACTATGCGCATGGCCTGCTCCACCTCCGCCTCGTTGTGGAAGTCCATCTCAAGGTGCACTCCGTCGCCCCCGATGTTGTCGAGCAGCGGGCGCAGCTCGTCCACCGTCACCCAGCAAGCCATTATGCTCTTGCCAGCGGCGAGGATTTTCTTATAAAGGTCGTACCACTTTGGCGACCCGCCCTGCGGCTCTCCGACGCCCGGCGTCCACTG
>CALUGX010000026.1 GCA_944320285.1 uncultured Prevotella sp.
GTGACGTATCCTGGCACAAAGAAAAACTTGGTAGAAAGCGAGATGGTTGCCGACAATTTGCGGATTGACGGCATGAAGGTGTCGTTCTCGCTGATATTTCCACGTGACACCGATCCCTTTATGAAATCTACGCTAAAGGCAGCCGAGGCTGCGATACACTATCACGTAAGCAAAGACGTGGAGGTGACGATTGGTGTGGAAACAAAATCGAAACCGCGACCTGAGCCGGGCAAGATGTTACCGGGTGTGAAGAACGTCGTTGCGGTAAGTTCAGGCAAGGGCGGGGTTGGCAAGAGCACCGTGGCGGCTAATTTGGCTATAGCCTTGGCACGTCTCGGCTACAAGGTAGGACTGCTTGACACAGACATCTTCGGCCCGTCGATGCCAAAGATGTTCGACGTTGAGGATGCGCGTCCTTATGCCGTTAACAAGGACGGGCGCGACCTGATAGAGCCGATAGAGAAATATGGCGTTAAACTGTTGAGCATAGGTTTCTTTGTCAATCCCGACACGGCGACGCTATGGCGTGGCGGAATGGCGTCGAACGCCTTGAAGCAGCTGATAGGCGACGCTGACTGGGGCGACCTTGACTACTTCATCCTCGACACTCCTCCCGGCACGAGCGACATACACCTGACGCTGCTGCAAACGCTGGCCATAACGGGCGCAGTGATAGTGAGCACGCCTCAGAAAGTAGCTTTGGCCGATGCGCGCAAGGGTATAGATATGTATAGGAACGACAAGGTGAACGTTCCCATATTAGGGTTGGTGGAGAATATGGCATGGTTTACGCCCGCCGAGCTGCCTGAAAACCGGTATTACATCTTCGGCAAGGACGGCTGCAAGAACTTAGCAAAGGAGATGGGTGTGCCCCTGTTGGCCCAGATACCTATGGTGCAGAGTATCTGTGAAAGCGGCGACGACGGTAAGCCGTCGGCCTTGGACGCGAATACAATGACGGGGCAGGCGTTTATCAACTTGGCACAGGCCGTAGTTACTACCGTAAATCGTCGGAATAAGGAACAAGGGCCGACGAAGGTGGTGCAGGTGAAGTAAGACGCCCCTCCCCAGCCCTCCCGTGGGAGGGAGCTTGATTACTCTTTTATAAAAATAAAAAGGGGGTGTCATAATTGCAAACCACCGCCCTTGTAGGGACATAATTTATTATGTCCGCACGTTTCGCAGAAACGTATTTTACAGGCATTCAGGTATTTATACGCCCCTCCGTGGCGTGCGGACATAATAAATTATGTCCCTACAAGGGCTGAGTTCCATTTTGGATACACCTGCTTTTTTATTATTCTGTAATTAACAAAACATTCTAAACCCCCTCCCACGGGAGGGTTGGGGAGGGGCTACCCCATTTTCCTCCACACATACGCGATATAGCCAACGACGAAGGGAACGAGCAGGGAGACGTAGAACATCACCGTCAGCGTGAACTCGCTGCTGCAACTGTTGGCTATGGTGAGGCTGCTTTGCAAGTCGGCTGTAGAGGGATAGTATGCCGTGTCGTTCCACCCGGCGCAGAGCAGAAGGCTAAGCACGGCGAGGACGGCTCCGATGCCGGCGGGCCAGATGCCGCGCGTGTATGTCGGGCTGAAGATTGTCTTTATGCAGCCGAAAAGAAACAGCGCAACGCCGGCGAGCAGTGTTATGGCGAGCGGCCACATCTGGCAGAAGTTGTTGAAATACTTGTAAGGCTCGATGTAGATTTCGCCCGTGGCGGGGTCGAAGGCGTAGCCGTCTTTCTGCATGATGTACACAACGGCGACTATGAAGAACACGAGGAAGGGCACGAGATTGCCGACGAGGCGCACCGCACCGCGCGAGCGGATGTTGTCGTTGTCAACGTTGTTGATGACGTAGAGGACGCCGAGGATGCGTGCGAGGAAGAACACGGCGAGGGCGAATATCCAGTTCCAACCGTTGAGCAGGGCATCGAGCCCGTGGCTGGCATTGGCCCATCCGCTGATTATCGGGTTGCCGCCGCCGAGGATGTTACCCTTTTCCACGATGAAGTTAGCTCCGTTGAAGAACGTTGCCACGGCCACGCCGAGCAGTAGCGGGCCTGCAACGCCATTGATTACGAGAAACCAGTGGAACGTGCGTGCGCCGAGGAAGTTGCCTATCTTGTCCTGAAACTCGTAGCTGACGGCTTGGAGCACAAATGTGACGAGAATGAGCATCCACACCCAGTAAGCACCGCCGAAGCTGGTGCTGTAAAACAGTGGGAACGATGCGAAGAACGCTCCTCCGAATGTTACGAGGGTGGTGAAAGTGAGTTCCCATTTCTTTCCGGTGGAGTTGATGATGAGCCGGCGTTCGTTTTCGCTGCCGCCGCCGAGTGAGAACATCAATGAGTTGGCTCCCTGGACAAACATCATGAAGACCAGCAATGCCCCCAAAAGGGAGACGATGAACCACCAATATTGTTGCAGAAATTCGTATGTCATGTTTTATAGGTGTTAAATGTTTTTTTAAGTGTTAAGGTCAATACAGCCGGCAGTTCCGGAAGAGCTGTGTCATGTCGTTCTTTCTTGACTTTTCATTCTTCGTTTTTAATTTTTATTTCTTCACTTTCTTCCGCTCCCTTCTTCACCTCGCGGCACATTATGCTGACTTCTACGGCAAGGAGAAGGGTGAACAAGGCGAGGAAGATGAAGAACGTAAGCATAACGGAGCCTGCGCTGATGTCAGACACAGCCACCCAGGTAGGCAGCATATCTTGAATGGCCCACGGCTGACGCCCGAACTCGGCCACGAGCCAGCCCGCTTCGCTGGCCACATAGCCCAAGGGGAGGAGAGCCATACCCGTGACGTGGAACCAGCGCAACCTGGTGACGTCCTTCTTATAAGCTAAGAAAACGGCTACGGCGAAGAACAGCAGGAACAGCACGCCGAGGCCTACCATAGCGCGGAACGCCCAGAAGCATATAGGGATGAAGGGCACGGTCTGTTCGGCGTTGTCGATGTATCCGTAGCCAAAGTATTTCATGTTCTCGTCAAGCGTATTCCGGTGTTGTGCGGCGGCAGCGCCGTCGCCTTCGGCCTTAGCCTTGCGGTAGTCGTCAAGGGCTTTGATGGCGAGGCGTCCGCGCTCCATCTTCTCGCTTAGCGGCAGTGCCGTGGTGCCGTCCGGCATGGTGTAGCCTCCTTTTATTATGTCGTTTACGCCGGGTACGTATCCGTCAAAGTCGCGTGTGGCAAGGAACGACAGCATTTTGGGCATTGCTATCTTCATCGGTGGTTCTTCAGCCGAGGTGTAATCAGGCTGCTCGAACGGGTTGACGGCCGCCACGATGGTGAGGCCTTCGCCCCGTCCTCCGTCATAGAGGGCTTCCATAGCGGCCAGCTTCATGGGCTGCACTTTTGCCACCATATAAGCCGAGTGGTCGCCGGTGTGCATGGCGAGGAGCGACGATACGAGCCCAACCACCGATGCTATCTTGACGCTGCGCACGGCGAGACTGCGGTCGCGTCCGGCCTGTGCTTCGTCGGCGTGGCGCCTGAACATGAGGTAACAGCTGACGGCTACGACGAATATCGCGCCGATAATCCACGCCGAGATAACCGTGTGGCAGAATTTGTCGATGGCGAGGGGCGACAGGGCTACTTCGGCGAACGAAGTCATCTCGTTGCGCATGGTGTCGGGGTTGAACGCCTGGCCCACGGGATACTGCATCCATGCGTTGGCAACGAGTATCCACCACGCCGATATTGTGGCGCCGAGACCGGTAAGCCAGGTAGAGGCTAGGTGGAAACCGCGCGACACCTTGCCCCATCCGAAGAACATGACGCCTACGAACGTGGCTTCGAGGAAGAACGCCACTATGCCTTCTACGGCGAGCGGCGCGCCGAAGATGTCGCCCACGAGCCATGAGTAGTTGCTCCAGTTGGTGCCGAACTCAAATTCAAGTATGATGCCCGTTGCCACGCCCATGGCGAAGTTGATGCCGAAGAGCTTTTGCCAGAAGCGTGCCGCGCTTTTCCATTCAGCTGCGCGTGGGCTGTCGGGGTGTTTCTTTTTGATGGCGTAATAACAGGTCTCCATGATGCCCATTATGAGAGCCAGCCCCAGTGTTAGGGGTACGAACAGCCAGTGGTAGATGGCCGTAAGGGCAAACTGTGCTCTCGACCAGTCAACTGTCCCGGCGGTGATGCCTAAAATAAAGTCTGTCATATCTTATCAGGTTAAATGTTTCTTTCCGTCCGTTGTTTGCCGCCTCTTCAGCGCCCTGTTTCAGGGCGTTCTGCAAAAGGTGCCCTTTTACCGTGTGAAAGGACGCCTTTTGCACGGTGATAGGTGCCCTTTTGCATTGTAAAAGGACACCTTTTGCACGGCGTGCTTGCGTGTGCCAGCTTTTGGTTGTGTGCCATCGGTGCTGTAAGGGGTGCTTTTCTTCATGGCAGGTGGTGTTTTCAGTCACCGTCGTCGATGTCCGATTGGCCTATTATCTGTGACGACACGTAGCCGGCCTTGTCGCCGTCGGGAGCCTTTTGGCTTAGGACGTCGGGCATGAAAAATAAGCGTATGACGGCGAACATGATAAAAAGCTTTACGAGAACGACAAGCCACAGCGTCTTGCCTAACTTCATTCCGGTGAAGCCTTCGTAGTAAAACCTCGCCACGCGCTTGATGGTCTGTGTCATTATTAATGGATTTTGGGTTAATAAGGTTACGATTAATTCGTTATGTTTGCAAATATAAGAAATCCTTTTTAATATTGTTCAAAAATTCGGTAAAATTACTAATTTTACCTTTTTATATATTTATACTTCAGAAAACTTTATGATGTTTAAAGTAAATAAGTTAAATTTGCATTTCGATAAATTACAAGACAAATATGAACAAAAAAGTTATCATTCCCTCAGTCATAGTAGGATTGCTGCTGTTGGGCGGCATCGTGTATCTCGCCATCAGCCTGAACCGGCAAAAACAAGCCAACAAGGATATGCAGGAGTTGGCCGAGTTGGACAAGAAAGAGATGGAGAACGAATATCAGATGTTTGCCGACCAGTACAGCGAACTGAAGACACAGATAAACAACGACTCTATAATAGAACAGCTCACCCAGGAACAGCTGAAGACCGAAAAGCTGCTTGAGGAGTTGAGGAACGTGAAGGCGTCTGACGCTCGCGAGATAGCAAGGCTGAAGAAGGAGCTGGCTACGTGCCGCGCCGTGATACGCAGCTACGTGCTCGAAATAGACTCGCTTAACCGTCTGAACCAGAATCTTACGGCCGAGAACACCCGCGTGAAGGGACAATATGCCGAGGCTACGAGGCAAATACAAGGCCTGAACGCCGACAAGCAGTCGCTGACGGAAAAGGTGGCCATAGCCTCGCAGCTTGACGCCACGGGCATAACAATGACTCTGAAGAATAAGCGCGGCAACGCCACGAAAAGGCTTAAGCGTTGTAAGACCATCCAGGTAAGTTTCAACATAGCCAAGAACGTGACGGCCGCAAGCGGCAACAAGACGGTGTATGTGCGCATAACCACGCCCACCGGCTCGGTGCTTTCGGCCGGCGGCACATTCCCTTACGAGAACAGGAACTTGGCTTACTCGATGAGGAAAACCGTAGAATACACCGGCAACGAAACTCCCGTTACGACGTATTGGTCGGTTAAGGAGTTCCTTAGCGAGGGCACATATAACGTGAGCATATTCGCCGACGGCAACATGATAGGGGCGAGGAACTTTACGTTCAAATGAAGCTGACTGTGGCATTGTAAAATTATAAAATGATGAAAAGGGCTTGCTTGTTTGTGGCGTTGGGCGTGCTGCTCGGTGCGGACTGTGCGGCGCAGGGCGTGCTGTCGCTCGACAGTTGCCGCGCTATGGCGTTGCGCAACAACAGGCAGCTGGCCATAGCCCGGCTGAAGCAAGACGTGGCGAGGGACGCACGCAAGGCGGCGCGCACAAAATATCTGCCCCATGTTGACGTCATGGGCGGATATGAGTTTACAAGCAGGGAAATATCCATACTTAACGACGACCAGAAAAGTGCGTTGGGAAACATCGGCACTTCGGCTGCCGGGCAGTTTGGCAACACGATGTCGTCGGTAATATCCGAAATGGCCGCACAGGGCGTGATCTCCCAGCAGGCGGCGGCTTCACTCGGCTCGATAGCGGAAAAAATGGCTCCCGGCATAGAACAGGCCGGCAACTCCTTGGGACAGACGATATCGGACGCCTTTAAGACCGACACACGCAACGCTTTTGCAGCCTCGGTGATGCTGACGCAACCGATATACATGGGCGGAAGCATCGTCGCCGCCAACAAGATTGCCGACATCAGCGAACAGCTCGCAGCCAATGACCTGGCCGGGCGCAAACAGGATATTATCTATGACGTTGACAACGCTTATTGGACTGTAGTCTCGCTGAAACATAAACATAAACTGGCAACGAGCTATCTTGGGCTTGTCAAGAAACTTAGTTCCGACGTAGGTAAGATGATAGCCGAGGGCGTGGCCACACGCGCCGACGGCCTTAAAGTGGACGTGCGGGTTAACGAAGCCGAAATGCAGCTGACACAGGTTGACAACGGGCTTTCGCTTGCCCGGATGCTGCTTTGCCAACTTTGCGGGTTGCGGTTGGATAGTGACATTGTGCTTGATGACGAGGATAAGGAGGACGTTGCGTCGTCATCGGATGTGGAAGGCATTGACGTTGAGGCTGCGTTGGATAACCGTCCCGAACTTAAGATGTTGCAAAACACCGTTGACATCAGCCGGCAGACCACCAAGCTGATACGGGCAGCCTACCTGCCGCAGGTGGCATTGACGGGCGGTTATCTTGTAACCAACCCGTCGCTCTATAATGGTTTTGAACGAAAGTTCTCAGGGGTTTGGAACATTGGCGTAATCGTCCGTGTGCCGGTTTGGAACTGGTTAGAGAGCACTTACAAGATTCGTGCAAGCAAGACGGCCACGAGCATCGCATTGCTCGAACTCGACGACGCCAAGGAAAAGGTGAAACTACAGATAAACCAAAGCTCTTTCAAAGTGGCCGAGGCTAACAAGAAGCTCGCTATGGCAAAGAAAAATACGGAGAGGGCAGATGAGAACCTGCGGTGTGCCAACCTTGGTTTTAAGGAGGGAGTGATGGACGTGAGCGACGTCATGGCGGCTCAGACGGCGTGGCTGCAAGCCCGTTCGCAGAAAATAGATGCCGACATCGACGTGAAACTCACACTTACCAACCTTAAAAAGGCTCTTGGAGAAACGATATATTAAACGCCGGAAAGAATGATTTGAGACGGCTAAAATTAAAAGCAAGAACATGACGAATAAATCCCAACATAGCAGCATATTATTTGCCACGCTTGGTTTTGCGGCGGTGGTGCTTGTCGTAGGCGCAATAGGATATTTTGCTTTCGGCCGCACGCCCGAAGTAATCCAAGGCGAGGTTGAAGTCTCCGAATACAGGGTGTCAAGCAAGGTGCCGGCGCGCGTTCTCAAACTTTATGTCAAGGAGGGTGATTATGTCAAGGAGGGTGACACACTCGTAATCCTCGACGCTCCCGACGTCGTGGCGAAAAGGGAACAGGCCGTTAGTGCGGAAGACGCAGCTTCGGCGTTGAAGACGATGGCGGACAACGGCGCACGGCGTGAGCAGGTGCGTGGAGCGTTTGAGTTGTGGCAGCAGGCGAAAGCCGGTCTTGAGATAGCCGAGAAGTCTTACGGCCGTGTGCAGCGTCTTTATGACGAAGGTGTGATGACTGCGCAGAAGCGTGATGAAGCATACGCTAACTACAAGGCGATGGAGGCTCAGGCAAAGGCGGCCAAGAGCCAGTATGACATGGCCGTGGCCGGGGCGCGCCGCGAGGAGCGTGAAGCCGCCGCTGCACAAGTGCGTAGGGCGCAGGGTGCCGTGCAGGAGGTTAACTCATACATCCACGAAACAGTGCAGACGGCCCGGTTTGAGGGAGAAGTAAGCGACGTCTATCCAAAGGTAGGCGAGTTGGTTGGAGCCGGTTCGCCGATTATGGGAATATCAATAATGAGCGACAAGTGGGGCACGTTCAACGTGCGTGAAGACCAGTTGAGCGGCATTAAGGTCGGTGATGTTTTTATGGCGTATTGCCCTGCTTTTGACAAGGACATCCGTATGAAGGTTTACTACATAAAGGACGAGGGAAGCTACGCCGTGTGGAAGGCGACGAAAAACAACGGGCAGTATGACTTGAAGACGTTTGAGGTGAAGGCAAGGCCTATCGACAAGCTCGATGGTTTGCGCCCAGGTATGTCTCTTGTCGTGAAGGGTGGAAAGTTGAAATGACGCTAAATAAACGGCTATGTCAGAAGGCGTGCAGACAGAAGGGCATGGACGTAAGCCATTAGGCGGGCGTGAAGCGAGGCCGGAAGGCAGCGGCGGCAGTGTGCGCTCGTTCGCAAATATGGTTTGTGACGTGGCCGCGCGTGAGTGCGCCATACTGCGCAAGAACCGTATGTACTTGTTTTGCATGGTTGTTTTTCCTGTCATTGTGACGGTGTTTTTTACTTCTTTGATGGCCAACGGACAGCCTACCGATATGCCGGTGGGAGTGGTCGACCTTGACAACACTGCCACTACACGTGCGCTTGTGAGGAAACTTGACGCCTTCCAGTCAACAGCCGTTGTTGCACATTACTCTAATGTGGGCGACGCCCGCCATGCCATGCAGCGCAACAAGATTTACGCATTTCTTTATATACCCGAAGGCACGACGACGGAACTTATGTCGATGCGTCAGCCGAAGATTTCTTTTTATTACAGCACGGCGTCTTATACGGCCGGAGCGTTGCTTTATCGTGACTTGAAGACTATCTCTATGCTCGGCGCGGCAAGTGCTGGGGCGTCGCTGCTTTCGGCCAAAGGGCTTACCGAAGAGCAGGTGGCGAGCTTTTTGCAGCCGATAGCAGTAGACCTGCACACGGTGAACAACCCGCTTGTCAACTACAGTGTTTACCTTAACACGATGCTCATACCCGGATGTCTGATGCTGTTCATATTCCTCATCACGGCTTATTCGTTGGGCACTGAGCTGAAATTTAACTCGGCGCATGAATGGTTCCGTACGGCCGGTGGCAATGTCTTTGCCGCGCTTTTGGGCAAGATGTTGCCGCAGACGCTGACTTTCCTTGCCATCATTTACGCTTATATGTTCTACGTGTTCGGTGTGCTCGGCTTTCCACATCCCGGCGGCGCGGGTTATATTGTCTTGCTCGGATTGCTTACGGTGTTGTCGTCGCAGGGCTTCGGCATCTTCGTTTTCGGCGTGGTGCCGTCGTTGCGTATGTCGATGAGCATCTGCTGCCTGTGGGCGGTGTTGAGCTATTCACTTTCGGGAACGGCGTTTCCGCTCTCGGCAATGGACTCTGAACTTAAGACCATAGCGCTTCTTTTCCCCTTGCGGCATTATTATATGGTTTATCAGTTAAGCATATTCAACGGTTATTCCATTGGTTATTCATGGCCTTACGTCGTCGCTTTGCTCCTGTTTGCAGCCCTGCCACTGCTCGTTGCCGGGCGTATAAAGAAGAATATGATGACGTATGAGTACATCCCTTAGAGGTTAGAAGATGGGGCAAGACAGTTTGAATGGTAAAAAAGTAAGACTGTAAAATGTTTGCAAGCTGAAAATTTGAAGAAGTAAAATATTAAAAAAAACAAAGGGCCGGAGTAATGAATGCTTCGTTCTTCACTCTCAGCTCTTAACTTAAAAGATGACTTTTGCGAAGGACATAAAACGATGGTTGTGCGGCGTCAGCAACGCTTGGGCTGACGAGGTGCGCAGCACATTCAAGGATGAGGGCGTGTTGATATTTTTCATCCTTGTGCCCTTGCTTTACCCTTTGCTTTACTCTTGGATTTATACCAACGAGGTGGTGCGAGAGGTGCCCGTCGCCGTTGTCGATATGTCGCATAGCGCGGCGAGCCGTGAGTTTGCGCGGCGGTTGGATGCTTCGCCGGATGTGCGTGTGGCTTACCACTGCAATAATCTGGCCGAGGGCAAAGATCTCGTGGGCCGTCAAGAGGCGTTCGGCGTGTTGTATTTTCCCGCTGACTTCCAAACTGACTTGGCACGTATGCAGCAGAGCCGTGTCAGCGTGTTCTGCGACATGGGTTTCATGTTGTATTATAAGGCAATATATCAGTCTGTTACGGCTGTGGCTGGAGACATGAACGCCGCCATACAGATAGAGCGTGCCGGCAACTGGACGGCGCGTGAGGACGAGATAACCACAAAGCCGTTGGACTTCGACGAGGTGCAGATTTTCAACTCCACGGGCGGTTACGGCAACTTCATAATTCCCGGCGTGCTGATGCTAATCATCCAGCAGACCTTGCTTCTCGGTGTCGGGATGTCGGCTGCGACGGCGAGGGAACGTTTTTTAAAGCGGACGGGCAAACAAACGGACGGGCAAACAAGTTTTTTAAAGCAGGCGAACGGGTCGGCAGGCAAGCAGGATGAGGGTTCGCCTATTGTCATGATGCTTGGGCGCGCCTTGTGTTATTTTATGATTTACGCCGTGATGTCGGCTTACGTTGCACTCATAGTGCCGCGGATGTTCAGCTTTACGTCGCTGTTGCATCCTGCCGACACGTTCTGGTTCATGTTGCCCTTCGTCCTTTCGTGTATCTTCTTCTCCATGACGATTTCGTGCGCCGTGCGTTATCGTGAGAATGTCATACTTCTCGTGGTGTTCACTTCCGTGCCGTTGCTTTTTATTTCCGGCGTGTCGTGGCCTCAAAGCGCGATACCGGCGTTCTGGCAGTGGATGTCGGCACTCTTCCCCTCAACGTTCGGCGTGCGCGGCTTTGTCCGTATGAACACTATGGGCGCGCTTCTTGGTGATGTCTGCGTGGAGTACGTCGCCCTGTGGTTACAGGCACTGGTGTATTTTGTCACCGCCTGTCTCGCTTACCGATGGAGGGCGAGAAAGTTAAGAATTAAGAGTTAAGAAAAATACCTTTGATGATTATCCACAAAGCATATTTTCTTAACTCTTAACTCTTAACTCTTAACTCTTAGCTCTTAATTTTTAACTTTTAATTCTTAACTCATTTCAGTTTTTTTCCGTCACTGAATGCGTTGCCCACTTTTTCGCCCACGGCGAGATAATCGTTATGCACGGGGTCGAATACGATGGGGCGCAGTTTAGCCGGGTCTATCTTTCCCTTGTCGTCGAGTATGCTCTCGTCGGCGGAAACGTTTACTATGCGGCCTACGAGGTGGCACGTCTCCGCGTCATACGACACGAGTTCACATTCCACTGTCATCGGCAGCTCTTCAATGACAGGCGCATTGACAAACTCCGACTTCACAGTGTGCCATCCCGCGCGGGCCACCTTGTCTTCCACGCTGTTGCCCGACGTGATGCCCACGTAGTCGCACGCCGTCATCTGTTCCACGGTGCCCATGCTCACTGTGAAAGCCTTTGTCGCCAGCAGGTTCTTCACTGTTTTATGCCCCGCGCTCAGGCAGAGGTTCAGGCGGTCGTCATAGTCAATGCCGCCCCACGCCGCGTTCATGGCGTCGGCGTTGCCCTGTTCGTCGTAAGTGCCCACGATGAACACCGGCTGTGGATAAGTCCACGGTTTTGCTCCGAAATTCTTTCTCATAGTATGAATATCATTATGGTTGATGTATTAAAGTTGCAGTCTTTGCCGTTACTGTCATACGGCCACAAGCTCCCTGCCCAGTGAGTGCAATGCTTCTTTTATTGCGAGTACGCGCTCCTCGCTGGGCTTCTTGATGCCGTAGATGTATTTTGCCAGTAGGCTTTTGTTTATATTGAGGCTTCGCGCCACTTCCGATACGTTAAGTTGTGGAAACCTGTTGAATATCCTTGCTATTTCGTTGTCACGCTCCGGCTCCTCTTTTTCATAAAAGCCGGATATGTGTATGTCTTCATCCGGCTTAGCCCAACGTACCGCCTCGCCGTGCATACATATTGTGTATGCGTTCCTTTCGGCTTCAGATGCGTCTTTCAGTGTGGGAAAAGCCTCTAACGGACGGCTGTAAACTTTCCCCTCGCTTGACTCCATATAGATGCGTCCGCCTTCAAACCAAATGTTCTTAATTGTCTCCATAGCCATCTGTTTTTAGTCGTCGTTATATTGTTTCCTGTGTCCGTTGGCATATTTCGAGCGCAACTTGCCTTATGCAAAGATATGGACGAAATTTTATCCCAGCAAGACTTTTTATGAAATTAATTCTTTGTATTCCAGCGGAAGGATACCTTTTGCATTTCAAAAGGACACCTTTTGCGTGCCAAGAGGATACCTTTTGCCGTGTGTTTTGCGCCCTTTTGCAAATGCTTGATTATCAATGGTTTGTACACCGGTATTCTGTGCTGTTTTTATCACGTGTGTTTTTTGCCGTTCGCAAGAGTAAAATGTAAATAGAGAAGTTATAGAAGTTTAAACCGTATGTTTTGCTCGTTAATGTAAAAAGCATTTGGCTCAAACTTCAGTAACTTCTCTAAATTCTTTTATTTCTTTGTACATAAAATTACTACCTTTGCAGCCCGAAATGAAAAGCAGAAAAGGATATGAGCGCAAAGGTTAAAGGTTTCTTGTATGGTGTGGCCACGTCGGTGACGTTCGGTCTGATACCCCTGTTCACGCTGCCGCTGATGCGCGCGGGCTTGGAGACTGACTCAATATTGTTTTACCGCTTCGTTACGGCCACGGTTGCCTTGGGGCTGATGATGGCGGTGAAGAAGGAGAACTTCGCCCTGCCGTGGCGCGACGTGCCGATAGTGGTGGCTCTGGCCGCCCTTTACATGGGGTCGGCGCAGTTTCTGCTTTACGGTTACGAAGTGATGGGCGCGGGCGTGGCCACGACACTTCACTTCACTTATCCCGTGTTTGTGACGCTGCTGATGCTCCTGCTGTTCAGGGAGCGGGCGTCGTGGGTGACGTGGATGGCCGTGGTGCTGGCCATCGGCGGCGTGGCCCGGCTATCGCTCAACGGGGCGGAGCTGCGGCTGCCGCTGATGGGCGTCGTGGTAATACTGCTCTCGGCTGTGGCGTATGCCAGTTATATAATAGCGGTGAACAAGTCGCGCGTAAAGGACCTCCATAGCCGTAAGCTGGCGTTTTACGTCTTTCTGTTCACCACGGCAATGTTTGCCGTAAAGAACGCAGCGGGTGAGGGCGTGCAGCCGTTGCCTGACGTTTGGGCGGCGGTGAACGTGGTGCTGCTGGCCGTGGCGCCCACGGTAATCTCAAACATCACTCTGCTGCTGGCCGTGCGCAACATCGGCGGCACGCTGACGTCGATACTCGGCGCGCTTGAACCAGTTACGGCTGTGTGCATCGGCGCGCTGGTGTTCGGTGAGGCGTTCACCTTCAGTGAGGCCGTAGGCATAGCGTTGATATTGGTCGCCGTGGTGCTCGTGATACTTAACCGCAGCATAAAGGAGAACGCTGCTGTAATATTGAAACGGATAAGGCCGAGACACAGTTAAGTGAAGAGTTAAGAGGGAAGAGTGAAGAATTCATTTGCAAAATAAACTGCTAAAAGCAAATGAATTCTTCACTCTTCCCTCTTAACTCTTCACTTAATGACCGTTCCCGTGAAAATCCTTCCTGACTGTGCACCGAGGCGGCGTGCTGAGAAATAGTCAGTAAAGTTGTTGTATGTACAGACGCCTGAAACGCGGATGTTTTCAGGCTTTATGCCGAGTGAGCTCAGTTGTAGCCTGTTACATTCTTTCAGGTCAATGTGCCATTTGTTCTGCCGTCGGCTGATGGCAGCCATGTCGAAACCGGCGGAGGAGAACTCCTCGTAAACTTCATCGCCAACCTCGAAAGCATCAAGCGATATGCCGGGGCCTATTACGGCCAGCAGCTCTTCGGGGCGTGAGCCGTAGGCAAGGCGTATTTCGGCCACGGTCTTCACGGCTATGCGCGCCGCCGTGCCCCGCCATCCGGCGTGTATGGCAGCCGTGGCGCGGCGGACGGGGTCGTAGATGAGTATCGGTATGCAGTCGGCCGTTGACACTCCGATGCAGATGCCCGGCACGTCGGTAAGTAACGCATCCACGCCTTCGAGTATCATGCGCTGCGTTGTCCGGCCGAGGGAAAGGAAGTCGCGCGAGACGAGTCTCGTCTCCGTGCCGTGCGTCTGGTGAGGCATTATGATGTTCGCCTTGTCCACGCCAAGTTCACCGGCCAGCAGGTCGAGGTTCTTCTCTATGTTCCCAACGTCGTCGCCGCAATAGCGGTTGATGTTAAATTCGCCGTATGCGCCACGGCTGAAGCCTCCGTGCCGGGTGGTGCTGAAGGCTGTCACCGAGGGGGCGATGTCGTGATAAGATACTGTGGCAGAGTTAGATTTCATCTTCGTCGATGTCTTCAACGTCGTCTTCGTCGATAAACTCAATCTCGTCTTCGCCCTCAACGCGCAGTTCTTCGGGCAGCGTGCCCATATCCTTGTCACGGTGGACGAGCGTGTCCTCGGCCGTGATGTCTTTCAGCTTGTTGCTCTCGCTGTTAAGCTCACGCCAGAGCACGTCTTTCAGTTCGGCAAGGCCTTGACCCGTAACAGCCGATATGAACACAACAGGTATGTCGCCGGGCGTCGTGGCTTTGAGCATCTCTATGAGCTCGTCGTCGAGCAGGTCGCACTTTGTCACGGCCAGCACACGGTGTTTGTCGGCCATCTCCGGGTTGAAGTTGTTAAGCTCGTTGAGCAGCACTTCATATTCTTTCTTTATGTCGTCGGTGTCGCCTGGCACCATGAACAGCAGCAACGAGTTACGCTCTATGTGTCGCAGGAAGCGCAGACCGAGGCCCTTGCCCTCGCTCGCTCCTTCGATGATGCCGGGTATGTCGGCCATTACAAACGACTGCTTGTCGTGGTAACTTACGATGCCGAGCGATGGTTCGAGCGTCGTGAAGGGATAGTTTGCAATCTTCGGCCTTGCGCTCGACAGTGCGGAGAGCAGCGTGCTTTTGCCCGCGTTTGGAAATCCCACGAGGCCTACGTCGGCGAGGAGTTTCAGTTCGAGTATGATTGTCTTCTCCTCCATCGGTTCGCCGGGCTGTGCAAAGCGTGGAGCTTGGTTGGTGGCTGTGCGGAATTGGAAGTTGCCAAGGCCGCCGCGTCCACCCTTCAGCAGCAACACCTCCTGCCCGTCGCGGGTTACGTCGCAGATGTATTTCCCCGTTTCGGCGTCATAGACAACTGTTCCGCACGGCACTTCGATGTACACATCCTTGCCGTCTGTGCCGTGGCATTTGTCTTTGCCTCCGTTCCCTCCGTGCTCGGCGAAGATGTGGCGTTGGTATTTCAAGTGCAACAGAGTCCAATAGTTGTGGTTGCCGCGCAGGTAAACACTGCCCCCTTTGCCTCCGTCGCCTCCGTCTGGGCCGCCGTTAGGTTGATACTTGGCCCGGCGCAGGTGCATTGAGCCGCGTCCGCCCTTACCTGAGCGGCAGTAAATCTTAACGTAGTCTACGAAATTTGATTCGGGCATGGTCTGTGAAATTAAGGATTAAGAATTGAGAGTTAAGAATATATGGCATAATTAATTAAGAATTAAGGGTTAAGAATTAAGAAAATATGCTTTGGCTAATATATCACCAAAGGTGTTTTTCTTAATTCTTAACCCTTAATTCTTAATTAATTAGATGTTGTCAATAACGTTGCAGATGTCAGCAAAGATGCGGTCGAGCTCACCGAGACCGTCGATGTGGTGGTGCAGGTTCTCGCTCTTGTACCATTCAATCAGCGGAGCCGTCTGGTTGTGGTAGACGTTGAGGCGCTTCTTGATTGTTTCCTCGTTGTCATCGGTGCGTCCACATTCTTGTCCGCGCTTGATTAGGCGTTTCATCAGCTCGTCTTCCGGAACGTCAAGTTCAATCATTGCTGCGATGTTATGTCCGCGCTCGTCAAGCATCTTCTTCAATGCCTCGGCTTGTGGTATGGTGCGGGGGAAACCGTCGAAAATTACGCCTTCGTGCTCCTTGCCGAAGCTGTCGTAAACACTTGCAAGAATGCTGATCATCAGTTCGTCGGGTATCAGCTGTCCGTTGTCGATATACTGTTTCGCCGTTTTGCCGAGTTCAGTTCCGTTCTTTATTTCATTGCGGAGCACATCGCCTGTCGATATGTGGCCGAAGCCGTACTTTTTGATCATCAAGTCGCTTTGCGTGCCCTTTCCTGAACCGGGCGCGCCGAAAATAACAATGTTCTTCATCTTTCGTTTTGTTGTATATGTCTTTTTTATAGTTTATTCCACTAAGGTGTAAATGTCGCGCAGGTTGCGCCCTTGCTGGTTGTAGTCGAGGCCGTAGCCCACGATGAAGTCGTTGGGTATTTCCATTGCTGCGTACTCTACGTTTAGGTCAACCTTCAGTTTCTCCGGTTTCAGCAGTAATGTGCAAATATGTATTTCAGCGGGGTTGCGCGTGCCAAGTGATTCAAGCATCCGTTTCATTGTAAAGCCTGACTCAACAATGTCTTCCACGATTACCACAGTGCGCCCTGACAGGTCTTCGTTGATACCGATGACTTCCTTAATCTTACCAGTCGACATAGTGCCTTGGTAAGATGCCAGTTTTACGAACGAAATCTCGCACGGAATGGTAATCATCCTCATAAGATCGGCGGCGAAGACAAATGAACCGTTAAGCACAGCGAGAAACAGCGGGCTCTTTCCTGCCATATCTTTATTCAGACGGTCGGCCACGGCTTTCACCTTTTTCAAAATATCCTCTTCCTTGTATGAAATTTTGAAAGTCTTATCGTGAATTTTTACTATTGACATAATCCGTTATTGAAATTTTGGCACAAAATTACTAAAAATATGCAGAATATTGGTAAGTGAATGGCATTAATTTTGTATTTTTGCAGGGATGAAGATACTTACAGGTGCTCAAATTCATGAGCTTGACAAATATACAATAGAGCACGAACCGGTGAAGTCGATTGACTTGATGGAGCGTGCCGCTAAGTCTTTGGCCTGTGCCATAACAGACAGGTGGGGCAGGGAGACGCCTGTTGTAGTGTTTGCCGGTCCTGGAAATAACGGCGGCGATGCTTTGGCCGTGGCTCGGATGCTTGCCGAACGAAACTATCAGGTAAGCGTTTATTTGTTCAATATCGGAGGGAAAATATCTGACGACTGCTCGATCAACAAGGAACGGCTTGCCGGTTGCAAGGCAATCAAGAATTTTACCGAGGTTACAAGCGAGTTCGACCCACCGCAGCTTGACGGAGGTATGTTGGTCGTTGACGGGCTGTTCGGTTCGGGACTGAACAAACCTCTTGCCGGAGGTTTCGCTTCTTTGGTGAAATATATCAACCAGTCAGCGGCGACGGTTGTCAGCATTGACATCCCGTCTGGGCTTATGACGGAAGACAACACTTATAATGTAAGGGCTAACATAATCAAGGCCGACGTCACGTTGACGTTGCAGAATATCAAACTGTCGTTCCTTTTCCCTGAAAACCAGAAATTACTTGGCGAGGTTGTGCCTCTTGATATACATCTCAGCAAGGAAGGCGAAAGTCTGATAACATCGCGTTACAGGATGCTGGAAGAAGCAGACTTGTATCCACGCCTCTTGCATCGTAATGGTTTCGCACACAAGGGTGATATGGGTAATGCACTCCTTGTTGCCGGAAGTTACGGTATGGCAGGGGCGGCGGTATTGTCGGCTAAGTCATGCTTGCGTTCCGGTGCAGGCAAGGTGACAGTGTGTACGCCTCGCCGCAACAACGACATCGTGCAAGTGTCAGTGCCTGAAGCAGTGATGTGTCTTGACAGAGATGACGTTTGTTTCACTGAAGCTGTAGACACGTCAGACTTCGACGCACTCGGCATAGGTCCCGGATTAGGGCAGCATGAGAACTCAGCGATAGCCTTGATTACGCAGATACGGCGCACACAGATCCCAATAGTGGTTGACGCCGACGGATTGAATATTCTCGCAAGTCACAGGGCATGGCTGCAACAGTTGCCCAAAGGCATAATAATGACACCGCATCCAAAAGAGTATGAGCGGTTGGCGGGCAATCGTTTTATCGACACATTCGAGCGTTTAAGCTCGGCCGTCGATATGGCTATGCGGCTTGGTGCCTACATAATACTTAAAGGACACTATTCCGCTTTGTGCCAGCCTGATGGTAATGTGGTGTTCAATCCTACCGGCAATGCAGGTATGGCTACGGCCGGCAGTGGAGATGTTTTGACGGGAATAATAACCGGTTTGCTCGCCCGTGGATACAAACAGGCCGATGCTTGTTTGATAGGAATGTACGTGCACGGTCTTGCGGGTGACATTGCCGCAGCTGATTTGGGTGTAGAGTGCATGGTCGCGGGTGACATCATACGCTATTTGCCGCAAGCCTTCAAGCGGCTTTATGGCGGAAGTTTAGCTTGATTTATAATCTTTATCGAAAACAATTACAACATGAAGAACCTTATCATCGCTTCTTTATTGCTTATGGCTTGTGCCAATGGCTCGTCTGCGCAAAGCGGCAAGGACGTGGCCGAAGGCACGGGATATTATTTGCCTCGCACCGAATTGCGTTTTGCTGTGAAAGTGGAGAAAACGTCTTACACGCCTGGCGACCTTGCCGTGTATGCCGAGAAATATTTGAAGATGAAGAATGTCAAGACTAAACCGTCTGTGACTTATCGCATATTGGGGCTTGACATAAAGTCGGAAGGAGAGCGTGACACGTCAAAGTTCTACGTATTGCCAACCGACAATAAGCATAACATACAGACCGTTGACTTGTCGGAAAGCGGAGTGTTACTTGCTGTCAATGCCGACCCGAAGGAGATAGAAGAAACTCAACCTTTCAAGCCTGCGCCAAAACCATCTCCGCTAAACCCGCGTGATTACATGAATGAAGACATACTCTCGGCCGGAAGTTCGGCTAAGATGGCTGAGCTTTGTGCTCTTGAAATATACGATATACGTGACAGTAAGAGTCTTCTGAGCAAAGGACAGGCAGACTTCATGCCGAAGGACGGGGAGCAGTTGCGCATAATGCTGGCCAATCTTGACACACAGGAGGCAGCCCTGATGCAGCTCTTCAGCGGTGTTACGGTAAAAGACACAATGGAGACCGTCGTTCGTTTCGTGCCAACGAAACCTGTGTCAAAGCAACTGTTGTTCAGGTTTTCAAAGTGGATGGGCGTAACAGACGCCGATGATCTTGCCGGTAACCCTTATTATATCAGCGTGGCCGACAAGAATGTAATCCCTTCGATACAGGAAGACTTGCTTAGCACAAAAAAAGCGAAAGACAACGGCGGCTTTTATGTCAACCTGCCGGGTAAGATAGAAGTGACTTTGCATCGCGGCGACGAGCAATGGGCGGTTTATGAACTTTATGCCGCACAGTTCGGTAAGGTTGTAGCCCTTGACGAAGATTTATTTAATAAGAAGTTGTTTACGGGCATCGTCCTCAATCCCGTAACGGGTAATCTTGAAAGCATCGAGATAGAAAATGCGAAGCGATAGTCTTTTATGGATTATGCGGTTTTAAGGTTTAGGGTTGTAACGGTATTCACAAGAAGCCAAATTTCTAAAAACCTTAAAACCGCATAACGCTATTTTTCTCGCACCACTATATTCCTATTTTGTGAATAATGATTAAAAACCTCTCATTATAAGCAAGGTTGCGCTGGTCTTGTTTATTTTATTAATAAACGATAAGACAAAAGCAACAGATTATGAAAGCGATTAAGTTTTTAGCCTGTGTGTTGTTGGCAGTGACTTCGGTGTTCACATTTAGCTCATGCGACAACGACGACACATACGTTTGGTTTTATCCACCGCTTCCTAATGCGGTGGTGACGGTAAAGCCCATTGAGGGGGCGGGTTTCTATATGCAGCTTGATGACAATACTACGCTGTATCCCGTGAATATGGCCGCTTCGCCCTACGGCGACAAGGAAGTGCGCGCCTTGGTTAACTATCGCGAGGTTGAGTCCGTCAACGATTATTACACAAAGTCAGTGTCAATCAACTGGATTGACAGTATCTTGACTAAGCCGGCCGTGCCTTGTCCCGTCGACGGCGACGTCAGCGAATACGGCGACGACCCTATAGAGATTGTGAAAGACTGGGTGAACATTGCCGAAGACGGTTATCTCACGCTGCGCTTTCGTACCCGTTGGGGTGGCAACGGCGTTGTGCATTACGTCAACCTGCTCACCGGCGTGAACCCCGACGACCCGTATGAAGTGGAGTTCAAACACAATGCTTATGGTGATGTCAACGGTACATTGGGTGATGCTTTGGTGGCGTTCAAGATAACAGACTTGCCCGATACAGACGGTAAGACAGTCAAACTGACGCTCCGTTATAAATCATATTCAGGCGAAAAAACTATTACTTTCGATTATTGCAGCCGCAAGTCAACCGCCGCTGGCGGCAATGTTGAGCGGGCTGTTTATTCGTCACGGGTAAGATGACTTTCTGTCGGGTCGGGATTAAAGTGCAGATTTTTACTGTTGGTCGTCTGTGGCTTTATTTCCCGCCCTTTATTTTGTGCTTAAAGTTTTTATGGTTGATTACGAAGGACACAGTGATGGTGAACTTGTGAGGCTTGCTTGCCGCAACGACGGAGCTGCGGTGAAAGCCATTTATGACAGGTATGTGGCATACCTGGCCGCAGTTTGCGCCCGTTACTTGCCCGACGAGGACGACCGTAAAGACGTTCTACAGGAAAGTCTTGTCAAAATTTTTATGTCGCTTGGCAAGTTCACTCCTCGCGGCGAAGGCTCGTTGAAGGCTTGGATGATAAGAATTACCGTAAACGAAGCATTGCGTTTTTTGAAGAAAAACACGTCGCGTAACATCATCGAATACCCCGGAGAACTGCCTGACGTGGCCGACGAGCCTGAAGTAGACGGTGTGCCTGACGATGTTGTCAACGGCATGATATTATCTTTACCGCCGGGTTATCGTATGGTTTTCAACCTTTACGTCTTTGAACATAAGAGCCACAAGGAGATAGCGGCCATACTTGGTATTGGTGAAAGCTCTTCGGCGTCGCAGTTTTCGCGCGCCAAGGCATTGCTGTCAAAGTGGATTAGGGAATATAAGAGGAATAATGGCTATGGAAAAACATTGGATTGATAATCTTAGGAGGCGTTTCGCCAACAGGCGCACCGCCCCGCCCGCAGGACTTTGGGATGGCGTCGAGGCTGCTTTGGCGCGTCGCCGTCGTGTCCGCATTGTTTCGCTTTGGGTTAGGCGGGCGGCCGCTGTAGCCGCGTGCGTTGCCGTTGTTGTGGGGGCAGGGTGGTGGTTTGCCGGTACAGGCGACCGTTATGGGAATGTCACTCCGCGTTCACCGTGGCGTGCCGCTGTGTCAGGCAGAGTGGCTGATGCGGCAGCAGATGCTCCGGCCGGGGGCGATGTCTGTCACGATATGATTTCACGTGTGGCCGCAGTTGTGTATGGCGGTGGTGAGGAACGTGATGTCGCCGAGCCTGTTGACACTGCGCTTGTGGCGTCTGCCGATACCATCAGCAGCACGTCTGACACTGACGGGAACACCACGCCGAGCTTGGCCGTTGACCATGATGAAGTCCTTGGCGGTAAATCTTCTTCACGGCGCAGCGGATATGGCGGCAAGACAGACGCTTTGTTGGCAATGGCCGATGTCGGCGGCAGACGCGGAAGTGGGGTTGCCGTGTCGGTTTATGGCACCGGGTTGTCATTCTTCGGCAATGGCGATGGCGGTTCCAATCCGCCCATGACGCCGTTTTACGTAAAGCAAGACGCCGCTATTGGTCAGGACGTCAGGCTGTTGTCAACGTCGTATGCCAATGTCGTTGACGCAAGTGAAGTGAATGTTAAGCACCGCCAGCCCGTGCGCGTCGGAGCGTCGGTGCGTTTCAGACTTGCTGACCGTTGGGGCTTGGAGACGGGCGTCAATTATTCTTATCATTCTTCGGACATTGCTTCGGGCGACGAGGAGTCGGGTTATAAGACAGAGCAGAAGTTGCATTTCGTCGGCGTGCCAGTTAACGTAAGTTACAACGTTTGGCGCAACGATTATATTTCGGTGTACGTATCGGCGGGCGGAGCGGTCGATTTCTGTGTTTCGGGCGACGCCCATACGGAGTTCGTCTCGGACAGAACCATCGTAAGGACTGACGATGAGGATGTGCGCGACAGTCGTCCGCAGTGGTCTGTCAACGCCTCGGCCGGCGTCCAGTATGATTTCTTTCCCTCGTTGGGTGTGTATCTTGAGCCGGGCGTAAGCTATTATTTCAATAATGGCAGCAGTGTTAAGACGATTTTTAAGGACAAACCGGTTAACTTCAATCTTAATGTCGGCTTGCGGTTTACATTTAATAATAAAGAAGAGTGAAAAATGGATATTGGAAAATGATGGATTGGAAAAATGGATTTGAATAACGTAGAATGTAACAAAAAACACTCTCTTCCTTTTCATTTGAAGGGCGTTAACTTATCCATTATGTATAAATCAAAATTTTTATTCTTAATTTAAATTAAGGTGTTTACAGTAATGGCTTTCATGGTGGCCGGTCTCGTCTTTGGCTTTGCGTTGCGCCGTCGCCGTATATCGTTTGTGCCGCAGGTTATAATACTTCTTGTCTGGGTGTTGCTTTTCCTGTTAGGTGTCGAGGTAGGAAGTAATCCCCGCGTTGTCGGTAGTCTTGGCAGCCTTGGTGTCGAGGCTTTGGTGCTTGCCGTGGCCGGGGTCTTGGGCAGTGCCGTGTTGTGTAAAATAGTTTTCAGAAAAGACGGCAGGCAATGATTAATTCGTTCTTAATCCTTCATTTCTCATTTCTTTAATTCTTAATTTTCTTCGTGCGTAACAGTCTTATAATCGTCGGTTTCTTTATTATTGGCACGTTTGTGGGCGTCTTTAATCTTGTGCTGGGTTGCTTGTCATATATCAGCAAAGTCAGTTTTTATGCCCTTTGCGCGTTGATGTTTTTCGTAGGCGTCAACGTCGGCAGTGACACCGGCATACTCCGCAGCATCCGTTCAGTCAGCCCACGGTTGCTTCTGCTTCCTCTTGTCACTATTGCCGGAACGCTTGGCGGAGTGTCCCTTGCCGCTTGGCTTTTTCCAAGCCACAGTCTGACTGACTGCCTCGCCGTAGGCAGCGGCTTCGGTTATTATTCGCTTTCAAGCATTTTCATAACCGAATATCGCGGCGCGGCACTCGGCACTGTTGCCCTGCTTGCCAATATCGTCCGCGAACTTATAGCCCTGCTGTGTGCCCCGTTGATTGCGCGGTGGTTCGGTCGGTTCGCCCCAATATCCGTTGGCGGTGCCACGACTATGGATACCACGTTGCCCGTCATAACCCTTGTCTCCGGCCGTGACGTCGTGGTGCTCTCCGTCTTCCACGGTTTCCTTGTAGATTTCAGTGTCCCCTTCCTCGTCACTTTCTTCTGCGCCGTGTGACCTGTTGACGCACATCTTTAATCGACTTCATAAGCCGTTGATAATCAGACGCTTGCCGGAGGTGTTGTAAACTGCCCCTAATTAGCTCGCAATATGCCGTCTTTTGCCTTCCGATTGGGCACCTTTTGCTTGGCAAAAGACGGCATATTGGTTTATGTGGGCGGTGGGTTGTCTTTTCCTGAAATAGGTTGACAGTTTTTGTTTAAATAAACTACATTAGTTTACACACTCCGGGATAGAGGTACTGGAATAGTTGACATCGCATCTGGAAACGTGCCACTTTACTTTACATTCCCGGTCTTTGTCAGTCGGCCCCGCGGGGCCGACTGACAAAATTGCAGCAAAGATACTATCTTCCATTGTCATTTCCTCCATGCCCCGCCGTTTTTGTTCTTTTCCACAGCCGTTTTTGTTCGCCGCTCCCGGCGTGCGCCGTCTCCGGGGTTTTGTTGCCGATGCTCATGTGTGGCCTGCGCGTGTTGTAAAAGTCGATGTACCTGCCGATAACCTCGCCGGCCGTGGCGATGTCGGCGAAAGCGCGTCG
>CALUGX010000027.1 GCA_944320285.1 uncultured Prevotella sp.
TTGGTGCGCGTGCCGTAATCGAGGCTCTTAGCAACTCTTTTGCATGGCTTGTGGGTGACAAGAAGAACCCGACAATCCTGTTCGCCGGTAACAACATAGGTGAAGATTACTTGTCGGAGTTGACCGAATACCTAAAGGGCAAGAAGTTCGGCGTTATCAATATATCCAAGTCAGGCACAACAACTGAGACCGCGTTGACATTCCGTTTGCTTAAGAAGCAGTGCGAGGAACAGCGTGGAAAGGAAGAAGCCAAGAACGTGATTGTTGCCGTAACAGACGCCAAGAAGGGCGCAGCAAGGGCTGCGGCCGACAAGGAAGGTTATAAGACTTTTGTCATCCCTGACAATGTAGGAGGACGTTTCTCGGTATTGACACCGGTAGGTCTGCTGCCGATAGCTTGTGCAGGATTTGACATCAGGCAGCTTGTTGCCGGAGCGACAGATATGGAGAAGGCGTGCGGAAGCGACATCGCATACGAGGAGAACCCAGCAGCCGTTTATGCGGCGGTGCGCAACGGGCTTTACGAACAGGCCGGAAAGAAGATTGAAATTATGGTAAACTACCAGCCTAAGCTGCATTTCATGAGCGAATGGTGGAAGCAGTTGTACGGTGAGAGCGAAGGAAAGGACAACAAGGGAATTTTCCCTGCGTCATGCGACTTCACTACTGACTTGCACTCAATGGGCCAGTGGATACAACAGGGCGAACGAACGATATATGAAACCGTCATAAGTGTCGAGAAGCCAAACTGTGAACTGCTGTTCCCGAACGACGAGGAGAACCTTGACGGGCTGAACTTCCTCGCAGGTAAACGTGTTGATGAGGTGAACAAGATGGCAGAGCTTGGCACTCGCCTTGCCCACGTTGATGGTGGCGTTCCTAATATTCGAATCTGTGTTCCTGAGCTGAATGAGTATTATATCGGCCAGCTGATTTATTTCTTCGAGAAAGCTTGCGGCATCAGCGGCAATATCCTTGGTGTCAATCCGTTCAACCAGCCTGGCGTAGAGGCTTACAAGAAGAATATGTTTGCATTGCTCGACAAGCCCGGATATGAAGCCGAAAGCAAGGCAATCAAGGAAAGGTTGGCTAACGAGAAATAACTTACGGTTGTGTGGTCGTACGGTTATGTTGTGACAGGGGGGCGTCTCATCTTTCCATATCCGTATGGCCCTATAGCCGCAAAACCTTAAAACCGTAAATATAAATGTTTGAGAACGAAGTCAATGAATACATGAAAAAGCACGGCCTTGAGGCATTTAAGCCCAAGGCCGTGCTTTTTGACATGGACGGCGTACTTTATGACAGTATGCCTAACCATGCGCGCAGCTGGCATTCTTCAATGGCCGAGTGTGGTATTGATATGGCTCCCGAAGAGGCTTATAAGTATGAAGGTATGCGTGGCGTGGAGACAATCAAGCTACTTGCCAAGCGTCAGTGGGGTAGGGATTTGTCCGACGACGAGGCGGCAGCGATGTACGAGAAGAAGGCCGAGGCTTTCCGTGCTTGCCCGAAGGCGGCGAAAATGGAGGGCGTAGAGGAACTTATGCGTAAGATAAAGGCAGACGGACTGAAAATAGTTGTGGTGACGGGCAGCGGGCAAAATAGTTTGTTAAAGAGACTTGAGGATGAATTTTCAGGTCTTGTAAGTGCAGATCTTATCGTGACGAGTTTTGATGTCAAGCACGGTAAACCAGATCCTGAGCCGTATCTCCGTGGACTTGAGAAGGCCGGCATAAAGCCGGGTGAGGGCATGGTGGTTGAGAATGCTCCCCTCGGTGTGCGTGCAGCCGTGGCTGCAGGGCTATTCACGATAGCCGTTAATACAGGCCCATTGCCAGACAAGGAGCTTGCCGATGAAGGTGCAAACCTTGTATTTCCTAAGATGACAGCGTTACGCGATGCATGGGAAACATTGTTTTCGGCGGCTCAAAATAATGTATAGTGTAAAGTTTTAGATAACAGTAGTTATTGTAAAAGGGCATCTTTCACACGATGGAAGATGCCCTTTTGTCATTTAATATGTATCCTTTTACAATCCAAATGGATACGTATTGGTAAGTTGTTGGTTATCAGCCTATTTATAAAATGAGGTTAAAGCCTGAAATGAATGTCGATACCGGCCTGCACGGGATTGCCTTTTTGGGCGAACCAAAGCTCTTTGCCGGATGCAGAACTGCTGAATGCGAAGGTGGCATAGTCGGTGTTTGTTACATTCTTACACCACAGGCGCAGGGCTGCTTTGCCCCATTGCACTCCGGCGTGGAGACCGAGCAGGGCGAAGAATGGTTGTGATGCGTTGTTGGCTTCGTCCCAGTATGTGCGCCCTTGGCCCGTTACATTTGCGCCGAACAGCAACGCGTGGTCGCTGTTTACGCCAATCGGCAGTCTCACATCGGCACGCAGACTTATAGTGTGTTGTGGTACGTATGGAATGCTGTTGCCTGCATAGTCGATGTTTGTGTTGCCGTCCATTTCGCTATATTCTGTAAACTCTGCTGACGTCAGAGCGTAAGTGGCACCCCAAGAAAGTTTGTTGTCAAACGCGCTTCCGCGCAACGCCGCTTCTAATCCGAGGCTGCGGCTGCGCCCGGCGTTGACCATCATGCGACCGAAACCATAGTCGGCAGCCATGACCGACAGTTGTTGGTTGCGTATTGTCATGCAATATGCTGCAAAATCGGCGTGTATGCGGCCTTCAAAGATGTTCAGGTGAGCACCGATTTCATAATTCCAACTCTCTTCGGGCTTGTAAGTTATAGTCTTGTTTACTTTTTCATAGTCTTCTGCCGTGTGCCCTATGTCGTGGTTCCCGCCCATAGTCATATCTGCGTTTGCGTTCAGTTCGGCTTGCAGTATGTCCGAGAACATCTGTATGTTATATCCTCCGGCACGATAACCTTTGCTTGCCACGGCGTAAATGTTGCTGCCGTTGCCGTCTATCGTGTAGCTCAGACCGACCTTTGGCAACAGTTGGTGGTAGGCGTTGTGGGTCTTGTTGGCGAGCGCAGAAGTCAATGTATTGGCAGCTTGTACACCCATCACGCTTGCCGTTACCGTCATTGCCGCACTTGTGTCATAGTTTATGTCCACCCGGTTGTAGTCGTAGCGCAGGCCGAGTGTGGCCGTCAGTCGTTTGGTTATTGAGATGTTTGACTCGTGGTAGACGCCGATGTTGGCTTGTGGAGTGTGGAACAGTGCCGGCACTTGCATATCCACGCCCACAGAAACGCCTCCGGCTTGTTCTATTATGCTCTCGGCCACACTGACGGGCATACCTGTTGAAGTCATGGACTGTAGTATGCCGTCATGTATTGAACTTTGTATTCCGCCGGCAATGCGCCCGGTGAAGTCGTCGTCGAAGTAGACCGGTGCGGCCGTTTTCAGCCATTGGTAAGAGCCGTAGACGCCCGACGTGTGCCGCCATACACCGTTGTGTGTGCTTTTCATGGTGATTTCTTGCGTCAGTGCGTTCATCATCTGCCGTTGTTCAAGGTGCATATAGTCTTGTGGCAGATAGTCTTGGTCCATCTCCATGCAGTCTTTCAGAAACTGGTATGACGTTTGCGAACTGAACGCTAATGCCTCAGTGCGGTATGTCAGGCCGAGGCCTGTGTTCAACATATTGCGTTTATAACTGTTGTCACGGTTTGTTGCGGGTGTTGCAATGTGCCTTGTTTCGGTGTCGTAAAGTCCGTAAGGAAACGCCCCTTGCCGTGAATATTGGTAATCTACGGCAAGGTCGGCAGTCAGTTCCTTGTTTGGTTGGCAAATCATGCGCACCTTTCCGCCAGCCTCGTCGGATGTGTCGGCGCGGCGTCCTGTGATGGAGTTTCTGAAAAAACCGTTGCTTCCGCTGTAAAATCCGGCTACGGATAAGGCGAACTTGTCGTTTGGTTTCATATAATGTGCTACTTCTACATTTCGGTAAAAGCGCGTTCCTGCACCGATGGCGATGTCTGTTCCCTGGTGTGTCATGGGGCTTTTTGAGTATAGCCGCACAAGTCCACCTTCAGTGTTCATGCCGTAAAGCGTGCCTTGTGGTCCTCGCAGAACGTCGATGCGGCTGATTTGGTAAGTGTGGAAGTTATACGAATTTTTGCTTACGAGCGGTATGCCGTCGATGTAGATGCCTACGGCTGGGTTGTTAACGCGCGACCCAATGCCCCTGACATACACCGACGAAGTGAGCCGTGAGCCGTAAGCCGGCATTGCGAACGACGGCACATAAGCGGCAATGTCGCTAAGACTTTGCGCTCCGAGACGGATGATGTCGAGTTCGCTTAGCACTGTGGAGCTTAGCGGTTGCCGCCGCAGAGTGGTTACTTCCTTAGGTTGTGATACCACGACAATTTCATCAAGGTCGTACACTCGTGACGTGTCGAGCAGTCCGGCTTTGTCGGTGTGGGCTTCTGTTTTGCCAAACGGGGGATTGGCCGGTGCGGTTACAGTAGCTGTCAGCAGCAGTCCTGTAAAGAGAAAGAGCGTTTTATATGTCATTGTTTGATGTTACCTTTGTCTGTTCCGGTTGCAAAGGTAGCAATAAAGCGTATGTTGCACAATCATCATTTATGTGGATTTTTGAAGGTCTGGAGGTGAGAAAATGAGAATATGTGACGCAGATTAACAGTTCATGATTAATATATCCCCATCTTTCCACACTCTTACTTTCTCATCTTAGATTTATTCATTCATCGCTCCACATTCAGGACAGCGCCCTTTTTGGCTCATGCGCGCCCCGCAGTTGCCGCAGATATATGCGCATCGAAACCGTGTGAAGTACATCCGCAGGGCGAAATACAGGTAGGCGGCGAACATCGGATAACCGATGAAATACAGTGTAGAGATGCTGAAGATGATGTAATTTACGGCACAAACACCGGCGAGACCACAGAGATAGAGCAGCGCTTCGCCCGTTGGAAGAATGTTGCGCACTACATCGATGACGGCAAGTCCGACAATGAAAATAGCCCATACCGACACAAGGAACATTCCGATGACTGGCTGGGTGTTGAACGGGTTGAGCGTAGGGTGGTAATAGAAATGTTGCCATGCGTCAGGTGAGAAAGTCCGGATGCTGGCGTAAAGCGTCGCGCTCGATGCCACGATGATGGCCAAGAGGGTGGGGTAGAACGAATTGATATCGTTGAAGTGCACAATCTTGGCGTTGCGCTTGAATATCGTTCGCATCAGGTAAGCCACCGAGATGAGGCTTATCACGATGAGGAATATCAGCAGATGGGTGTCTGAGAATGTTGAAATGAATTGTGAAATAGGGTCGTCAGGTACGACGGACAGCAACAGGCTTGTCTCGTGTTGCCAGCCGAAGGTCTCTTGGTCGCGTGCCACTTGTACCCAAACAGAGTCGATAGAGTCTGTGGGTATTATCCTGATTTCGGCTACGGCGATGTGGTCGTGACGATAAACGGTAACGGTGTCTGTCATCATCCGCCCCATTACTTCCTCCGGTTGCTGTCTGATAAGGTTGATTGAGTCGGCTTTTACGATGAAGTTATAGTTCACCGAATAATAGTGTTCGTCGGCAAACCTCATCGAGTCGAGTTGTTTTTGGCTGTATTCCTCTGCCGTTTCAGGTATTGCAGCCTTGTCGTAATGGCAGCCTACGGCTAAGAGCGACACCGCTGTCAGGCATAACACGGCGCGTAGCAGGCGTTGGATATGTTTGTCAGTTATCTGCATAGACGTCCATTTTACAGTTGTTGCAGTCGAAATGCAGTCTGAACCGCCGTCCATCGGACAGTCTTAAATATAGTGGCTCATGTAGTTTTACAGTGCTTCCGCCGTGTTTCGGGCAGTGGCCGAGAGAGTAACGCAAGCAGTGACGGCATTGCATCACCAATGCGTTGGCCGGCTGTTTTATTTCAAAGGCGTCGCCGACGTCAGCCAGTCCGTCGTCTTTATAAAAGCTGCGAGCCAGTTTGTTTGACACGTTCAGCAGATAAGAACCCGTCGGTAGATTGCCGTTGACGGTTTTTTCTGCCATTCCCTGTGTATTGTTTTGCCGTATGCCGCCGTCTTTTGGAATGTCCGACAGGGTCTTTTTCAGCATCTCGACGACATTGCGGCGCATATCTGCCAGTGTGCTTGAAGGGATGAAATAATTGAAATCTTCGGGTGAAAAATCGAGATTTACGCATTCAAACGGCGTGTTACCGAGTTTCAGCAGTTGCCTGATTATGTTCTCCCGTTGCGGTTTCACGGCTTCAGTCTTGTCGGCCTTCACCGTCACTGACGGCCACTCAAGTCCTGCTATGCCGTGCAGTTCGTTGTCTCCGGCAGGTCGTGCCGTAAGCTCGAAGCCCTCGGCTGTCTCGCACAAAGCAATCGATATGCTTATTTTCCTTGTCGCGCTTTTCTTTGACAGCAGGTCTTCAAACGCCTTGTCATTATTGCGGTAAAGGCCGGTGCCACGGTGCAGGGCCTTTGGCATTTTCAACGGATATATCTTATTGCCCTCGGCACGGTTCACGCGGAAACCTTCAAGCTCGCGCTTTTCATTGATGAAACACAGTCCGTCACCGTTGGCGAAGGCTGTCGTGCCGGCCACGGTGAACGCTGCGCCTTTTATTTCCTTGACTTTTCCGACGTATTCACCCATCGCTTTCGGGGTGTCAAACGATGTTATGTCTGCGTGCCTTCCTGTCAGGAAATAGTCAGTGAAACCTCGGTTGAACGTCTTTTCCAAATTTGGTGTGAAGGTGTATTGGCATCTTCCGAGCGATGTGCGGCGATATTTCCCTGGGTTATGCTTTACTATTTCGTCCAACTTCAGGCTGTATGCTGCCGTCACGTTTTTAACGTAGGCTATGTCTTTCAGACGTCCTTCTATCTTGAACGACATCACGCCGGCCTCCGCCATCTGGCCGATGTTGCTTATTCGGCACATATCTTTAAGCGAAAGCAAGTGTTTGTCGCTGATGGCTGTACGTCCGTCGGCGTCTTCGAGGTTGAACTTTAACCGGCAGAATTGGGCGCATTCTCCGCGGTTGGCACTGCGCTTGAAGCAGTATTGTGATGCGTAGCATTGCCCTGAATAGCTGACGCAGAGTGCGCCGTGTACAAAGGCTTCAAGCTCAACGGCCGGTACTTTGCGGTGGATTTCGCTTATTTCTTCGAGCGAAAGTTCCCTTGCTAACACCACTCGCTTGAACCCGTGCGCCGCGAGCCACGCCACTTTTTCCGCCGTGCGGTTGTCGGTCTGCGTGCTTGCGTGCAATGTTATGGGCGGCAGTTGCATTTTCAGTATGCCCATATCCTGTACGAGTATGGCGTCAACGCCCGCCCTGTACAGTTGCCATATCAGCTTTTCTGTAGCTTGGAGCTCGTCATCGTAGATAATGGTGTTCACTGTAACGTACACCTTGGCGCGGAAAATATGGGCGTAGTCGCACAGTGTCTTGATGTCGTCAACGTGGTTTCCCGCTTCGGCTCTTGCGCCGAAGCGTTCGGCCCCGATGTAAACGGCGTCGGCCCCGTGGTCGATAGCGGCCATACCGCACTCCAAGTTTTTTGCCGGAGCGAGAAGCTCTAAGTAATTCATAATTCGCAATTCATAATTAATGATTGGCCGGTGGTGTATCTGGATTATCTTATAGTCACGGAGAGTCCGTATGTTCGTCTTTTGCCTGCTTGTCACTTGGCTGCCGGCTGTTTGCGTTCAGCCGATCTTGTTTATGTCGTAAGGCGTTTCCTGATAAACGTAATAGTTAATCCAGTTGTTGAACAGCAGGTTGGCGTGGGCTCTCCATCTTACCACCGGCTTGTTGGCCGGGTCGTTGTCTTTGTAATAGTTCTGAGGCAGATCCACGTCATCGCGTTTACCTATGTCGCGCTTATATTCCTTGTCGAGTGTGTCTGGCGCATATTCCAAATGCCCTGTTATGAAGAACTCCCGCCCTTTGCGCGCCATCACCATGCTTACGCCGCTTTCTGGCGACTCGGCTATTATGTCAAGGGCTTTGTTTGTTTCGATGTCTTCGCGCCTGACTTCGGTGTGTCGGCTGTGTGGCATATAGAAATAGTCGTCAAAACCGCGGAATATGGGTAGCAGCGGGGCGTTGATGTATTGTTTGAACACTCCGAACATTTTTCGCGGCAGGTGATGCTTGGGTATTCCGTAGTGGTAATACAGTCCGGCTTGTGCCGCCCAGCAAATGTACAGGGTGCTTGTGACGTGGTTTCTCGCCCAGGTGAATATGCCCGTAACCTCGTCCCAGTAGTTAACATCCTCGTAGTCGAGATGCTCCACGGGTGCGCCGGTTATTATCATTCCGTCAAACTTGCGGTCGCGCAGTTCGTCGAAGTCCTTGTAGAACATCATCATGTGTTCTATCGGGGTGTTTTTCGGCGTGTGGCTTTTCAGCTTCATGAACGTCACATCCATTTGCAGCGGCGTGTTCGATAACAGCCTTATCAGGTCGGTTTCGGTGGTGACTTTCAGCGGCATCAGGTTTAGTATCACTATGCTGAGCGGCCTGATGTCCTGGGCGTGTGCCCTCGACGTGTCCATCACGAATATGTTTTCACGTTTCAGCGCGTCTATCGCAGGCAGTTTGTCTGGTATTCTTAATGGCATTTCTTAGCAGTTCCTTTCTTTTTGTATCGGCGCAAAGTTACATAAAAATAATTGAAAAGTTACATCATGTGGCGAAAAACCTTTCAAAATGTCAAATTGAAAAACACCGGCAAAAGTCGCAAAATAGACAGCCGTGACACCCAGTTACGGTCTTTTTTGTCATAGTTTAGTATAAACTACCACCTTAAAGGCCGTCATTAAGCCACTTAAAGGGCACAAACAAGTCACTTAAAGGGCACAAACAAGTCACTTAAAGGGCACAAACAAGTCACTTAAAGGGCATAAACAAGCCTCTTAAAGGGCATAAACAAGGAATTGAGAGGCCGTTGCTGCTGCACATTATCACGGTTTTGCATTGTAAAATATTGAGTTATTGACGTTTACATTTGCACACTTATATTTCGCTTATTTCCGTGCCTTTGGGTTGAAATTTCACAATGAGGGCACTGTAGAGTGTCAACGAAAATCAAGATGTAAGCAAAAAGGCAGATTTGGAAACAAAGTGAAATGTGTGTGAAAAAGAAAACGGGCTTTGCAGAGTCGGTTCCGCAAAGCCCGTTGTTTAGCCGTTGTCGGCAATTTATTTTACCACAGTTTCAGGCGTTCAGTCTCAGGAATGAACATCTTGTCGCCCTGCTTTACGTTGAATGCCTCATACCAGGCATTGATGTGTTGCAGCGCGGCGTTCACACGGTTGACACCGAGAGAGTGGGGATCCATCTTCGTGAGGTTGCGTATTTCCTCGTCTGTGATATTGGCTGCCCAAAGTCCTGCGTATGCCAGGAAGAAACGCTGTTCGGGTGTGAAACCGTCGACAGTGCCTAACGGGGCGTCTTTCGTTGCGTTCTTGAACGCATTGAATGCCACCTCAAGGCCTCCGTGGTCGGCTAAGTTCTCGCCGAGAGTCAGCTGTCCGTTGGCGTTGAGGCCCGGTAGCACTTCTATTGCAGAGAAGTAATTGATGAACACTTCGGCCTTCTTGTTGAAGTTCTCGGCGTCGGAAGCCGTCCACCAGTCAGTCATGTTTCCGTCCTTGTCGTAGTGGCGTCCCTGGTCGTCGAAGCCATGAGTCATTTCGTGGCCTATTACAACGCCGATGGCTCCATAGTTAAAGGCGTCGTCAGCCTCCGGGTCGAAGAACGGGCGTTGCAGTATTCCGGCCGGGAAGCATATCTCGTTGGTAGTCGGGTTGTAGTAAGCGTTGACGGTTTGCGGCGTCATGAACCACTCGTCGCGGTCAACAGGCTTGCCGGCGCGGTTTTCGATGTCCCACTGTGCCCAGAACTTACGGCAGTTCTGCACATTCTCATAGTAAGACAGTTTCGGGTCGATTGTCAGTCCTGACATATCCTTCCACTTGTTCGGGTAGCCAATTTTCACGTAGAATGTGTTGAGCTTGTCGAGCGCGGCCTTCTTAGTTGCGTCGCTCATCCAGTCTTGAGCCTTGATGCGCTCGGCCAGAGACAATTGCAGGTTTTTCACAAGTTTTTCCATGCGTTCCTTCGACGAGGCCGGGAAGTAACGCTCCACGTACATCTTGCCGAGTGCTTCACCCATCTGTGCTTCCACTTGGCTTGTAGCTCTCTTCCAGCGCGGATGGTTCTCCTTGCGACCTGACAGTGTGCGGCCGAAGAAGTCGAAGTTAGCCTCAACCACATCATCGCTCAAATAGCTTGCTGCCGAAAGAATAGCGTCCCACTCCATATAGGCGCGCAGCTCGTCTGCGGTGATGCCTGCCAGCACTGCGTCGGCACCTTTCACGAAATCCGGTTGCCCTACAACTAGTTCCTTGCAATAATCAGTGTTGATGTTCTGGGCCGTGAGTATCTTCGTAAGGTTCACGTTAGGATAGTTTTTCTCAAACTGTTCGAGGGTCGTCTTGTTATAGTTAGCCTCAACATCGCGTAACTCTGTCCTTGACCTTGATACCTTTGCAAGTGCTGTTTCTGTTTTCAGTATGCCCTCCATCTTCTTCTGAGCGTCGGCCTCTGAGAAGCCGAAGAGCTTGAACATACGCACGATGTGCTTTTTGTAGGCCTCGCGTATGGCCGTAGTTGCAGAGTCGTTGTCTAAGTAATACTCCTTTTGTCCGAGTACGAGGCCGCCCTGGTAGATGTTCAGGATGTTCATCTTGGCGTTCTTCTCGTCAGCTCCAAAGCCTATGCCCATAGGTACTCCGTAACCGAAAATGGCGTATTTCAGCTGTAAAGCGCGCAGGTCGGCCACGGTCTTTGCGCCCTCAATCTCGTTGATGAGCGGCATAACGGGCTGCACGCCTTCCTTGTTGCGGCGCACGGAGTCCATCGCAAGTTTGTAGAAGTCGCTGAGTTTTTGCTCTGTCGAACCTGCGGCGTAGGTGTTTTTCAGTAGGTCGGTGAGGATGGAGTTCACCCGTTCGTTGTTGTTCTGGCCAAGTTGGTCGAAGCTGCCGAAGCGTGAATAGGCCGCCGGCAGCGGGTTGTTTTTCATCCATCCGCCGCAAGCGTACTGGTAGAAGTTGTCTACTGGCCTCACGCTGTTGTCTAAGTTGGTGAGGTCGATGCCCGATTTTAATTGTGTCTGTGCGCCGGCTGACAGTGTGGCTGACGCAAACAGCACAACGGGAATGATGTGTTTAATTTTCATATATACATTTTTTAATGGTTAATGTCTTCCTTTTGGAATGGCGTATCGTTGTCAGCTTTGCAGCTGCTCAAGCTCTTCTGATAGTTGTTCCCAACGTTCCACCTCGTCGTCCAATGCGTTCTTGGTGTCGGTGTATTCGTTCACTAACGCCATGTCGCTCGCGTTTTCCGGCTTCAGCAGTTTGGCGTCAAGCTCTTTCAGACGCTTTTCCAAGGCTTCGATTTTGGCCTCCGCTTCTTCTACGGCTTTCTCCGCCTTGCGTATTTTGCGCTGTTGCTCCTTGCGCTCGATGTACGACTGTCTGCTGTCCGACATTTCTTCGGCCTGCGCTGCGGTGTCGGGCTTGCCGCCTTTGGGTTGTTGCCGGATTAACAGGGCGTCTATCGAAGCTCCTGCGGAGGCTGTGTCATAGCCTTGACGCTCTTGTTGTTTGCTTATTATGAAGTCGTAAATGCCGCCAAGATGCTCTTTCACGCGGCCTTCTCCGAACTCGTAGACCTTTGTAACAAGCCCGTCAAGGAACTCACGGTCGTGACTTACTATGATGGCCGTGCCGTCAAAGGCCTTGATTGCTTCCTTCAATACGTCTTTAGAGGGCATATCCAAATGGTTGGTAGGCTCGTCGAGGATTAGCAGGTTGACGGGTTCGAGCAGCAGCTTGATCATCGCCAGGCGGCTGCGTTCACCGCCGCTGAGTACTCCGACCTTCTTTTCCGAAGCCTCGCCGCCAAACATGAACGCTCCGAGTATGTTGTTAATGCGTAGGCGGATGTCACCTTTGGCTACGTTGTCGATAGTCTGGAACACCGTGAGGCGTTCGTCGAGCAGCTGCGCCTGGTTTTGGGCGAAGTAGCCTATCTGGACGTTGTGGCCTGTCTTCAGCGTGCCCGTGAATGGTATTTCGCCCATGATGCACTTCACGAGTGTTGATTTTCCTTCGCCGTTTTTGCCTACGAAGGCCACCTTCTCGCCGCGCTTTATCGTGAGCGTAACGTCTGAAAACACGGTGTGCCGGCCGTAATCCTTACGCACGCCGTCGCATATCACGGGATAGTCGCCGCTGCGCAGGCATGGCGGAAACTTCAGGTGCATGGCCGAGTTGTCAACTTCGTCGATTTCTATCGGTACGATTTTCTCCAGCTGCTTTATCCTGCTCTGCACCTGTACGGCCTTTGTCGGTTTGTAGCGAAATTTCTCTATAAAGTCCTTTATGTCTGCAATTTCCTTCTGTTGGTTCTCGTAGGCGCGGAGCTGTTGCTCTCTGCGTTCTGCGCGCAGCTTTACGTATTCGTCGTATTTTACCTTGTAATCAATGACTTTCCCGCAACTTATCTCCAACGTGCGGTTGGTTACGTTGTTGATGAAAGCTCGGTCGTGACTTACGAGGACGACGGCCTTTGCGCTTTGGGCGAGGAACTGCTCAAGCCACTGTATGCTCTCGATGTCGAGATGGTTGGTCGGCTCGTCGAGCAGGAGTACGTCGGGGCGTTCAAGCAGGATTTTAGCCAGTTCTATACGCATACGCCATCCGCCGCTGAACTCGCTTGTCGGGCGGTCAAGATCGTCGCGGGTGAACCCTAATCCCATGAGTGTGCGCTCGATATTGGCCTCGTATCCTTCGGCTCCCATCATCATGTAACGTTCATGTTCGCGCGTGAACTTTTCCACAAGGGCCATATATTCAGGGCTTTCATAGTCTGTACGTTCTGACAGTTCGGCGTTCATGTCCTCGATGCGTGCCTTTAACTCTGTGTTTCCGGCAAACGCTTTCCGCGCTTCTTCGCGCACAGTAGTGTCGTCTTGCAGCACCATTACCTGTGGCAGGTAGCCTATCGTGGTGCCAGAAGGCACGGCCACGATGCCATCGGTGGGTTTTTGCAAACCGCACAATATCTTCAACATGGTGGATTTTCCAGCACCGTTCTTGCCTACGAGGGCTATGCGGTCGCGGTCGTTGATAACGAAACTCGCGTTGCTGAAGAGCGGCTTTACGCCAAATTCCACTTTAAGTTTTTCTACTGAAATCATTTTTCATAATTATGGTGGCACGCAGCTTTATTGCTTTTGGTACAGCAAGGATTGCTCCCTAATCGCTTACGTGCGTGCCGCAGCAGGTATGTTCCCTGCTATGTTGTTCAACCCGCAAAGGTACGTATTTTTCTTTTTCTTACAAATAGTTATATGAAAAAAGCGTGGCTTACTGCAAAAATGAGGTTAAAAAGCAAATAGGTCTTGCTGGCGTGCACCATGCTTCAGTGTGGCTTGCGAAGCTACTCGTTTTCAAAATGGCATCTTTCACATAACGAAAGATGCCATTTTACCATCCGTTTTGCCACATATTGCATGGCAAAAGGATACCTTTTAGAAACAGTTAAATCAATGTCGTGTCTTATATATTCTAAGTAACAGGTTGGTGTTAAACTATCATCAAATCGCTCATCACCATGTCACTGATGAAAATCCCGTCATGTGTCAGCTTGAGATGTCGGCCGTCTGACGTTAAAAGACCTTCTTTTATGTGGCGTGCTGCATTGTCCAGCAATGTCTTTTTATACGTAGAGCCGAGAGTCTTTTCTACATATCCGAGGTCGATGCCTTCGCTGGTGCGCAGGGCGGTGGTAACTATGTCGTTGAACATTGTTTCCTTGTTGAGCGTTTCTCGCTCAAATGGAACCATGCCGTTTATTGTTGAATTAATGTATTTGTGAATGTCGGCCACGTTCCACTGGCGCGATTTCAGATCGAACGAATGGGCGGCCGCACCGATGCCTGTGTACGGCTCTTGCCGCCAATAACTGCTGTTGTGGCGTGAGCGGAATCCTTTTTTTGCAAAGTTGCTTATTTCGTAGTGTTCGTAACCGGCCCCGGTAAGGCGCGTCACGAGAGTGTCATACATCGCACGGCTTAGTTCATCGTCTGTTTCTTCAATACGCCCGTCTTCCAACATTGCGGCCAGCGGCGTGCCCTCTTCGTACATAAGGCTGTAAGCCGAGATGTGCTCCACGTCCAGGGTTACAGCCTCGCGTATGTCGGCTGTCCATTCTTCAAGTGTCTCTCCGGGGAAGCCGAACATCAGATCTATGCTTATGTTGCCAATGCCGGCGCGTCTTAGTAGGTTTACGGTACGTCTAACATCGTATGCGGAGTGTCTCCTGTGCAGGAAGCCGAGGCGTGCGTCGCTGAACGTCTGAGCTCCCATACTGACGCGGTTGACGGGCAGACGGGTGAGTACTTCGGCAAAGTCGGGCGTCACGTCGTCAGGGTTGCATTCCATAGTGACTTCTGCTTCAGGGCTGATGTTGTACACCTTATATATATAATGGAACAGCGTGGCGAGTTCATCGGCGGCCAAGAGTGACGGTGTTCCGCCGCCGATGTATACCGTATTGAACGTTCCGCCGACATAATCCTTCCTTAGCAGCATCTCATTGCATAACGCTTCAACGTAACGGCGGCGCAGATTCAGGAGCGTGGTGGAATAAAAACCGCAATAAATGCAGCGGCTGCGGCAGAAAGGGATGTGTACGTAAATGCCGGGCATGGTGTTTAAGTTAAGGGTTAGGAGTTACGACTGAGAATTATAGAACTTGGCGATTAATAACTTACAAATGTCTTGCTGGTTAATTAATTATTTATTCTTTTGCTCTTGATACTCATTGAAATTGCGTGCAAAATTACTAATATGTTTTAATTTTTATGCGCTTTTTGTTGTTTTGTTTTGTGTGTTAGCGTAAAAATGCGTAACTTAGAGGCCAATATTTGTAACAAACTTAAATCTATTAATATCATGAGAGTTTACCAAACTAACGAAATCAAAAACATCGCGTTGCTTGGCAGTGCGGGTTCAGGCAAGACTACTCTTGCCGAAGCTATGTTGTATGAAAGTGGTGTTATCAAACGCCGTGGAAGCGTAGAAGCCAAGAACACGGTGAGCGACTATTTCCCGGTTGAGCAGGAATACGGCTACTCGGTATTCTCAACCGTTTTTAACGTAGAGTGGAACAATAAGAAACTTAATATCATTGACTGCCCCGGAGCCGACGACTTTGTGGGGGGAGCCATTACGGCACTCAACGTGACCGACCAGGCTTTGATATTGATCAACGGCCAGTACGGACCGGAAGTCGGCACGCAAAATAATTTCCGTTATACCGAAAAACTGAAAAAGCCGGTTATCTTTCTCGTAAACCAGCTTGACAGCGAGAAGTGCGATTTTGACTTGATAATAAACAGCATGAAGGACATTTACGGTTCTAAATGCGTACAGATACAATACCCGATTGAGACAGGGCCGGGCTTCAATGCCCTGATTGACGTTCTCCTGATGAAGAAATATTCATGGAAGCCGGAGGGCGGAGCGCCAATCATCGAAGACATCCCCGCCGAGGAGATGGATAAGGCGATGGAGCTGCACAAGGCTCTTGTGGAGGCTGCAGCTGAGAATGACGAGACATTGATGGAGAAATTCTTTGAGGAGGAGACCCTGACAGAGGACGAAATGCGTGAAGGCATACGCAAAGGTCTTGTCACAAGGTCGATATTCCCTGTGTTCTGCGTTTGCGCCGGCAGAAGCATGGGGGTGCGCAGGTTGATGGAGTTCTTGGGCAATGTCGTTCCGTTCGTGAGCGAAATGCCTAAAGTACACAATACACGCGGCGAGGAAGTGCCGGCAGAGGAGGCAGGCCCGGAGTCGCTTTATTTCTTCAAGACAGGCGTAGAGCCTCATATCGGCGAGGTTTCTTATTTCAAGGTGATGAGTGGCAGTGTAAAGCCGGGCGACGACTTGAGTAACGCCGACCGCGGCTCTAAAGAGCGTATCGCCAACATTTATGTTTGTGCAGGAGCCAACCGCCAGCCTGTTGACTGCCTAAATGCGGGAGACATAGGTTGTACCGTCAAGCTGAAAGACGTGAAGACGGGCAATACTCTTAACGGAAAGGACTGTGACAACAGGTTTGATTTCATCAAATATCCAAACTCTAAGTATTCTCGTGCTATTAAGGCTGTGAACGAGGCAGATACCGAGAAGCTCATGGCAGCTCTCACAAAAATGCGCCAGGAAGACCCGACTTGGGTCGTAGAGCAAAGCAAGGAGCTGAAGCAGACCATCATTCACGGCCAAGGCGAGTTCCATTTGCGCACGTTGAAGTGGCGTTTGGAGAACAATGAGAAGATAGCCGTGAAGTTTGTTGACGCTAAGATACCTTACCGTGAGACTATCACTAAGGCGGCACGTGCTGACTACCGCCATAAGAAACAGTCGGGTGGAGCTGGCCAATTTGGAGAAGTTCATCTTATCGTAGAGCCTTACGCAGAAGGAATGCCGGATCCTGTGACTTACAAGTTCAACGGCCAAGAGTATAAGATGAACATCAAGAGCAAAGAAGTTATAGATCTCGAATGGGGCGGAAAACTCGTGTTCATCAACTCTGTTGTCGGCGGAGCTATAGACACCCGCTTCATGCCGGCCATCTTGAAGGGTGTCATGGAGCGTATGGAGCAAGGCCCGTTGACAGGCAGTTACGCCCGTGATGTGCGTGTAGTAGTGTACGACGGTAAGATGCATCCGGTTGACAGTAACGAACTTTCGTTTATGTTGGCCGCACGTCATGCGTTCTCTGATGCTTTCAAAAATGCCGGCCCGAAGATCCTTGAGCCTATCTACGACCTAGAGGTTTACGTTCCTGCTGACTTTATGGGCGACGTAATGAGTGACCTCCAAGGACGTCGCGCCCTCATAATGGGTATGGACAGCGAGGCCGGATACCAGAAGTTGCAGGCTAAGATACCGCAGAAAGAGCTTGCAAATTACTCTATTTCGTTGAGTTCCCTGACCGGAGGCCGCGCTTCGTTCACAACAAAGTTTGCAAGTTATGAGCTTGTTCCGAACGAGATACAGCAAGAACTCATTAAGGAGCACGAAGCTGAAATGGCTGAAAAAGACGAATAACAGGCTTTCAACAAATTGCTTCATGCCGTCAGACTGAAAACCAAAGGTCGCGTGAGGCGTAATTATTTTTGGCAAGGATACGTATGTTGCGTGTCCTTGCCTTTTTCTTTATATGTAATTAATGTATATAGCTTGTTGCGTCAGTAAACTTTTTGTTTGCATTAAGCCTATATCTGTCAATGTTCTATGGTTGATTATTATTAATTAAAATGATTATTTTAGGTTAATATAGATAAATTCAACCGATTTAATTAACAAAACAATATGCTTGCTTTTCTTTTTGCAATATATTTGCCGTTATGAAGAAAACGACTATTTGGCTGGTAGCAATAGTGATGGGACTGTCGTTCCTTGTACTGCTTTTCATGCAGCTGAAATACATCGAGGCGATGGTGCACATGAAGAAAGAGCAGTTTGACGAGTCTGTTAATAAAGCTCTTTATCAGGCTTCGCGTAACCTTGAACTTAACGAGACGCTTAGGTATCTTGAAAAGGATATATATGCCACGGAGCGTAAGTCGTTAAAGAATGATTCTTTGAAAGACGTGACTGGCGGTGGCGATGCGCTTGTGCAGCACTCTCACCAGTTACCGATAGTCGGTCACAACGGAGCCACTTACTCTACGTTCGAGCTGAAGACGATAAGCATGAAGCCTTCGTCAATGCCGAAAGCGATGATTTTGCGCAGCGATAAGAATTCGATTTCTGAGGCTACCAAGTCTATGCGCGAGATGGTGAAAAACCGGTATATATACCAGAAAGCCCTTCTCGATGAGGTCGTTTACAGCATTTTGTACACCGCTTCGGACAAACCGTTGCGCGAACGCATTAACTTCAAGATGCTCGACCAGGACATCAAGACCGAGTTAATGAACAACGGCATTGACATTCCGTATCATTTCACAGTGTCAACGCAGGACGGACGCGAGGTTTACCGTTGTCCTGACTACACTGGCGAAGGTGAAGATTATACTTACTCACAGATACTTTACAGGAACGATCCTTCCAACAAGATGGGCGTAGTACGCATACATTTTCCTGATATGAGCAGCTATATCTTCAGCGGAGTGAAGTTTATGATACCTTCTGTGGCGTTCACGATAGTCTTGCTCGTCACCTTTATTTTTACGATAGTAGTGATATTCAGGCAGAAACGCTACACGGAAATAAAGAACGACTTTATCAATAATATGACGCATGAGCTGAAAACGCCTATCAGCAGCATATCTCTTGCGGCGCAAATGCTCAACGACGAGGCTGTGACTAAGAGCCCCGTGATGATGAAACACTTAGGCGGAGTAATCAACGACGAGTCTAAACGCTTGCGCTTCCTTGTTGAGAAAGTGTTACAAATGTCGATGTTCGACCGTAAGAAAGCTATCTTTAAGAAACGTGAACTAAATCTTAACGACATGGTGGAGAGTGTTGCCAACACGTTTACATTGCGTGTAGAACATACCGGCGGGCATATAACGACAAGGTTAGAGGCTACGGAACCGACAATATATGTTGATGAAATGCACTTTACAAACGTCATCTTCAACCTGCTTGATAACGCCGTGAAATACCGCGACCCGGAGCGTCCCGTCGAGCTTGACATCGCCACATGGAACGACAAGGATAAGCTATATCTGTCAGTCAAGGACAACGGCGTGGGCATAAAGAAGGAGAATTTGAAGAAAATCTTTGAGAAGTTCTACCGTGTGCACACCGGAAACGTGCACGATGTCAAGGGCTTCGGCCTCGGCCTTGCTTACGTGAAGAAGATGGTAGACCTGCATAAAGGCGAGATACACGTTGAGAGCGAGCGTGGAAAAGGAACGAAATTCATAATATCATTACCAATAATTAAAAAATAGAAAGACTATGGACGAGAAATTGAAAATCCTATTGTGCGAAGACGACGAGAACCTCGGAATGTTGCTTCGCGAATATTTGCAAGCCAAAGGTTACAGTGCAGAGCTTTGTCCCGACGGCGAAGCAGGTTATAAGGCCTTTCTGAAAAGTAAGTTCGACATCTGCGTTCTTGACGTGATGATGCCTAAGAAAGACGGTTTTGCGCTTGCCCAGGAGATACGCCAGGCTAACGCCGAGATACCGATAATCTTCCTCACGGCCAAGACTTTGAAAGAAGATATCCTTGAAGGCTTTAAGATCGGTGCCGACGATTATATCACAAAGCCGTTCTCGATGGAAGAACTTGTGTTCCGTATCGAGGCAATCCTGCGCCGCGTGCGTGGCAAGAAGAACAAGGAGAACACCATTTACCACATCGGCCGCTTCACCTTCGACACGCAGAAACAGCTCCTCACAATCGGCGACAAGCAGACGAAGCTCACTACGAAGGAAAACGAACTGTTGGCGCTTCTTTGCTCTCATGCAAACGAAATATTGCAGCGTGACTTCGCACTGAAGACAATCTGGATTGACGACAACTATTTCAACGCCCGCTCAATGGACGTTTACATCACCAAACTGCGTAAGCATTTGAAGGACGACGACCAGATTGAAATCATCAACATCCACGGTAAAGGCTATAAGCTCATCACTCCCGAACAGGATTGACGAGCCGTCAGTAAAGTTAGCCTTTCGTTTTTATAACTTAAAATCAATTTAAGCGGGCAAACATTTGGGGAATATGCGCCTCAATGTTTGCCCGCTTATCGTGTCGCATTATTGGCATTTTTATGTCATGAAGTCTTTGCAAAGTATGGATATAATTTATTATGTCCATACGTCACGAAGGAGCGTTTAACTTCCTGTATGACAGCGTAATACGTTTTAAATGAAACGTGCGGACATAATAAATTATGTCCGCACATGGGTACATTCAATTTTTGTTTGATTATATTCCAAAAAATATTTCTATCCAACAGATTTGCGGATGAACAAAAAAAAACTATATTTGCAGATGACAACCGTTACTTATTTGTTGTTTTTATGCCTTGCGGATAAATAAATTTGCAGTATGGATGGATTGGATTTGCGCATTAACAGTATATTAGCAAGGTGGAATCCTTTGGCCGTGCCTGTCAGTTTGGCAGAAAGCAAATATTCTTCTTATGTTCCGGCATTAGCCGGTGCTGTAAGAAATAAGTGCGTTGTAAGATGTGTCTTGTTGCATATGTTGGAACAAATGGGTATGGAAAAACCTTATTGTGATGATTTAATGAAAGATGTAAGTAGGGTAAGCAGACAAATTGAAGGGCTTGAATGCCAGTGAATATAACCGAAGCGAATTACAAATAAATTCTTTGTGCAATGATAAAGTCATATATTTTACTTGTCTTTTTATCGCTTTTATTATGCCAATGTGCTTCAAACAATCGCGGTGATGACGATGATTTGAATAATATAATGGTACGGATTGATTCGTCAAGTGTCGTTCCAACGCTGAATGCCGTTGTCAGAGAGTATGTTGCGACGTATCCCGAATACAAATATTTGGCTCTTGAAAGCGGCGTCGTCTTACGTGAAAATCCGGGTATTGATGCGGAAAACATATATTCATTAGGTCCGGCCACGCTGATGAGATACGGCGAATACTATGGTAAAAAGCCTTTGTATCCGTCTTCATATATGGTTGTTGACGGGCGTGTTGTCTTTGTCAATTCATCAAATGACAAACTTGCAAAGCAAGATTTGTGCCGCAATGTTTACATGAAGCATCTCGAAATCAAGGAAAACGCCAAAGTCCCATTGCGCAAGTTCTGGCTCGTAATGGTGGGGGACGACGGTTTTGTGTCAGTGTTATCCAAGGATGCAGGCAAGGACACAGGCGTAAAAAAGGTTGGAAACTCGGTGCGTGGTGAGTTAATGGAAAGTATGTACGGTGCAGGGACGACTGAAAATAAGTGACATTTGATGTTATAATGTAACGAAATGGACAAATATGTAATCAATGAAAGCCTTGCTTACCCGATAATATTGTGGGTTTCATGTGCGTTGTGCGTATATCTTTCATATATTGCCGACTACTATTTTTGGTGCGTTGCCGGCGTCGTTGTTTTCTTTGTTCTTGCCTTGTGTAAATCAGTTGTGCTTATTACGCGCAGGCAAAAGCTGGTAGTTGATGCCGACGGAATACATTATGCCGAGCGAAAAGGGCGTAAACTTGTATGGCGGCATTACTATTGGAAAGATGTGGAATGTTGCTATTTTGATTATGAAATACGCAATTTTGATTATGAAATACACAAGGCGCTTTACCCATTTGCTTTTCGTCAACTTTACATTTTGACAACAGACGGTATGGGATGGAAAAATTGTAAAGTTATAGAACTTGTCGATTTTGAGTTGGCTTTCATGTTAAGCCATCTTAAACAGGCTATCGTTTCGTTTAGTGGTGATAATGGGATAATTGACGAGGAAAAGACTTCTGTCAAAAAGAAAGCCTGCCTCAGGGTTTATCTTTTTGCCTGTTTGATAATGATATTAATTTTAATTATGTGTGTAATTATGTCGTATTGAAAAATGAATATCAGCCTATTACGTAATGGATTGATATTCAACACGTTGCAAAATGACTTTCAGTGTGTTAGCTAAAGGATACCTTTTGGCTTGCAAAAGGTGCCCTTTTACCTTGCGTTTTGTGCCCTTTTGCATCCTAAAAGGATACGGATTGTAACTTTGGTTGTTACGTCTTGTGTTAATATTTGCTTTCTTTCTTTATGAAATACACGTGTAGCACGGCTCCGACCACAACCAAAGCGGCGGCTGTGATGGTGAAGGCGTTATTGTCGGTCCAGCCTGAGGTGTAGCCGAGAAGTAACATTAAGACGCCAAGGCAAAGCAATGTAAAACCGGAATGGTGTATGTATTTCTTCATTGTCTATATGTTTGTGCAGATGCAAAAATACAGAGAAAAATCAATATTGCGAGCAATAAAGCTCTAAATTATAGCGTTTTATAAGGCAATAAAGGCAAAAATAAGTTAAAACTTTGTGTCTTTCACATTATAAATGAATGCTATGTCACGGGAAAAGCGTACCTTTGCACCGCATTTTGCAAAATTATAAACAAATTAATCATTTAAGTAGTATGAATCAATACGAAACCGTTTTCATTTTGACTCCCGTTTTGTCTGATGAACAGATGAAGGAAACGGTCGCAAAGTTCAAGGGGCTGCTTACCGACAATGGTGCTGAAATCTTGAACGAAGAGACCTGGGGATTGAAGAAGATGGCTTACGCTATCCAGAAGAAATCGACAGGTTTCTACTGCCTGCTCGAATTCAAGGCTGAGCCTGAAGTAATCAAGACTCTTGAAATCGGATACCGCCGCGACGAGAAGGTAATCCGTTTCATGACAGTGAAGCTCGACAAGTACGCCGTACAGTACGCCGAGAAGAGAAGAAACAAATTAGCTAAAAAAGAGGAGGCTTAAACAATGGCAGCACAAGAATCAGAAATAAGATATTTGACTCCGCCCTCAGTTGACACAAAGAGGAAGAAGTATTGCCGTTTCAAGAAGAGCGGCATCAAGTACATCGACTACAAGGATCCAGAGTTCCTTAAGAAGTTCTTGAACGAGCAGGGCAAGATACTGCCCCGCCGCATTACCGGAACATCGCTGAAATACCAACGCCGTGTGGCCCAGGCTGTCAAGCGTGCACGCCAGATAGCATTGCTTCCATACGTTACGGACTTGTTGAAATAATTAAGGAGGAGACACGATGGAAATAATACTGAAAGAAGACATCATCGGCTTGGGATTCAAGAACGATATAGTAACTGTTAAAGACGGCTATGGCCGCAACTACCTTATACCTACGGGTAAGGGCGTTATTGCCTCTGCATCTGCCAAGAAACAGCTCGCCGAGACTCTGAAGCAGCAGGCTCGCAAGCTGGCCGCTATCAAGGCCGAGGCCGAGAAGAAGGGCGAGGCTTTGAAGGATATAGCCCTTGTCATTCCTGTTAAGGTCAGCGCGAACGGCGTTGCTTACGGTGCAGTTACGGCCAACACCGTTGCAGCCGAGTTGCAGAAGCTGGGCCATGACATTGACCGCAAGATCATCACAATGCACGATGCAAAGAAGGTTGGCGACTATGTTGCCACCGTACACTTCCACAAAGAAGTGCTCGTTGAGATACCCGTTAAGGTCGTTGCAGAAGGTGAGGAGAAGGCCGAGGAAGCTCCCGCTGCAGAAGCCGAGGC
>CALUGX010000028.1 GCA_944320285.1 uncultured Prevotella sp.
TCAATCAGCGTCTCGTAGACCGAGGGCGGCAGGTACTTGTACATCTTTGCGCGGTTAAAAACGTTCTTGCCGAAATATTCCGACGGGCGTTCCACCGGCGAAATCACTTCAAGGGGCTTTTTCTTGAAAGCCTCCTCGACAACCTGAAATCTTAAGTTTGTCATCGTCTGAGGGTTTTATTGTTCTTATCCTGTTATTTACCATATATCCGCCGCTGTCGTGAAAGGCCGTCTTTCACCTTGCGAAAGGTGCCTTTTTGCCTTGCGAAAGGTGCCTTTTTGCCTTGCGAAAGGTGCCCTTTTGCAAGGTGAAAGATGCCCTTTTGCACCACGATTTGCGGCAAATTGCAAACCTACTGGTTATCAACGGGTTATGAATGCACCGTGTGTTGATGTCCGGAATGCGGCTTATCGCCTGCAAAGATACTCCGATTTTTCATTCAAACCGACTTTTAGGCAGATAAATGTGCATTTTGTTACGGTCTCAACGTAAATCCGCACACTAGGTAAGCCTTCTCCGTACTTGGGTTGGCGGTTATCCCGGCAAACAGCGGTATACTGAAAATTTTTGTCACCTTGATGTCTTTCGAGGCACGCAGCGACACATTGGTGACGGCGAAACCGCCCGCGTCGGCATAGAAACTCGTGGCATAAGGCACGGCACCGACAGTGGCCTGCCACAGGCATCCGGCAAGGCTGAAGGGCGCACTGACCTCGAAATACGAAGAGTAGGCGCGGTCGCCGCTGTCGTTGAGACCGTCGTTGCCTGCGAAGTTGGTGTACCACTGCACGGCCACCGGGCCGAAGTCGTAGCCTATGTTGGCCTCGAACACGTGTGAAGTCTCGTGCGCCGCATAGCTGAAATAGCGGTCGTTGGGCGAGTTGAACCAGTAATCGGTCACGCCGATGTTGAAACCTCCCGTGCTGTATGCCAGCGTGATGTCGAACTCCTTGGTGTCATCGGGGTCTGAAAGTCCCACGTTGCCCCAAGCCGTCAGCGACAGCCCTTTGTAAGATACGCCGAGGGTTGGTTGCAAGCTGACATCGCCCAAGTCCTGTCCTCGCCAGATGTAACTGCTCACGAAGTCGGCTTGCACCGTTGCTTCCACTTTGTCCTGTGCCGCTGCCGGCACGGCCATGGCACACAGCATGGCCCCAATCATTGTCTTTCTCGTCAAATTTTCCATAACATACTATATTAAAACGTTAATTATTGCGGTCGGGCTCGTCCCGCCGTTCGTGTTATCCTGTACCGTTGCCGCTTACCGTGCGAAATCCGTTGGCGGTCGGCTATTTCAGTATCCAGTCGCTGATGCGCTGCAAGGCTTCCTTGCATTTGTCCCTTTCACCGAACGAAGTGAGGCGTACGAAGCCCTCGCCGCTGGGTCCGAAGCCCACGCCCGGAGTGCACACCACTTGCGCGCCGTAGAGCATCTGCTCAAAGAACTTCCAGCTGCCCGTACCGTTCGGGGTCTTCACCCACAGGTAGGGAGCGTTCTCGCCGCCGTAGACCTTCAGGCCGAGCTTGGTCAGCGTCTCCCTCATCAGCGTGGCGTTGCCCATGTAGTAGTCGATTGTCTCCTTCACCTGTGCCTTGCCTTCCGGCGTGTAAATGGCTTCGGCGGCGCGCTGACTGATGTAGCTCGTGCCGTTGAACTTGGTGCACTGGCGGCGGTACCACATCGGGTTGAGCGGGTAACGCTCGTTGCCGTCCATGCTGGCGGCCGTCAGTTCCTTCGGCACTACGGTGTATCCGCAGCGCACGCCGGTAAACCCTGCCGTCTTGGAATAGCTGTGGAACTCGATTGCAACTTTCCTTGCGCCCTTTATTTCATAGATTGAATGCGGTATCTCAGGGTCACGGATGTATGCCTCGTAGGCAGCATCGTAGAAGATGAGCGTGTCATTACGCAGCGCATAGTTAACCCATTTGCGCAGTTCGTCGCGACTTATCACGGTGCCCGTCGGGTTGTTCGGGTAGCACAGATATATTATGTCGACGCGGTGGTCGGGAATTTGCGGCTCAAAGTTGTTTTCCTCCAGGCACGGCATATACGTCACGTTGCTCCACTTCCCGTCAACGAGCGTGCCGGCGCGGCCGCACATCACATTGCTGTCTATGTACACCGGGTAGATTGGGTCGGTGACTCCGAAGTTATTGTCCCACCTCACCAGCTCGCCTATGTTGCCCGTGTCGCTCTTCGCCCCGTCGTTGATGAATATCTCGCTCGGATCTATGTGTATGCCGCGCGGCAGGAAATCGTTTTTCGCTATGGCCTCGCGCAGGAACAGGTAGCCCTGCTCCGGACCGTAACCATGAAACGTGTCCTTGTGTGCCATGTCGTCAACTGCCTTGTGCATGGCCTCCACCACGGCCGGGCATAGCGGCTGCGTCACGTCGCCAATGCCGAGGCTTATCACGTCGGCCTTGGGGTGCGTCGCCTTGAAAGCGTTTACTTTCTTGGCAATGTCGGCAAAGAGGTAGTTCTTTGTCAGCTTCAGGTAATGTTCGTTTATCAGTGCCATATTTATAAGGAGTTAAAGTAGTTAAAGAAGTTTTTTCGCTTCGCTCAAAGGAATTTCACTCGTTTCACTCGTTAAGGAGTTAAAGTAGGCAAGATATTTCTGCCCGGTTTTATCTGGCGGTTGCGGCATCTTAATGTCTGGTCTCCTCTATTTCCCCGTCAAAGACGAACTCTGCCGGGCCCGAAAGGTAGACGTGCCCGTCGGCATCGCGCCATTCCACGCCAAGCGTGCCGCCGTCCATCACTATGCTGCCCGTGCGCCCCGCACGGTCCGTCAGCGCCGCTGCCACGGCCGTGGCGCAAGCTCCCGTACCACAGGCCTGGGTTATTCCGCTGCCGCGTTCCCACACACGGGCACGTATCCGGCCGTCGCCCGTCACTTGGGCGAACTCTATGTTGCACCTTTCGGGGAAGGCCTTATGGCACTCTAAGACTCTGCCGTAGCGTGCAACGTCGATGCTCTCGACGTCGTTGACGAACGTAACGAAGTGCGGATTGCCCATCGAGACGAACCGCCCGGCGAACATCCGTCCCTCGGCAAGCAGCCTGCCGTCGGGCGTGTCGCACCTTTCGGGCACGTATTGCGTCGGCACTTCAGTCCTCGGTTCAAGCATATCCACCGTCACGCCTGCCACCTTTCCGCCCTCCACTTGCAGCTTCAGAACCTTCACTCCTGAACGTGTCTCAAGCCGTATGGCCGTCTTTCGCGTCAAGCCCCGCTCGTAAACGTACTTGCCTACGCACCTCGACGCATTGCCGCACATCATCGCTTCGGAGCCGTCAGCGTTGAATATGCGCATCGAGAAGTCGTTGCCGGTGTCCTCCGGGGCACCTATCAGCACCAAACCGTCGCTCCCAATACCCTTGTGACGGTCGCTCCATGCTACGGCGGCAGCGTTCGGGTCAGACATATTATATATTAAGGTGTTGACATAGATGTAGTCGTTGCCGGCCCCCTGCATCTTCGTAAACCTTATCGTCCGTTGTGTCATAATGATTGATTTTTTCGTTTCGGATGGCTTTATGTCTTTATCCGAATGCAAAAGTACAACAATCCGAGAACAGAAGCAATCTTTTTATAACAAAAATATGCAACATTTGCCGTCTTTCTTACTATACGTCAATAAATCACGCAGTTATCTTTCAACCTGTAACACAATATTATCGTTTACATGATAAAATGTTACTCAAATGCAATTTCTTGATACATAAAGACACAAAGATGTTGTTTTGTATTGCAAAAAGACGTAATTTTGCAGAAAAATATTACCTATTGATAAGTAAACAAGATGTTTAACAATAAAAAAGGAAGCACTTATGAAAAAGATTGAAGCCATCATCCGCAAGTCAAGGTTTGACGATGTGAAGAACGCTTTGCTTGCAGCCGACATCGAATGGTTCTCCTATTACGACGTGCGCGGCAACGGAAAGGCGCGCCAAGGAAGGATCTACAGAGGCATAGTGTACGACACAAGTTCGATAGAACGCACCCTCGTGTCGCTCGTTGTGCGCGACAAGAACGTCGAGAAGTCCGTACAGGCGATTTTAAAGGCCGCCCAAACGGGCGATATAGGCGACGGACGTATATTCATAATGCCTGTTGACGACGCCGTAAGGATACGCACCGGCGAGCGAGGAGACATCGCCTTGTACAACGCCGAGCAGGAGGAATGAGCGCGGAAGACTGCCGTACGCAGTGCAAAGAAAGGAAAAGAAACAGTTAAAAAGGTGATAATATAATTAAGGTAAAAAGCAAAAAGATATGGAGGAGTATGTTATGAAAAGTTTGAGACATATTTTGAGAGGAATGAAGCCGGTGCCCTTTGCGGCGGCGGTTGCGATGTTGTCGATGGCGCCGGGCGTGGCGAAAGCCGCCGGAGCGGCCGAGGTTACGCTCGACACGGGCAACACCGCATGGATGATAGTGGCCACCACGCTGGTGCTGTTGATGTCTATCCCCGGCATCGCGCTGTTCTACGGCGGATTGGTAAGGCAGAAGAACGTGCTCAGCGTGATAATGCAGACGATGCTTATCGTGGGCGTTGTGAGCCTGTTATGGGTGGCCGTGGGCTACACATGGGCGTTCGGCACCGGCTTCAAGGAGTCGGGCAACCCGATGTCCTTTGCCATAGGAGGCATGGACAAGGCGTTTCTCTGCGGCATAACACCCGCCACGCTGACGGCCACGGGCATTCCTGAATACGTCTTTGTGATGTTCCAGTGTATGTTTGCGCTCATCACGCCGGCTCTGATACTTGGCGCGTTCACCGAGCGGATAAAGTTCAAGGGCTACATGGTGTTCATTATCCTTTGGGTGGTGCTTGCCTATTTCCCGATGGCCCACTGGGTGTGGGGTGGCGGTTTCCTGCAGGAGATGGGTGCGCTCGACTTCGCCGGAGGTACTGTCGTGCACATCAACGCCGGCGTGTCGGCCCTAGTCATGGCCCTGATGATTGGCAAGCGCGACGACTATAAGGCAGGCCATCCCATCACGCCGCACAACATCCCTTACGTGTTCCTCGGTATGTCGTTCCTCTGGCTGGGCTGGTTCGGCTTCAACGCAGGCAGCGGACTTGCGGCCGATGGCATCGCAGCCAACGCCATGCTTGTAACCCATGTGGCCACGGCGACGGCTGCCGTGACGTGGATGACGATAGAATGGATAGTCAACAAGAAGCCTTCTACCGTAGGCGCGTGCACCGGAGCCGTGGCCGGACTTGTGGCCATAACGCCTGCGGCCGGCTCGACCGACCTGTTCGGAGCATTCTTCATCGGACTGATAACCACCGTTATCTGCTTCGTGATGGTAGCCGTCGTGAAACCGAAGTATAAATACGACGACGCATTGGACGCCTTTGGCGTGCACGGCATAGGCGGCATCGTGGGCTCTGTGCTCACCGGCGTGTTCGCCACCCGCGCCATCACGGGCGACGGAGGAGCCGAGGGCGCACTCTACGGCGACTGGCACCAGCTGTGGGTTCAGCTTGTTGCTACGGTTGTCACGATAGTGTTCAGCGCCGTGGTGACGTACATACTATATAAGGTGGTTGACGCAACGGTCGGCCTGCGCGTTGACAAGCGCGTTGAAGAGGAAGGCCTCGACATCTACGAACACGGCGAGAGCGCGTACAACTAAATTGAAAAGTGAAAATTGAGAAGTGAAAATTATGATTACACCTGTTAATCGCGTAATTCTCACTTCTCGATTTTCATCTATCAAAATCCGACCAATTAGAATACAAGAAAAGGTAATCATAATTATCAATTCACAATTCTCAACTCTCAACTGAAAACGAAAAACAATGTGCGGAATAGTTGCAATATTCAATGTGGGCTGCCAGACGGCGACCCTGAGACAGAAGGCGTTGCGCATGAGCGGCAAGATACGCCACCGCGGACCTGACTGGAGCGGCATCTACTGCGGCGGTTCGGCCATACTTGCACACGAACGTCTGGCCATAGTCGACCCTGAATCGGGACGCCAACCGCTGTTCAGTCCCGACGGGCAGTTAGTGCTTGCCGTCAACGGAGAGATTTACAACCACCGCGACATACGCCGGCGGACGGAAGGCCGATACCGCTTCCGGACCGGAAGTGACTGCGAGGCGATACTCGCCCTCTACCGTGACAAGGGCGAAAAACTGCTCAACGAGCTCAGCGGGATATTCGCCTTCGCCCTCTACGACGCCGAACACGACAGCTACATGATAGCCCGCGACCCGATAGGCGTAATTCCACTGTATTACGGGCGCGACCGCGACGGACTGCTCTACGTGGCCAGCGAGCTGAAGGCCCTTGAGGGACAGTGTGACGAATACCGCCCTTTCCCGCCCGGCCACGTGCTCGTGAAGGGCGACGGCGAGCCACGGAGGTATTACCGTCGCGACTGGTTCAGCTATGACAACGTGAAAGACAACGACGCCGACGAGGGCCGGTTGCACGACGCTCTCGAAGCCGCCGTGCGACGGCAGATGATGGGCGACGTGCCCTACGGGGTGCTACTGAGCGGCGGGTTGGACTCGTCGATAATCAGTGCCGTGGCCGCCAAATACGCCGGGCGGCGCGTTGACAGCGGCGGCGAGGAACAGGCCTGGTGGCCGAGACTTCACTCCTTCGCCGTGGGGCTGCGCGGCGCGCCCGATTTGGAGAAGGCGCGCGTGGTGGCTGAGCACATCGGCACGGTGCACCACGAGGTGAACTACACCATTCAGGAAGGGCTCGACGCCCTGAGTGACGTAATCTATTACACCGAGACTTACGACGTAACCACAGTGCGGGCATCGACGCCGATGTACCTGCTGGCGCGCTTCATCAAGAGCATGGGTGTCAAGATGGTGCTTTCGGGCGAAGGAGCCGACGAGGTGTTCGGCGGCTACCTGTACTTCCACAAAGCTCCGTCGGCGCGCGCCTTCCACGAGGAGACGGTGCGCAAGCTGTCGAAGCTGCACCTCTACGACTGTCTGCGAGCCAACAAGAGCCTGGCCGCCTGGGGCGTGGAGGGCCGAGTGCCGTTCCTCGACACAGAGTTTCTCGACGTGGCCATGAGCCTGAACCCGGCGGCCAAGATGTGCCCCGGCGCGAAGATAGAGAAGGAAGTGCTGCGACGGGCGTTCGCCCCGATGCTGCCCGAAAGCGTGGCCTGGCGGCAAAAGGAGCAGTTCTCCGACGGCGTTGGCTACTCGTGGATTGACACCCTGAAGCGTGTGGCCGAAGAGAGCGTCACCGACGGCGAGATGGCCCGCGCCGCCGAACGCTTCCCCGTGAACCCGCCGCAGTGCAAGGAGGAATATATGTACCGCACGATGTTTGCCGCCCACTTCCCCAGCCACAGCGCGGCGGAGAGCGTGCCGAGCGTGCCGAGCGTGGCGTGCAGCACGGCCGAAGCCCTGGCCTGGGACGCATCGTTCACCGGGAAGAACGACCCAAGCGGGCGCGCCGTGGCCGGAGTGCACGAGCAGGCGTATTAAAAACAGCCCCCACCCGACCTCAAAGGATGAATGCGAGCCCCATCCGACCTCCCCAAGGGGAGGGGAATGGATGAATGCGAGCCCCATCCGACCTCCCCAAGGGGAGGGGAATGGATGAATGAAGCCCCACCCAGCCTCCCCAAGGGGAGGGGAATGGATGAATGAAGCCCCTCCCTGCCTCCCAAAGGGGAGGGGAATGGATGAATGAAGCCCCTCCCTGCCTCCCCAAAGGGGAGGGGAATGGATGAATGAAGCCCCTCCCTGCCTCCCCAAGGGGATGGGAATGGACAAATGCTTTTGTAGTTTACTGTTTTACATTTTTACCGTTTTACCTTTTAATAGGGGTATGAAAATATTTACAGGCATTCATTTAAAACATTGATAATTCTGGAAATCGTAACTCCTTGATAATCAATGCCTACGCAAAAGGTGTCCTTTTACATCGCAAAAGGGCACCTTTTATCGTGCGTTTTGTGCCCTTTTGCACGGCGTTTTGTGCCCTTTTGCAAAATGAATATCCGCAAAGCTCACCGGCATTCTTAAATTTTGCTTTTATCGGCAAGCGGCATTTGTGCGTTTCGCCGAAAAGTGTTAACTTTGCCGCTGACGGACGCGCGCGGGCGTTGCTGTTTGCAACCAACGGTGCGACGGCATACAATCACATCTTGTAATAACAACTGAAATGAAAATTTTTGCCGTAGGGATGAACTACATCCTACACAATAAAGAGCTCGACGGAGCGTTATATAAACCGGAGGAACCCGTGATTTTCACCAAGGCAGACTCGTCTCTGCTGAAAGACGGCAAACCGTTTTTCATGCCCGACGATTTAGGACGCATAGACTACGAGGCCGAACTCGTGGTGCGCATCTGCCGTCTGGGAAAGAGCATACCGCAAAGGTTCGCCCACAGGTATTACGATGCCGTGACCGTAGGCATCGACTTCACCGCCCGCGAACTGCAACGCAAACTGCGCAGCGAGGGCAAGCCGTGGGAGCTGTGCAAGGGGTTTGACGGCGCGGCCGTCACAGGCCAATGGGTAGACATGGCCAAGCTGCGCGACATACAGGCCCTGCACTTCCGCCTCGACCGCAACGGGCAGACCGTGCAAGAGGGATGCTCGGCAGATATGCTGTTCAAGGTTGACGAACTGATAGCCTACGTCAGCCGCTGGTTTACGCTCAAGACGGGCGACCTTCTCTATACGGGCACCCCCGCAGGAGTAGGCCCCGTGGCTATCGACGACCATCTGGAAGGATGGATAGAAGACCGTAAAGTGCTGGATTTTAAAGTCAAATGACAAAGAAATTACCGTTTGCCGTTTTGTTTGCACTGCTGTCGCTGTGCACCGTGGGCGCGTGGGCAAAGAGCCAGAAGTTCTTTAACCTCACGGCCGACGAAGTGAAGATTGACAGCGTGTTGCCGTATTTCACCTACACGACGCCCCTCGGCGGCGCGTGGGCAGACTCTGTTTACACCGTAAGCATCGAATACCCTGAGTTCATCGAGATGAGCGAAGCCGACGTTGCGCGCTACCGCAAACTCGGCGGCAAACACGCCGGAGCCATGCCCGCGGTGGACACGAGAGTCGTGGTGGAACGCCGGCGCGGCCACCTGGAAGTGGCTTTCGTGCCCATAGTGGAGCGCGGCGGGCGGATGATGAAGCTCGTCAGCTTCATGCTCGACGTGAAGGCAAGCCCCAAAGCGCGCGCCAAGGCGGCCACGAGGGCTGCCAGTGAAGCCTCGCCCGCCGACCGCTACGCCGCCCACTCGGTGCTGGCCAATGGCACCTGGGCAAAGATACGTGTGCCGGAGACGGGCGTCTACGAGATAACCGACGCCCTGATACGCCGCGCCGGCTTCTCTGATATGAGCCGCGTGAAGGTGTACGGCTACGGCGGAGCGTTGCAGAACGCCGTGCTAACGGAAGAAGACATCGTAAAATACGACGACCTCAAGGAAGTGCCCACGTGCATGGTAAACGGCCACAAGCTGTTCCACGCCCAAGGCCCCGTGTCGTGGGGCAGCGCAACGGAGACGCACCGCACACGCAACCATTATTCCGACTACGGATATTACTTCATCACCGAGAGCGACAGCGAGCCGCTGACGGTGGACTCTACGGCCTTCGTTGATTCGTTCTATCCCTCGGCCGACTATTACCACACGCTCTACGAGGTGGACAACTATGCCTGGTTCCAAGGCGGCAACCGCCTGTTCGAGGACGCCCCGATAAGCGCCGGCGCCACAAGGGAATACACCGTGACGCCCGAAAGCGGACAGACGGGCAACCGCACGATAACCGTGGTGCTGACGGCCGGGCAACCTACATCGGGCCGGGTAAGCATCAACGGCACCCATACACAAGGCTTCTCAATATCCGGTTTCAGCGAATATGACAACGCAAGGGACACCGAATGCAGCCTGACGTTCAGCTCAAACGACGGCACGGATACCGTCACCGTGGCCGTGACTTCGGGCGGCCCCGTGCGCCTTGACTACATATCGGCCACATACGAGACGCCCCGCAGCCGCCCCGTGCTTGCCGGGCGCTCGTTCCCCTCGCCTGAGTACGTCTACAACATAACCAACCAAGACCACCACGCCGACCCACAGACAGACATGGTGATAATAGTGCCCACGTCGGCAAGGCTCACCCCGCAGGCCCAGAGACTGAAGGAGTTTCACGAACAACACGACGGCATGAGGGTGACGATAGTGCCCGCCGACGAGTTGTATAACGAGTTTTCGAGCGGCACGCCGGACGCCAACGCCTACCGCCGGTACCTCAAGATGCTCTACGACCGTGCCGAGACGGAGGCTGATATGCCGTCGTACCTGCTGCTATTCGGCGACTGCGTGTGGGACAACCGCATGAACACGGCGGAATGCAGCGGCCTCAACCCTGACGACTTCCTGCTCTGCCACGAGAGCGACAACTCATTCAACAACGTTTATTGCTACGTAGACGACGGCTTTTTCTGCTATCTCGACGACGGCGAAGGCGGCAACCCGCGCGAGACCGACAAGCTCGACATGGCCGTGGGGCGCTTCCCCGTGCGCACAGTGGACGAGGCCGCGATAATGGTTGACAAGACAATAAGCTACGCCGAAAACGAGAACGCCGGCAGCTGGCAAAACCTCTTCGTCTTCATGGGCGACGACGGCAACCAAAACCGCCACATGAACGACGCCGACGACATGGCCCGACTGACGGAAAGCATCAACCCCTCGTTCCAGGTGGAGCGCATAATGTGGGACGCTTACAAGCGTGAAAGCTCATCTACGGGCAACACTTACCCCGACGTAGCCAACATAGTGAAGCAACGCCAGGCGTCGGGCGCGCTGATAATGAACTACTGCGGACACGGCCGACCCGACCAAATATCGCACGAAAGGGTGCTGACAATCAACGACTTCGCCAACTTCACCAACAAGAACCTGCCCCTGTGGATTACCGCTTCGTGCGAGATTATGCCGTTCGACTCGCAGGAAAACAACATCGGTGAAACCGCCGTGCTCAACGACAAAGGCGGAGCCGTGGCCTTCTTCGGCACCACACGCACAGTCTACGTCGACCGTAACAACGCAATCAACCAAGCATATCTTAAGGCGTTGCTAACCCCTACTGACGGCGGATACATCACCATTGGCGAGGCGCAGCGGCTGGCAAAGAACCAACTCGTTGAGACCGGGGCCGACCGCACGGAAAACAAGCTGCAATATTCGCTGCTCGGCGACCCGGCGTTGAAGCTCAACATCCCCACGCAAGGTGCCGTTGTGGACACCATCAACGGCATAGACCTCGACACGGCGGACGAATTGCCGCGGCTGTCGGCCGGCTCCGTGGTCACAGTAAAAGGCCACATAGAGGGCGGTGAGGGCAAAGACACGTCGTTCGACGGCGTTGCCACGATGCTTGTAAGAGATGCCGAGACGCTCGTAAAATGCCGTCTCAACGACACGTCTGATGAAGGAGCCGATACGCCTTTTGAATATTACGACCGCAGCACGGTGATTTTCAACGGCTCCGACAGCGTAAGCCACGGCGACTTCAGCTTCACTTTCGCCGTTCCGAAAGATATTGACTACAGCGACTTGACGGGACTTATCAACGTCCTTGCCGTCAATTCGTCAACGCGCAAGGCCGTCAACGGCAGCAACGAGAGTTTCATCGTGGGCGGCACAGGCTCGATGACGACCGACTCCATAGGCCCGTCAATCTACTGTTACCTTAACTCCCCGTCGTTCGTCAACGGCGGCAACGTCAACCCGACACCCTATTTCGTGGCCGAAATATCCGACAAAGACGGACTGAACACCACCGGAAGCGGCATAGGGCACGACCTCGTGCTGACAATCGACGGCGAAATGGCGCGTACTTACGTGCTGAACAACAACTTTGAGTACGACTTCGGCAGCTACACCAGCGGCCGGACGTATTACAGCATACCCGAACTTTCACCGGGACGGCACACCCTGAAGTTCCGCGCCTGGGACATAATGAACAATTCTTCGACCGCCGAACTTGAGTTTAACGTCGTAAGCGGCCTCGCCCCACAGTTCTTCAGCGTAGATTGCACGTCAAATCCGGCAACGACAAGCACCACGTTCATCATCAACCACGACCGCATGGGGAGCAACCTTGACGTAGAAATCGAAGTATTCGACATCAGCGGACGTATGCTCTGGAAACACAACGAGAGCGGCGTTTCGGATTCGGGCGCATACACCATCGACTGGGATCTGACGTGCGACGACGGCGGCCAGCTCGACACCGGAGTCTATGTCTACCGGGCAAAAATTGGCAACGACGGCAGCAAAATGGTCTCGAAAGCCAAGAAACTGATAGTAATCAGGAGATGACGGACGGCCAGCAATGTTTTTTACCGCTAAAAATCAAATGACTGGCAGCAAATTACAATAATACGCGAAATTATCAGTTATTAATTAGGACGCTTGCCCACAGCTTGCAATATGCCAAGGGCAGGCTCACCGGTAATCACAATAAGAAAACCCAAAAGCATAATGAAGACCTGCCAGAAAATACTCTTTACGGTGATGTTTGCCGTAGTTTCGCTCTGCGCCGGTGCCCAGGAGAAGACCGACATATTCAACCCTGAGCGCAATTCGGTGACGTCACAGACCATCGCCCCCGACGCCCGGTCAGCCGGTATGGGCGACGTCGGCGCGGCGACAGACCCCGACGTCAACTCGCAATACTGGAACCCGGCCAAATATCCCTTCTGCATCAGCCGCGCGGGAGTGGCCGTCAACTACACGCCTTGGCTCCGCCAGCTTGTCAACGACATGGACCTGGCCTATCTCGCGGGCTACTACCGCATAGGCGATTACAGTGCGGTGTCGGCCTCTTTGCGTTACTTCTCGCTGGGAGAGGTGATGCTGGGCTACGACGACGGAGGCGGCGCGGGTGCCACGGACGGCATGACAATCAACCCTTACGAGATGTCAGTTGACGTGGCTTACTCGCTGATGCTCAGCGAAAAGTTCTCAATCGCGGCGGCAGTAAGGTGGATTTATTCAGACCTTACTTACGACTACACCGACGATACGACGCCGGGCAGCGCATTTGCGGCCGACATCGCCTGCTATTACAACGACTACATAATGATAGGCGAGCGCGAATGCCAGCTCGGTTTGGGCCTTAACATCAGCAATATCGGTAGCAAAATCACCTTCGGAGGCGACGAGAACAGCGAATTTATACCTGCGAATATGCGCCTCGGAGCAGCACTCATGGTGCCTATCGACGAATATAACCGCTTCACCATAGCCGCCGATGCCAACAAACTGCTTGTACCGACGTACCCGCTCCAGGAGGAAGGGGAGTCGTCAGAGGATTACCAGCAGCGCGTGCAGCGTGATTATTACGACATATCAAGCATCTCCGGCATCTTCAAGAGCTTTGGCGACGCGCCCGGCGGCTTCAAGGAGGAGCTTCAGGAGATACGCTGGAGCGTCGGCGCGGAGTACGTTTACAACGACAAATTCTCGCTCCGGGCAGGTTATCACCACGAGTCTGAGAACAAGGGAAACCGCAAATACTTCACCTTTGGAGCCGGTTTCCGCATGAGTGCGTTCTCGCTTGACTGCGGATACGTATGGGCCACGGCGAAGAGTAACCCCCTCGACCAGACCCTGCGCTTCACCCTTGCCTTCGACATGGACGGCATCAAGGATTTGTTTAGGCGGTAAACACCCACCCCAACCCTCCCGAAGGGAGGGAGCTTGATGTGCTTTAGAGGATGTGTTTCATAACAGTTGGGGTATGAAACAATCTGAAAATGGGATACGTCTTGAAATGATTGGATTTCAAGACGTATCCCAGTAATAAACAAATAACAATCATTACAACCAACAAAGCATACTAAACGACTTCACTCCGTTAGGATTTGTGAGGACGTTAGGTTATGGCTGAAATGTGTGTTTATCATGAAATACAATTACTATACCAACGACGAGATGACTTATCGCTTGTTACTTGAGAAAGCCAAAGACATGAGATGCAACCCGACAGAAGCCGAATCAGCGCTTTGGCATTACATTTCAGGAGGCAGGCTGGGCGTACATTTCCGCCGACAACATCCCGTTTACGATTATATTCCCGACTTCGTTTGCCTAACTTACCGCCTTATCATCGAGATTGACGGCGGCTATCACCTTGAAGGTGAACAGCCGGAGAAGGATGCTGAACGCACAAAAAATCTGGCCGAACAAGGTTTTACGGTTCTGAGGTTCACCAATGAAGAAGTGTTGCACAACACCGAAGAGGTAATCGACACCATCGGCGACGCCATCGACCGGCAACAATTAAAGCTGTCAGGCAGTATCGGCAAAAGCACATCAAGCCCTCTCCCTTCGGGAGGGTTGGAGTGGGCCGGACGTATGGACGGGTTCCGCGTAGGCCTCGGATATGACGTCCACCGCCTTGTAGCGGGGCGCGACTTATGGCTCGGAGGCATAAAAATAGAGCACACGGAAGGACTTTTGGGACACAGCGACGCCGACGTGCTGATACACGCGATATGCGACGCACTGCTCGGCGCGGCCAATATGCGCGACATCGGCTACCATTTTCCCGACACGTCGGCCGACACATTGAACGTGGACAGCAAGATTTTACTGCGCAAGACGGTTGGACTCATCGCCACGAAGGGCTACACCGTCGGCAACATTGACGCCACGGTTTGCGCCGAACGGCCTAAAATCAACCCGCACGTGCCGGCCATGAAGACTTGTCTCGCCGACGTAATGGGCATAGACGAAAACCGTATCTCAATCAAAGCCACCACCACAGAACGCCTCGGCTTTACCGGACGCGAAGAAGGCATGAGCGCGTATGCCGTGGCGTTGATTGTGAAATAAAGCCCATCACAACGTCCACAAACACCTGACACCCACCCCAACCCTCCCGAAGGGAGGGAGCTTGATTACCTTAACTCAATATAACACATCGTTACAAGGCATATTAAGCTCCCTCCCTTCGGGAGGGTTGGGGTGGGTGTTTTTCAACTTCTTAGCCGGCACGCCGCCGACTACGGTGTTGGCCGGCACGTCCTTTGTCACCACAGCACCTGCGGCTATTACGGCGTTGTCGCCAACGGTGACGCCTTGCAGTATCGTAGAGTTGGACCCTACCCACACGTTCTTGCCCAGACGGATGGGCGCCGGCGTCATCGTGCGGCGGTCTTCAGGCTTCAGACCGTGGTTAAGCGTGGCAAACACCACGTTGTGTCCAATCTGACAGCAGTCGCCGATGTAGACGCCGCCGTGGTCCTGGAAGTGGCAACAGGCGTTGATGAACACGTTGTCGCCTATGTGGATGTTCTTGCCGAAGTCAGTATAGAACGGCGGGAACATCTTGAAGCCCTTGCCTACTGGCCGCCCGAACAGCTCGGCCAGCAGTTCGTTGATTTCCTCCTGGCTGTGGTAAGCCGAGTTCAACTTGAACGTCAGCCGCCTCGCCTCGTCGCTCATGTCGTCCATCAAGCGATAGATTTCGGGTGTGTCAAGTGCCTTCCCCGTCTTGACAAAATCCAAAAATTCTTGCAGTGTCATGTCTTTTTCAGTCTTTTAGCGTTACGGCTGCAAAGTTAGTCATTATCCACCGTACACCGACAATTTGCATTACGCCGATTGTTATACATTTTACTGATTTTCGGCCTACGCCGGTCGGCAATTCCGTTTTTATCATTATTTTTGTGTCATAATAGCGTGCAACAGTTTATTTTTATAAAAATACGTGATTATGGAAATACGCAACATCCACTTGGTCTACTTCAGCGCCACTTACACCACGCGCAAAATACTGCGCGAGATGGCGCGCGCCTTCGGCGGCAACGTCACGGAGCACGATGTCACGTGCGGCCTGCCCTTCGGCACACTGAACCTCGGCGGCGAGGGAAACCTGCTCATCGCCGGCGCACCTGTCTACGCCGGACGGCTGCCCGTGCGCGCAGCGCGGGCCTTCGCCATGCTCTGCGGCACCGGCACACCGGCCATAGCCGTGGCCGTCTACGGCAACCGCGACTATGACGACGCGCTCGTAGAGACGCAGGACATCATCGAGGCGCACGGCTTCAAGACCGTGGCCGCTGCCGCCTTCATCGCCCGCCACTGCATATTCCCCAAGGTAGCGGCCTCACGCCCAGACGCCGACGACATGGAGAGAGCGGCAGACTTCGCCCGCCGGTGCGCCGACCTGCTCGCCGGCACCGCCGACACGGAAGCACTGCCAAGGCTCACCGTAAAGGGCAACCGTCCCTACAAGCAGGGAGGGGCATCCACGTTCAGCCCGCAGGGTACGCCAGACACGTGCACGCACTGCATGACGTGCGCCCGCCTCTGCCCGATGGAGGCCATACCGGCCGACGCACCCTGGCAGACCGACGGCGACAAGTGCATAGCTTGCGGACGCTGCGTGGTGGTCTGCCCGGAGCACTCGCGCACCTTCGCCGGCGAAGCCTACCGAGCTTTCGAGCAGAAATTCACGGCGGCGTTCTCAGCCCGTCGCGAGCCCGAAACATTCTTCCCGCAAACACGCTGACAGCCAGGAAGTTAGCAAAAGGTATCCTTTTACATCGCAAAAGGTATCCTTTTACATTGCAAAAGGTGCCCTTTTACATTGCAAAAGGCCATGTATTACAACGCAATACATGGCCTTTCACTTTTTATCATACAAACTATTAAACAAATATAAAAGAGATTTTCCCTCTCTAACCCTTCCCCCCGGAAGGGTTAGAGAGGGCGTTTTACTTAATGAATATCCGCAAACAGTCCAACCGGCGTTAAATAAGCATGAGTTTACAAGACATTTGTCTTTGAATCCTTAGTGACAGGAAACCGGCCCTCACGACCTCCCCGAAGGGAGAGGTGTTGATGAAAAGGCTATTGTCTTAACTCCCTAAACACATAACTCCTTCAGTCCCTGAATGGATTGGAACTTTGCGGACATTCGTTTTACTTCACGTAAACTTTCCTGACGGTGCCGTCGGCGTACTTTACAATGTTGACCTGCCCCTTCACCGGAGTGTCAACCTGAACGCCCGTCGTGGTGTAAATCTTGACAGGGGCCTCGCCGTCGGCCGTAGCGCCGACATCTGAAATGCCAGTCTCAATGTCGTGCTTCTCTTGTTCGGCGATAGCGTCCTCAAGGAGTTTCTCTATGGCGGCGATGATGTCCTCCGACGGACTGAGCACCTCGTCGTACTCCGGTGCGAGCGTGTAGTCGTCGTAGGCTGCGTCGACAGCCTCCTGCAGGTCGGCTATCATGCCCTCAATGTCCTCCTTCTGTGCCGTCAGCGTCTCGCTGTCCTTAACGTCCGGGGCAACCTCGTCCATCTCGGCGAGCGTCTCGGCATACATATCACGCAATGCCTGCACCGAGTCGTTGGCCGGCGTGTAGTGGGCGATGTAAGAGTTGGTCAGCTCTATGCCCGACAGGTCGTCAACAAGGTAAGACGCGGCAGAATTGCTTGACACAATTACATTGTCGAAAGTGATTTCCGACTTCAGCGGAAGCGTCTCGTCAGCCTTGACGTTGAACGAGAATATTGTTGCGTCGGCGGTGCTGCCCTCCTCTATTGCTGATATTACGTTGGTTGTCAGGCCTACTGCCGAAACGCGCAATGCGCCGTTCTCCTGCACGCGAGACGTCAGGGCAAGCTCCTGCGGCATACGGTCGGCATACTCGAATATGGCGTTGCCGGCCTCGTCGGTCTCGATTGAGAGGCCCTCAGGCAGGGTAATGTCGAGCTGGAAGTTGCGCACGTCGATGTAGTTGTCAAGGGCAACGCTCACCTTGCGCATAGTTCCGTCGGTCTTTATGGCCATAGTGTCCTCGGTGATGTAGAGCTTGCCTACGTATGGAGTGACCCTTGCCTCGGCATCCGGGATTTCGTCGTAAGTAGGCGTAGTCCCTGCCTCGTCTATGGCGTGGCTGCTGCTTCCCAGTATGTCGTAGACTTTGATATTACCGCCCGCCGAGAACGTTTCGGCTGCATGAAGGGTAATATATACAAGTTCGCCCGTGTCGCCCTGTATGTCGGTCTGTCCGTTCGCCAATACCCACAGCTTATAAGTGTTGCCGCCCTGATGGTCCATGTACACCATGTGAGTGTTCTGGGTGATGCGCTCAGTGTTGCGCGCTACGGAGCCATCCACGTAAGAAATGCCGTTGGGAAGCTCGATTTCCATCTCAAGTGAGGATATAAGGTCGGTGTTGTCAAGGCTGATAGCCACCGTCTTCTCGCGGCCCGGCTCGATGGTGAAGTCTTCGATTGACACGACGTTCTCCGCCGCGGCCTTGCCCACAAAACACAGCATCATGGCTGCCAAGAGTGCCAGCAGCTTAGTGCGGCTGCGCTTACCTGTGTATGTGTTATTGCTCATGTCGTTTTAATTTTATTGTTGTTTTTCATTATCTTGTCAGTGAAGAAGGCGCGGCAGCCTCACTTGGCGGCCGCGCCTTCGCGTAATAGAGTGGTGATTGATATTATTACGTTACTTCTTTATAACCTTTTTCACCGTGCCGTTGGCGTTGCGTATGATGTTGACGCCGCGCTTCAGCGTGTCAAGCACCTGTCCGCCTACAGAGTAGATGCGCTCCTTCAGGCCCTTCTCTGCCTCTACGCCCTCTATGCCGGTAGTGCCGTCGTTGCCGTCACCGGTAAATCCGTAAACCATGCCGGCCTTGTCTGAACTCATGGCACCGGTCACCGTGATGCGGTCGGCGTTGCGTCCCGTCACCTCAAAGATTACGAGGTCTTCCTCGCCGGCGTTGAACTCGCTGTTCTCCATTGAGCTGATAACGATGCGGTGAGTGCCGTCGGCCAAGGTGTTAGAGTACAGGCTGTGGTCTGTGGCACGACCTCCGAGAGTCTCGTTAAGCAGCGTAACGCCTGCGGGCAGCTTCACGTCCATCTGGAAGCCGACGTAAGTGTTGGCCGTGTTGAGCTTGACAGCCACGCGCTTGATGCTGCCGTCGCCGTCAGCCGTGAGGCGAAGCGTGCCGGCAGAAGCGTCGGCCGGTGCAGCCGAAGCGTAAGCCACAGCTGCGCGGTAACCCGAAATAGAGATGCCACGCATGATGTTCACAACGCCCGTAAGGTCGCCGATGTTCAGGTCGCCGTCCTCGTTCACGTCGGCTGCCCAATACTCCATAGAGCCTTTATCGGGCACGTCGATGCCAAGGGCGATGTTGAGTATCCTCGTGTAGTCGTTGACATGTACCTCATTGTCGAAGTTAACGTCGCCAAGGATGTAGGCGTTTTCTTCGGCACTTGTCTTCAACGCAGCAATCTTCTCCTTCAGTTCGGCTATGCGCTCGTTAACCTGCGGTAAGGCCTCCTCCATGTAGTCGATGGGCTGGCTTGTAGGAAGCTCTTGGTCGTCGAGCAGCTGGTTGCCGTCGATGTCATAGCTTATGATGCCGTCGTAAGCGTCACTGTTGAACTCAGCCAAGTGCTGACGGATGGCTGACAGGTCGTCGTAAGCGCTCCAAAGCTCACCGTTGTTGACGAACTTGCGCGCACCGTTAGCGGCGTCAATATCCTGGCTGGTGAGGTATTGATACACATCGGAGAGCATTCCGGCCAGAGCGTTCTCCACGTCGTATGCGTTTATGACGTAGCACGTTTCCCTGTAAGTAGTCTCCTTGTCAAGAGAAGCAATGCTGCTCTCGATTGCAGACTTGCCCGTTACCGTGCTGTTGGCGTCAAGACCGTTGCTGTTGGCGTCTATGCCAATATCTGTATGGCGGTCGTCAAGGTCTTTCTGTGCATCCGCAATATCTTCAGTGATACCCTTGATGTCGTCCTGCCACTCCTTGTCCTCGATGTTAACGAAGATGTATCCGTTGATTTTCTCAACCGTTGAGTTAAGGCTCTCGGTCAGGGCCGTTACCTCTGCGGTGAGCTTAGCGTATGCATCGTCGTTCGCCTTGTACTTATCGTAAGCTACGGTGATGTCCTTTGAAAGGGTCTCCAGCTTGCCGGCAGCCTCCGCGATGTAGTATTCTACCTTGTCGCTGTAGTACAGGATAGAGCCTGCTGCGTTCCACCGGTCGGCCTTGGCCTTGGCAGCGTCGAGGTCGGCGGTGATTTCGTCAAGGTCGGCTGAATACCTGTCCATGATGTCCTGATGGTATCCTGCAAGCTCCTTGGCCTCTGCAAGGTCGCCGTCAACAATCTCTGCGATGGCGTCGAGCAACGACTGGTAGGTCGTCTGGGCAAGGTTAGCGTCGTAGTAAACGGCAAGTTCGGCACGAATCTTGGCTATCTCAGCCTCGTAGCCGAGGTAGAATGCTTGCTTCTCTGCATCAGACAAAGAGTTGAAATCAGCATTGCCGGTCTCCTCGGAATACTTCTTGGCCAGGTCGTTTATGGTCTTGATGTAAGCCTCAACTTCATCGGCTTTCTCCGAGTCGTTAACAGTTGCGTTGGCAGCCTTGTTCTGGTCGCCCTTCAACGACTCGATGTCAGCCTCTATCTTAAGGTCTTCAGCCGTGTTTGCTGAATTGTAAATAAGGCTTATGCTCGATGCTATTGACTCACATTCATCGAGCCATATCTGCTTGTAGTTTACGCATCCACCCCATTCGAGACGGTGGTCCATATCGGCTTTCAGGTTGTCTATCCTTGACTGTGCGAGTGAAACGCCGCAGTCGTCGGCAACGTTGTAAGCGTCAACAAACGTCTCGGCTGCGTCGAGCAGCGGCTGCAGCTTGTTGTACTCAACCAATACGGCCTCGTAAGCCTCCTGGTTTGCACCTTCGGCATCAGATGCCTGTTTAGCTGCGTCATACGGGTTGTTGGTGTAGAACGTGTAGAGCTGCGTCCTTACATTCCCCAAGTTGTCGAACCATGTGCCTTCCGCAACGGCTTCAGCCATCGTCACGGCAGCGTCGCGGGTGTCCTTAACGTGCTGTGCGTAAGCGTCGATGTAGCCTTGCTTGATGCTTCCGTCAGTGTCGCCAACATACTCGAACTTCTGCAAGTCGGCAGTCTGCGCCTTAATCAAGGCATCAACGTCGCCGAGCCTCTTGGTCCATTCTGCCTCGGCAGCGGCTTCCTTGCCGGCCGTGAGGAGGGTGGTTGTCTGGTCGAGGTTGTTCAGGTGGGCGTCAACAGTGAGTGCGAAGTGCTCTCCGTCCTCGGCAGCCTGTGCGTCGGCAACATACTTGCGGACATCTGCAAAGGCGCTCTTTATTACGGTGTCGTCATAATCTGCAGTGGTAAGTTCGTATATAGCGTCATTCAACTCCTGTGCCCTCGCGGCTATGGCGGCAGAGAACAGGGTCCTTGCCTTACCGCTTACGGTGTTGTCGAGAGCGTCTATCGCATCGTCAATTTGGGTAATGAGGTTTTCAACCTCTGCCTTGTGAGCTTCGTTCTCGTCAAAGAGTGCGGGACTGACGGTAGCAGTGTACTCCTCTTCTACGGCGTTCTCAAGAGCGCGCAGCTCGCTAAGCAGACCGTTAATCGCGGTGTTTGCCTTAATGACCTCTTCTGTTGCAACAACAGTGAGTTGCGGGTGTGTGATTTCGCTGTACATCTGTATCATGTCAACGGCATTCGCATAAGTCGTCTTGGCGTTGGCAACCGCTGTACGGAAGGCCTCCATACGTGTAAGGTTATCCTTAGCTACAATCGAGTAATAGTCTGCGGCCTGCTTGTCGGCAATGTCCTTAATGTTGTCTGATATGTCGGTAAGAACGCCCATGATGCTGTCGTTCTTGATGTCAGACTGTCCATTGCCGAAGAGCGTACCAATAGCATTGTAGGTGTTACCGAGCTTGGTCTGCTCCTCCGTAAGCTGTCGCAGGTACTCGCCAACAACACTTGTCTGGTCCTCGTTCGATATTTTCGTGTAAACCTCTGACCAGTACTTGTTCACTTCGTCATGCTTCTCCAGCTGGTCGGTGTGTGCCGTCTCGTTGGCCGTAGCGTTCTTTGCTATAGCGTCGATGTCGGCATCAAGGGCCTTGAGCTCGTTGAGAATACCGGCCTTGTCGGTTGCGCAGGTGCGGTCGTTGTATGACTTCAGTGCCTTGGCCTCAAGCTCTTCGAGCTTCGTGGTCTTGCTGGCAATCAGTTTGGTGTAGTACGTCTTGGCCGGGTCGGTGGTCTCGTCGTTAACCGTTGTCTGTGCATCGACAAGGTTCTGGGCCATTTCCTCGTCTGCGATGTACTTGTCTATTTCAGCCTTGGCGTCATAGTTTGCGGTTGAAGCCTCGGCCTTGTCGCGCAAGTCGTTTACTTCCTTCTCTATTGCCTCGAGGCGACTTGCATAGCCTTCGGTGGT
>CALUGX010000029.1 GCA_944320285.1 uncultured Prevotella sp.
CGTATTTTATTTTTTGTTGCAACCACAAATATACGACTTTTACGGCAACTTCCGCTTTTTATTTCTAACATACACCTAAACTGCGGATGAACCCGTATCATCGAGTTTTCTTCTTAAAAGAAAAAATATCAATACATTATCCATAAATAAACAAGTCGTTATATGAAATGCAATTTCATTAGCCTGATTTGAACAAATATCATGTGCGATGCATTGATTATCAAGCGGTTACGAATTGCATTATTTGTGTAAAAGACTGAATGTCAAGTATTTAGCACTATACACCTAAACTGCGGATGAACCGCAAAAGATGCCTTTTTGCAACGCAAAAGGTATCCTTTCGCACGCTAAAAGGTGCCCTTTTACAACGCAAAACGTGGCTAATGGGAAAGTCTTTGACAGTCAGCGAGTTACAAACGGCTCCAAATTGTCCGGGCGGCAACCTCTTTGTTCACCGCCGGCCATACCCCGCTAAACGTCCGTGCAAACGTTTACGAACGATAAAATACCCTTTTGTAAAGTCCACTTTACAATTTATAACATTTGAAGACGTCATTTTCTTTAAAAAAAATGATAATTTTCAACTAATAATACTAAATTTGCACACTGAAAACAACTAATCTTTAAACAATTAAATCAAATGTCATCATTAACAATTGCAATCGTAATCGTATTCATCTTTGGATACCTTTGCATTGCCTTGGAAACCTTGACCAAGGTTAACAAGGCCGCAGTAGCACTGCTGATGCTTGTAGTCTGCTGGACTCTCTACATGTTCGATCCCGGCAACTTCACCGCCGGGCTGTCACCTGACCAAATCGCCGCCGAAGCGAGCGCAGCCATCGAGGGACACCTCGGCAGCACCGCCACGACGCTGTTCTTCCTCATGGGCGCCATGACCATTGTCGAAACCGTTGACCAAAACGGCGGCTTCAACTTCGTGCGCGACATGATGAAAACCAAGAGCAAGCGCGCTCTGCTCTGGCGAATTACCATCCTGACGTTCTTCCTCTCGGCCATACTCGACAACATGACGACGGCCATCGTCATGGTGATGATACTGCGCAAGCTCATCGACGACCGCCGCGACCGCCTCATCTACGCATCGCTCATCATCATAGCGGCCAACTCCGGAGGCGCATTCTCGCCAATCGGCGACGTAACCACCATCATGCTGTGGAACAAGGGACTGATAACCGCAGCCGGAGTGATAAAGGAAATCTTCATACCATCACTCATATCCATCGCTCTGCCGGCCTTCATCCTCTCGCTCCACCTCAAGGGCAATGTGGTCGCAACGACAGACCTCGGCACCGTTGAGACGCACAACGACTTCACCGAAGGCCAGCGCAAAGCCGTGTTCTGGATAGGCGTTGGCGGTCTTATCTTCGTGCCCATCTTCAAGTCGATAACCCACCTGCCTCCGTTCGTAGGCATCCTGCTCGTGCTCGGTGTGCTCTGGACCGCCACTGAAATATTCTACCGCAGCCACGGCGAGGAAAGCGAGGCCGGCGGAACACAAAAGCGCCTCACAAACATCATCTCACGCATCGACATGAGCACAATCCTCTTCTTCCTCGGAATACTCATGGCTGTGTCTTGCCTGCAACAGATAGGAGTGCTTGCAGCCGTAGGCGAAGGCCTCAACACAACGTTCGACGGCAACCACTACATCGTAACCGGCCTCATCGGAGTGCTCTCAAGCATTGTTGACAACGTGCCCCTCGTGGCCGGCTGCATGGGTATGTATCCGATGGCAGAAGTCGGCGACATGGCACAAGACGGCATCTTCTGGCAGCTCCTGGCCTACTGTGCAGGTGTCGGAGGCTCGATGCTGATCATCGGTTCGGCAGCAGGCGTCGTTGTGATGGGCCTCGAAAAAATCACGTTCGGATGGTATATGAAGCACATTTCATGGATAGCCTTCCTCGGATACATCCTCGGCATACTGGCCTACTGGGTAGAAAAGTCTGTAATCGGAATGTAAGAAATTAGGAATTAAGAGTTTAGAATCAAAAAAATATGCACCTTTTGAATTAAATTCAGGTGCATATTTTTTTGATTCTAAACTCTTAATTCCTAATTATTTTTCATCTTGTCTTCGCCCTGTACTCGCTCGGCTTGCAGCCGATTTTCGTCTTAAACTTACTTGAAAAATAATCGGGCGAATCAAAGTTAAGGCGGTAAGCAATCTCCTTTATGCTCATGTCGGTGGTAGACAGCAGTTCTTTAGCACGCTGCAACTTCAGGTCCTGCTGGTAGAAAGCGGGCGAAAGACCCGTATATTCCTTAAACAACTTGCGAAAATTGGAATAGCTCGACCCTAACTCGGCGGCTATTTCCTGCACCGTCAGCTTAGCTTCCACCCCCTCGCGGATGCGCAGCCGCGCCTTGTTTATCATGTCAACGTAGCCACCACGACGGCTAAGCTCCATGTTGCGTTCAAGAGAATACATCAAGCCCAGCAAGTTATTGACTATTCCGGCAAGTATCTGCTGCGAGTGGGCAGCCTCCTCCTTGGCAGTACGCAGCGCAAAGTTGTACAGATAAACGATGTCGTCGCTGAAGCCGACATGATACACCGGCTTGTCAAGCGACAGGAAATTGTACTTCAGGCGATCGTCCATGTTGCGTCCCTTATAGCCTATCCAGTAGCTCTTCCACGTGCTTCCGGGCAGCGGATGGTAAGTGTGCCACTCGCCGGGGAACAGAAGGAAGATGTCACCGGCCTTTATCGGTACGTCGGTTGCGTGCCGCGACGAGAACACGCCCTCGCCCTCAAGCAGGTAAAGCATCTGATACTCATCAAGTATACGACCGCGCTCGATGTCGAAATAATAGCCGTCGCCGTGCCCCTTGGTGGGATACGGCTCGTCGGCATACACCTCGTCGTAACCCACGGTGCTGACTACGAGCCCCCATTGAGCGTCACGTTCGGTCGCCACCATATATTTGCTGTCTTGCATATTCTTGCGGTTTTAAGGTTAATTTGTTCTTTCCTCGCCAAAAAAAGTTTCCTCCGACATCATTAACGGCGGAAATAACTTCACAGGGGATACTGCAAATGCTTCATCTCATGGCCGCCCCAAGAGCTGTCACCTACATACTTGAAGCCCACACGCAGGTAGAGTTTCTCGGCCTTCGGGTTGCCTTTGTCAACCAACAGGCCCACGGCAGGCAGGCCAAGAGTGCGCCCTTTCTCGATAGAAGCCTGCAAAAGGGCCGTGGCAACGCCCTTGCCGCGGTAGTTCTCAAAGACGGCTATGCTGTCAAGATACAGTTCGCCGGCCTGCGTCTCGTCGCCTATCCTGCCGGTGTCGAAGCCGAAGTTAGCCTTGAAAGCGTCAAAGCAGGGGCGGCGGAGTTCGTGCAAGCGTGCGCCGTCATACGACACGCAGGCACCGCAAAGGCCACCGTCGGCGTCAATGGCGACAAGCGTATTCAAATAACTGTATTGTGTGTTGTCGGCCAAGACGAGCTCTGTCATCACCCGCTCGAAGTCGTCAAGCGTGTGGTCCGGTCCCGTGAAATATCGACAACAGTCATAATTCATTGCCTGCATTATCAGCCTCGCTATCGAGAGAGCCTGATGTTTCTGTGCTGCTTGTATTTCCATAGAATCGTATTATTTAAGAAATTAATCTTTGAGAATTAAGGAGTTATGAAGCCAAGGAATTAAGACAATGGCTATGTCACGTGCGTAAGAATATGCAACAAAGGCATTTGCCTTAACTCCTTGGCTGCGTCACTCTCTAAATTCTAAAACTAATTGTTAACATTTTCTCCTTCTTCCTTCATCGTGACGAGCACCTTGTCGATGCGCGCCCCGTCCATATCGACCACCTCGAACTTAAAACAATTCCACTCGGTGCGCTCCCCGGCCTGCGGAATGTGCTTCATCTGCTCGATGAGAAGGCCCGCCAGAGTGTTATAATTCTGCTGTTCGCCGTCGTAAAGGTCTTCCTTATCGAAGTAAGCGAGAAAGTCGTAGAACGAGCATTGGCCGTCAACGAGCCAGCTCTCCGAGCCTTCGCGCTTCACGATTTCGGGCTCTTCGGCCACTTCGTCGATTGTGCCGACAAGACCTTCAAGTATGTCACGCAGCGTGACTATGCCCTGAAAACTGCCGAACTCATCGCAGATAAATGCCTGTTTCAGGCGCTTCTCCTTCATCTGTTCCAAGGCTTTGTAGACGCTCATGTTCTCGTAGAAGTACACAGCCGGGTGCATTATCGACTTCAGGTTGAGCGACTTGTCGTCAAGACGGAATATCAAGTCGTTGAGCAGCACTATGCCGAGGATGTTGTCAACGCCGCGGTCTATCAGCGGGTAAGCCTCATACATATTCTCGTTGAGCACCTGGCGCAGCTCCTCGTTAGTCATGTTGACGTCGAGGGTTACCACGTCAGAGCGGTGGGTCATTATCGAGTCAACCGTCAGGTCGCCCAGCATGAAGACGCGCTCCACGATGTCCTGCTCCACCTCTTGTACCTCGCCGTCCTCCTTGCCTTCCTGCACTATCGACTTGATGTCCTCCTCCGTCACCTTCGTCTCGGCATCCTTGACGCCCAGCAGGTTGACGATGGTCTCCGTGCTCTTAGACAAAATCCAGACGAACGGCCCCGCGATAACCGACAGCACGTGCATGGGGCGCGCTATAACCTTTGACACCCGTTCGGCCACGCTCATGCCGATACGCTTCGGCACGAGTTCGCCGAAGACAATCGTCAGGTAAGTCACCACGATCACTATCAATCCCTGAGCCAGCGGGTAAGCCCATTTCTCGGCCATGCCGAGGCTCTCGAACACGTCGGAAAACCTGCCCGAAAGCGACGCCCCGGAGTAGATACCCGTCAAGATGCCGATAAGCGTGATGCCGATCTGCACCGTAGAGAGAAAGCGATCGGGGTCGTTGGCCAGCCGCAAGGCGGCCCGTGCGCCGCGGCTTCCTTTTTTCTCGTCGTTAGATAAAGTTGTTTTTCTCGCTTGAATTACTGCTATCTCAGACATGGCGAATATGCCGTTGAACGCTATCAATAGCAGGATAATAAAAATTTCGTCCATTAATGGTTGCACATATTGTTTCCGACGGCAAAGATAATGCAAATCGAGTGAAATACAAAATAAAATGAGAGAAACGAATTTTAATTTTGCATTTCCGAGATGCAGCTTATCTTATTCAATGATAGTGCAAGTCAAGTGAATTGTCAAATCGCCGTAAGGCAAATACAATATGAATGTCCGCAAAGTGCCCATTCACCAATAGTTAAAGACCGCACGTCACAAACGGCTTTGCAAAAGGGGTTCATCCGCAGTTCAGGTGTATGCCTTTTAATTATAATCAAAATTGTATCATCGAGTTTTCTTCTTAAAAGAAAAAATATCAATACATTATCCATAAATAAACAAGTCGTTATATGAAATGCAATTTCATTAGCCTGATTTGAACAAATATCATGTGTGATGCATTGATTATCAAGCGGTTACGAATTGTATTATTTGTGTAAAAGACTGAATGTCAAGTATTTAGCACTATACACCTAAACTGCGGATGAACCGTAAAAGGTGCCCTTTCACAATGCAAAAGGTGTCCTTTCATCATGTAAAAGGTGCCCTTTTGCACGCTAAAAGGTATCCTTTCGCAAGGGTACTGATTATCAACGGGTTACAAAGACATTCCGGCCGGGCGACAAAAGCACGCCTGACAGTGCGGCAAGGCTGCCACTGCCATTTGCCGCAAGCCGCCCGTACAGACGCTTCGGGCCGGGACGTTCACGCCGGAAGGCTGTCGCCGGATTTTTTGCAGACGACGTTTGCCCGTCTCGCATATATTTCGTAACTTTGTGGTTGGATAATTCCGCACACACGGAAAATTACTACAAAAGGTTTTTATATATGAACAGGGGCAAACAAATATGTGAATTATTGAATGGTATCCGCAAAGATATTGCCGAGACGTATGGTCTGGATTACAAGCCAACGGACTGCGATTTTGAAGGCGAATGTGCAGGCTTCTGCCGGAAATGCGACGCCGAGATAAGGGACTTGGAACACCAGTTGAACAATAAAGACGCCGTTTTAGCCGCCCCAATATATAAAGATTTCATGCGGCAGGAACAAGATATTAATAACAAACCATAGGGAGGCCTTCCCGCGCGAGGCCGACGCAATACGCCAAGAGCTTGAAAGCCACGGGTTTGAAGTAACCGAAATGCTCTTCAACGCACCACGCCCAAACCCAGACCTGAATTGGGCGTACATCAACTTCCTGCAAGTGGGCGACGAAATCGTCATGCCCCGTTTCGGCATCTACGAGGACGAGCAGGCCGAAAGATACGTGCGCGAGGAGTTCCCTTCGTGCAATGTGCACACTATTATGATGGAAGAGATTGCCGTCGAAGGCGGGGCGTTGCACTGCCTGACGTGGAACATCATGCGCTGACGGCGCAATGTACAGTTTAAACGATTAAAAACTTTATATAACAAAACGATGTCGATACTCCTCTTTTTTGTCGGAGCGGCAGTCGCCGCCGGCGTGTTCATGTATCTAAACCAAAAGAAAGAAAAGCAATATGCCGACCGCATGGCGGTCCTCTCGGCCGAGGTGTCGGCCAAAAGGCGCGAGGCGGAGATGCTGGAACGGCAGCTCGCCGAGAGCAGGCAGGAGCACCGGCGGCAGATAGATGATATCATCCGCCGCAACGAACGCGACAAGGCGGAGCTTCAAAGCGTGCTTGGCGAACGCTTCGGCGAACGCCTCAGGCTCGTGCAAGAGCATCTCAGCACCACCACCGAACGCCTGCTGAAGCAACGGTCCGACGAGCTGGGCAAGGCCAACCAGGTGCAGATGAGCGCGATAGTGGCCCCGCTGAAGGCCGTGATGGACGAAATGAAGAAGTCGATGGACGAAAGCCGCGACTCGTTCACCCGCTCCACGGCCTCGCTCAGCGAGCAGCTGCGCCTGATGCACGCCACGACCGCAAGCCTCGGTGAGGAGGCCGAGAAGCTGTCGAAGGCCTTACAAGCCGGCCCCAAGGTGCAAGGCGACTTCGGAGAGATGAAACTTAACGACCTGTTAGACAAGTTCGGCTTCACCAAGGGCGTGGAGTACGACGTGCAATATACCATGCGCGACGCCAAGGGCGCAGTGATACGCAACGACGACACCAACGACATGATGCGCCCGGACGTCGTGCTGCACTATCCCGACCACAAGGACGTGGTGATAGACTCGAAGGCCTCGCTCACAGCGTTCATCGGCTATGTCAACGCCGAAAGCGACGAGGAACGCCGCCGCTACGCCGAAGAGCACGTCAAGAGCGTGCGCCGCCACGTCGACGAACTGGCCGCCAAAGGCTATGGCAAGTATTCGATGGAGGGCGGAACGACGCTTGACTTCGTGATAATGTTCGTGCCGCAGGAGGCCGCCGTGCAACTGGCTGTCTCGGCCGACGCCACGCTTTGGAGCTACGCTTTCGACCGCAACGTCGTCATCACAGGCGAACAGAACCTCTTTGCGCTGTTGCGGCTGCTGCAAATGGCATGGACACAGCAGCGGCAGGCCGACAACCAGGAGCGCGTGTTCGGCCTGGCCGACTCGTTGGTCGAGCGCGTGGGGCTGTTCATAGAGCGCTTTGACAAAATAGGCAAGGGCGTCGAGGCCGTACAAGCGGCGTTTGACGACGCACGGCGGGCCATGACGGGCAACCGCGGTTTTGTCAGTACGGCGCGCCGCCTCGTGGAGATGGGTGCAAAAGAGAACCCCAAACGCCGCCTGCCGGAGGAAGAAGAGGAAATTAAGAATTAAGAAGTAAGAGTTAAGAAAATATGCTTTGCCGCCAATGAAAAAGGTATTTTTCCTAACTCTTACTTCTTAATTCTTAACTGAATTGTAACACTTGTGTAACAGATATGAATACATTAGTAGGTAATTTTGCATCAGGATAAAAAACAATGACTTATGGACAACAATTATCGAATACTCGTAGTTGACGATGAACAGGACTTGTGCGAAATCTTGAAGTTCAACCTTGAGACCGACGGCTACGCCGTGGAAACGGCAAACTCTGCCGAAGACGCCCTCAAGATGGACATCACCGGCTTCGACCTGCTGCTCCTCGACGTAATGATGGGCGGTATGTCGGGCTTCGCAATGGCAAAGAAACTGAAAGCAGACCCGGCCACACGTGACATCCCCGTGGTGTTCCTTACGGCACGCGACACGGAGAACGACACGGTGACGGGCTTCAACCTCGGTGCCGACGACTACATATCAAAGCCTTTCTCGATACGCGAAGTGCTCGTGAGGATACGCGCCGTGCTGCGGCGCACAGCCGAGAAAAACGGCGAGCAACAGGCTAACGTGCTGCGCTACCAGGGCCTTGAGCTTAACTTGGACAAGAAGACGGTGAGCATTGACGGCGAAGACGTGCCTTTCACGAAGACTGAGTTCGAGATACTCCACCTGCTCCTCGACGAGAAAGGGCGCGTATTCTCGCGCCAGGAACTTATCGACCGCATCTGGCCAAAGGACGTCCTCGTGCTCGACCGCACAGTTGACGTCAACATCACCCGCCTGCGCAAGAAGATAGGCAAGTTCTCAAAGTGCATCGTAACGCGCCTCGGCTTCGGATATTACTTTGACGCATAATAAACAATCGGCAACAAACACCCGCCCAAACTCTCCCGAACAGAGAGTGCTTACATTGCTCTTCATAATAATTAATGTATTTACATAAGTAATTAAAGCCCCTCCCTTTGGGAGGACGGTGATGGGTATTAAACAACCTAAGACTATGTTCAGAACCTCAGTTGGCACCCGTCTTTACGTCAGTGTGTTGTCGGTGTTCATCGTGTTTGCTGCGGCGTTCATCATATTCCAGCACGCACGTGAACGCGAATACAAGATTAACTCGCTGAATGCGCGTCTTCAAGACTATAACTCGCGCATGATAGAGACCCTCGACTACATCGGTAACTACTCCGAGCGGACGCTCGACCGCTACGTGAAAAACCACCACGTACACGGCCTGCGCGTGACGCTCATCAACCGCCGTGGGCGCGTGGTGTATGACAATATGTACAAAGACTACGCCAAGATGGACAGCCACAGGAACAGGCAGGAGGTGCGCGAGGCTTTCGTTGACGGCAGCGGATACGACTTCAGCAGGCTTAGCTCGACGATGAAGCAGACCTATTTCTACTCGGCCACTTACGTGCCGGAGCTTGACTTAGTGGTGCGCAGCGCATTGCCGTATGACAACGACCTGGCCGAAATCCTCAAGGCAGACCAGCACTACCTGTGGTTCACGCTCGTGGCGATGCTCATGCTTGTGTTCATCCTTTACCGCTTTGTCAGCCGCCTCGGCGACAACATCGCCAAACTGCGCCTCTTCGCAAGCCGAGCCGACCATAACGAGAGCTTAGACACGGAAGACCTCGTGGGCTTTTCGGGCGACGAACTGGGCGAGATAGCCGAACGTATAATAAAGATGTACAAACGGCTGAAGCGGACAAAGGAGGAGCAAAACGTGCTGAAACGCCAGCTGACGCAGAACATTGCGCACGAACTGAAAACGCCGGTGGCCAGCATACAGGGATATCTTGAGACCGTGCTTGAGAACCCGAACATCAACGATGCCACAAAACAGCAGTTCCTTCAGCGGTGCTACGCACAGTCGCAACGCCTCGCATCGCTGCTGCATGACATATCGACGCTCAACCGATTAGACGACGCACCGGAGATGGTAGACTTCGACAAGGTTGACATCAACACTATGGTGGCCGGCATCATAAAAGACACGACACTGCAAATGGCCGAGCGCAAGATGACTTTCGACAACCGTCTGCCGCAGGGTGTCGTGGTGCGCGGCAACCAGTCGCTGCTTTACAGCGTGTTCCGCAACCTCACAGACAACGCCATCGCTTACGCCGGAGAGGGCACCACGATAATACTCACGGCCGAAGCAGAAGACGACTGCTGGCGCTTTGTGTTCAGCGACAACGGCGTGGGCGTGCCCTACGAACACCTGCCGCGCCTCTTCGAGAGGTTTTACCGCGTAGATAAGGGCCGCAGCCGCAAGATGGGAGGCACGGGTCTCGGTCTCGCAATAGTGAAGAACTCCGTGTTGCTGCACGGCGGAACAATCTCCGTAAGCAACAACATCACGGGCGGCCTGCGCTTCGACTTCACGCTGAAGAAGTGACATTTATCAGGAGTTAAAGACAAATGCTTAGCTGGTTTATGCCTGTATGACAATAGCATGATAATTGCGGACATCCATAAAAAATAATTGAGAAGCATCGATTAATGGTTAATGCCTTTGCAAAAGGGCACCTTTCAAGTCGTGAAAGGTGCCCTTTTGCATGATAAAACGTGCCAAACAGCAAGCCGAAAGGTATCCTTTTAGAATTGAAAGGAACACGTACGCAAATGCTTACAGTCTTATTTGCAGACACAATGCCACGTCGTAAATTATAAAAAAATACAGCTGTTCACTTACACTTTTATATACTTATTTACCAACCAAACACGCACGCCGCTTATTCCGACGTCTGCGCCTTAGGCCAGTTGACAAGGTAAAGCCGCTCTGTGGCGCGGGTAAAGGCCGTGTAGAGCCAGTGGATATAGTCGGGAGTGAGCATATCGTCGGTCATGTAGCCCTGGTCTATGTAAACGTGCGCCCACTGCCCGCCCTGCGCCTTATGGCAAGTCACGGCGTAGGCGTATTTCACTTGCAGGGCGTTGTAATACATATCCTCGCGCACACGCTTCATGCGGTCGGCCTTTCGGGGCAGGTCCTGATAGTCCTCAAGCACGGCGTTGAACAACCTGTCACCCTCGTCGCGGGTGAGCGCGGGGGCGTCTGACGCCAGCGTGTCAGTCAACACGGTGACTTGCATCTCGTAACCGTCATAGTCGGGGAATTGCAGCCATACGTCGGCAAAGCGAAAACCGTACAGCTCGCGCACGTTGCGCACACGCCGGACGACGGCACGATCGCCGTTGGCGATGAAAGAGTCTTTAAGTGAAGAGTGAAGAGGTAAGAGTGAAGAATTCATTTGCCCCACATTCAATCCTCCACTCTTCACTCTTCGTTCTTCACTTTTCACTTTTAACTTTTCATCCTCCCTCTCCTTCTCCGTCCAGTAATAATTGTTCTTCACCACCATGAGTATGTCGCCTGTGGTGAGTTCCTCCTCGCGGTCGAGCACCATGCCGCGTATCCCGGCATTATAGACGTTGGCGCGCTTGTTGCTCCGCGTGATGACGATTGTGTCGTCAAGCCCCACCTCGGAGTAGCTGCTTGAAAGCTGCTCGACAAGTTCGCCGCCCGGCACCATGCGTATGTCGGCAAACCCGGAGAAGCGTATCCGGGGCAGGCGCGTGGCCTCGTCGTGCGTAATCATACGCCTTATCACCGTGGCGTTGTAAAGTATGCCTGAACCTTCGGCCTGGCGCAGCACTTCGTTTAGGTCGCACAGGCTTACCCGCAGACCGTAACCCGCCAAGTAACCGGGCGACAAGGCGGGCGACTCCTCCTCGCCTACGGGCGGCAGCTGGGCCTTGTCACCCACGAGCATAAGCCTGCATCCGCGCCCCGAATAGACGTATTCCACAAGGTCGTCGAGCAGCCGCCCCGTGCCGAACTGTGCCGCGCCTCCCTGACTTTCGTTCGCTATCATCGATGCCTCGTCAACGATGAACAGCGTGTCGTGCGCCAAGTTGTCGTTAAGGTTGAAGCTGCTCATCTCGCCTGTGAACATCTTTTGGCGGTAAATCTTACGGTGCACCGTCAGCGCGCGCTGCCCGGCATTAAGCGAGAACACCTTGGCCGCGCGCCCCGTGGGGGCCAGCAGCACAACCTTGCGCCCCAGTTTCACCATCGTCTTCACCATTGCCGCCGCCAAGGACGTCTTGCCCGTGCCGGCCGAACCACGCATGAGCATCACCGCACGGTCGCCGCCGCCGGCCAGAAAACGGCAAAACATATCTATCGCCGACGTCTGTTCGGATGTAGGCTCGAAACCGAACATCTGTCTGATTTGGTAAGCCAGTTCGTCAACAATCATCAGTTTTTAGCTTAAAGGTTTGATTTTACGGATTATTTGTGTACTTTTGCAACTACATACAATGCGCAACGCGCAATGCAAACTTACTAAATTAATTTGAACTTTACGCTCCACAAGCGGATAAAACGAACATTTTATCTGTCACAAAGGCCGTAAAACAAGGGCTGTAGCGCAATGATCAAAATCAGCAAAAACCACATCCTGGCAATCCTCGCCGCTGCGTTGGCCGTGGCTTGTGCCATGAGCGTCTACGCCCCAATACGCTTCGGGCGGGAGCAGGCAGTGCGTGAACGCGCCGTGAAAGAACGTCTCGTGAAGATAAGACACGCCGAGGAACAATACCGCAAGGACACGGGTGCTTACACTGACGACTTCGGAGTGCTCGTAAGCCGTGGTTACCTGCCCGACTCGCTGCAATACATCCCCTACTCCGAAGGCCGTAAATTCAGCATCACCGTAACCACGCTCACCGGCAAGTCGGGGCGGCCGATGCCCCTGATGGAGTGCGGGGCGCAGTACGCCGACTATCTCACAGGGCTTGACGAGGGAGGCATTTCGGGCCTGACGGAGGAAGCCGTCAACGCCGGACGTTACCCCGGACTGAAAATAGGAGACATAACAACACCCAACGACAATGCAGGAAACTGGGAATAAGATATTTAAACAAACGAGCAGACAAGCAAACGAGCAGACAAGCAAACGAACAGACGGGCAAACGAACAGACAAGCGGACAGGCAGGCAGGCGCGGCAAGCGGACTTACCGGAAGGCCGGTGGCTGGCACGTTTGTCCTTAAGAAGCCACGCCTTATTATACGCATAGGGCGCAACACGCTCTCATTCTCGGCTTTGGACACGAAGAACGCCAACAACATCGTGTTCGAACCATACACCGTAAGGAGCGGAATATCAATGGCGGCGAACCTCAGGGAGGCGTTCAGGGAAATCGGACTGCCCGGCAACGGATGGCAAAGGGCGATGGTACTCATTGACTCCCCCGTGCTGATGATGCCCGTAGACGAATATAACGACGGCCTGAAAGCCACGCTGTACCACCACGCCGTGACGGGGCGCGACGCCGAAACGGTGATGTCGGTGGTGCTGCCGTCACTCAACGCCGTGGCCGTTTATTCCATAAACAAAGACCTGAAACTCGTCATCGACGACCATTTCAGCGACGCACGCTTCACCCACGTCTGTGCCCCTGTATGGGAACATCTCTACCGCCGCAGCTTCACAGGCGTGAGACAGAAGCTCTACGCCTACTTCCATGACAAGAAGATAGACGTGTTCAGTTTCCAACAAAACCGTTTCAAGTTCACAAACAGTTTCGACACCAACCTCGTGCCTGACGCCGTTTACTTCATTCTTAACGTATGGAAGCAGCTCGCCTTCGACAACCGACGCGACGAACTGCACCTCGTGGGCGAACTGCCAAGCAGGGAAGAGCTGGCCAAAGAGCTGCACACATTTATCCAAAACGTGTACGTAATCAACCCAAAGGCCGAATTCAACCGCGCCCCGATAACCGAGATTAAGAACCTGCCTTACGACCTGATGACATATTTCTTAAGGAATTAGGCTACCGCACAAGCCTCCGCAAGGGCTTTGTGACTGACTGGCATCACGCATACTCCACCACATTATTTCATATAATAACAGGACACAAACCATAAAATCGGGCCCCGGCCATCCCTTAAGGAAGGCCGGGACGGGCTAAAACACCATGCGAATAATAACCGGAATATACAAGGGACGCCACTTCGACATCCCCAAGACGTTCAAGGCGAGGCCAACGACTGACTTCGCAAAGGAAAACATATTCAACGTGCTGAACGGCTACATCGACTTTGACGGAGCCACGGCGTTGGATCTTTTTTCGGGTACGGGCAGCATATCGCTCGAACTGTTGTCACGCGGCTGCGCCTCGGTCATAAGCGTTGAAGCCGACCGCGACCACCACACTTTCATCAAGCAATGCCTGAAGAAACTCGGCACAGACAAATGCGTGCCGCTGCGCGGCGACGTGTTCCGCTTCGTCAAGAGCTGCAAGCAGCAGTTTGACTTCATCTTCGCGGATCCGCCTTACGCCCTTCCGGAACTGCCAACATTGCCAAGAATGATACTGGAGCGCAATATGCTCAAAGCGGGCGGAGTGTTCGTGTTCGAGCATGGCAAACATAATACCTTCGACGACGTGCCCGGCTTCATAGAGCACCGCACATACGGAAGCGTGAACTTCAGTCTGTTCCGCCAACCGGAAGATACCGGCAGCGGAAACAGTGAAGACAACATCTGACAAAGACCATGATATGTCAAGGCATCGTTCGCACTCATATAATTAACAGATAACCAATGAATTACACTTAAGAGCAGACTAATTGCAGGTCTACTGCAAACCTGACATACTGTAAAAGGGCATTTTTCGGCACGCGAAAGATGCCCTTTTATCGTACAACAAGCATCCTTTCAGCGTGCGAATTGTATCCTTTTGAAAAAACTGCTGTCGCGAACAAGCATCTTGTAACACCAATACGTCCCGAAACCCACGTACACCCCAAGCAGGCAACCACCAAGAACGTCGCCGAGATAATGCACGCCAAGGTAAATGCGTGAATAACTGACAAGAATTGAAAAGACGAAAATAGAAACAGTAAACATCCGCTTACGCAACAATAGGGATGAGAAAGCCGCAGCCCCGAAAGCGTTGGCGGCATGGCTCGACACAAAGCCGTAAAGCCCGCCACGATAGCCGCCGACATAATGCAACGCTTCACTAATGCCGTCATCGTGAGACGGACGCAGACGCCCGACAAGAGGTTTGAGCAGTGACGACGACACTTGGTCGCACAAAGTGACGACGACCACGAGGCCAACAATGACGGCAAGGACTTGCCACCGGCTCCGCTTGCGGACAAACATGAGATAATAAATCAGGAACAATGCCCACGGCACCCATACTAACCGCGACGAAAACACCTCAGCGAGGACGTCGGCAAAACTTCCTCCATTGAAATTCAGCACAAGCATCGCCTGCCTGTCAGCCCCGTCGAGGACATCGATAAATCCTTGTAATGCCATAAAATATCCTTTTTTACCTTTTCATGCGCAAAGATAAACGGACATTTTGAAGAAAATTTGAACATTATAAGAACTTTACGTTAAATTCATGCAAACCTTCATGACAATCATAGGCAACGCTCCAGCCGTGATAGTCGCACACGGCTTTCACTATCGCAAGGCCGAGACCATTACCTGTACCGTTACCTGCAGGACGGTAAAAGCGATTGAAAATGTGGTCGGCGTCGAGCCTGCCTGCATCCGAAGTGTTGACTACAGAGAAACCGTCGGCCCTGACAGTGACAGTTATCCATCCTCCCTTGCGGTTATGGCGCACGGCATTGACCACAAGGTTGGCTATCAGACTTTCAAACAACGAACGGTTGGCACGCAGAGGCAGGGCATCAACCTTGAAATCCTTAACGAGCGAAAGACCGCCCAGCAGGCTCTCAAGGTATGGCAACAGCTCCTTTACCACGGCCACGGCATCAACCGTGCCCGTGGCGTCGAACTGTCCGTTTTCCATCTTAGCCAACAACAGCAGGTTACGGTTGAGCCTCGCCATGCGTCCCGTCAACAGGCATAGGTCGTGTATAATGGCCGCTTGAGACACCGTGATGCCCGGCTGCTGCATGAGCAAATCGAGCTTGGTTTGCATTACTGCGAGTGGCGTTTGCAACTCGTGTGATGCGTTCTCGGTAAATTCTTTCTGCGCGCGGAAACTCTTGCGGCTGCCTGCCATCAGGCGGTTAAGTGCCTCGTTGAGCACGGTCAGTTCCCGTGAGTTGCCCCTCGGCAGAGACGTTTCGTCCGTACCGTCTATCCTGAAAGCGTCAATTACCTTTATCGTGTCGTAAAATGGATACCACTCCCGCTGCGAGATAAAGCGCACGGTAAGCACGACGGCCACGCCAAGCACGGTTGACACAAGCCCGAACTGTAACATGACACCCTCAAGCACGTCTTCTTCAAGGTCGAGCTTGGGAATGGGCACACCGGCCTCAACAGCGTTGATTATGTCCATCATTTCCTCGGCGTAAAAGTTCTTTGTGAGCCAATAGAACGCAGGAGTGGCCAAAAGCAACAGTACCACCATGCAAACGGCGAACTGTGCCATCACCTTATTTAACAATGTTATTTGTTTCTTTTTCATAATAACACATCTTTACCGGCTTGCGACAGTCGCAGGCCGGGTGCTAATCAGCCGTCCATTTGTAGCCCATGCCGTACACAGTCTTGATACAGTCGCAACAACCGGCGGCGGCCAGCTTTGCTTTCAAGTTCTTAATGTGTGTGTAAACGAAATTCAGGTTGTCAAGCATATCGGCCATCTCGCCGCTGAGGTGTTCGGCCATAGCGCTTTTCGACACCACGCATCCTTTGTTGCCGATGAGAAAAAGCAACAGTTCATACTCCGATTTTGTAAGCGAAACCGCCTCGCCGCTTACCGTTACAGACTTTTCCATGAGATTGACGCGCACGCCGCCGCTCTCAAGAACGTTATTGGCCATGAACTCGCGGCGGCGTATCACAGCATAAATCCTCATGCTAAGCTCGGCCAGATAAAACGGTTTGGGCAGGTAGTCGTCGGCACCGATAGCCAGTCCCTTCACCTTATCGTCAAGCGAACCCTTGGCCGACACTATTATCACGCCTACGGGGTTACGCCGCCGGCGCAGGTTGCGAAGGATGTCGAAGCCGTCACCTCCCGGCAACATCAGGTCGAGCAGCACACAGTCATAGTCGTACACGTTCACCTTCATCATGGCGTCGGCGTAGGTGAAAGCCTGCTCGCACAAATAGTTTTCCGCGCCGAGATAGGCCACAATGCTGTCAGACAGTTCCCGTTCGTCTTCTATTATCAGTAATTTCATCTGTCAAAATATATTTTCGGCCGCCGGCCTGCGCCACATCGTGCGCTGCGAGCGGCTATGGTTTCAACGAGCAAATATATTGCGTAATTTTGTAGAAATTTTGAAGACGCCCGCTGGTTTTCAACCATAAGAAGCACGGACGCCGACACACTGCCTTGCAAAAGGGCATCTTTCAGCCTGCAAAAGGGCACCTTTCAGCCTGCGATTAGTGTCCTTTTACAAGGCGAAAGGGCACTAATGGGCAACAGTCTGTACACCAGACAGTTACAAGGCACAGCCACACGCCTGACTCAACGGGCCAACATAACTATGCTGCCGGCCGTTATCAGCAGTCCGCCGATTATCACCCGCAGACTGACAGGCTCTTTCAGGAACAGGAATGAGAGGCATATCGTCATCACCACGCTCAGCTTGTCAACCGGAGCCACACGCGACACGTCACCCGTCTGCAACGCCTTGAAATAGAAAAGCCATGACAACCCAGTGGCCGCCCCTGACAGTATGAGGAACAACCAGGCGTGGCGCGGGATGGCTTTCACCTCGCCTGAATGGTTGCCGAAGAACACAATGCCCCACGTGATAAGCAGTATCACGACGGTACGTATGGCCGTGGCCAAGTCAGAATTAATGTCTTTCACCCCTATTTTGGCGAAGATTGCCGTCAGCGCGGCAAAGAATGCTGAAAGCAGTGCATAATATTTCCACATGGTTTTTACGGTTATGGATGTTTAGAGTTATGTGGCTATGAGGTTTGACGACCATGATGCTGTAAGGTTTTAGAGTATGCTGTGTGGAGGTTTTGTGGTTCACAACCGCGTCCCTGTACCACAATAATAGTAAAACCAGACGACGCCATAACCGCAAACTACATCAACGGCGAGAACAAACGCATGAGCGACTCCCACAGGCGGCGGGCGAACGACGGGCGGTGACGGCGCATATAGTCATCATATTTTATGCAGCGTGCCATATCGTCAGTGAACACCTGCTTGATGCGGAGGGCCATGTCACGGTCGTAAATGAAGGCGTTGCTCTCGAAGTTGTTGTCGAAGCTGCGGAAATCGATATTCGTTGAGCCGCACGTAGAGAGCGAGTCGTCGCTTACGAGCAGCTTTGAATGATTGAAGCCGTCGGTGTAAAGATACACCTGCACACCAGCGTCGAAGGCGTCTTGAACGTAAGGGCGGCTGCCCCACTCCACAAATTTTGCATCGGAATGCAACGGCACCATCAGCCTGACGTCAACGCCGGCGAGGGCGGCGGTGCGCATGGCAAACATCACAGGTTCCGTAGGCAGGAAGTAAGGCGTCTCCATATAGACGTAACGCTTGGCCTCAAGCAGTATGCGGACGTATCCCTGGGCCATCTCCGGCCACTTGCTCACGGGGCTGCTCGTTACTATCTGCATGATGCAGCCGTTCGATACGCCGGCGTCTTGCACCGGATAATAGATGCGGTTGCTGATGAGTGTGCGGTCTACAAAATACCAATCTACGAGAAAGGCGCGCTGTATGCCGTACACTGCGCCGCCCCTTATCCGCAGATGAGTGTCCCTCCAGGGGCGTCCGTCGCGCCCTTTTATGTAACGCATGGCGACATTCATGCCGCCGATGTAACCCACACGACCGTCAACGACGCACAGTTTGCGGTGGTTACGATAGTTCACCTTGCTTGTGAACATCGGGAACTTTACGGGCATGAAGGCGTGCACGTCAACCCCGGCGGAACGCATACGCTCGAAGAACGAACCCGGAACATTCCAACACCCCACGTCGTCGTAAATCAATCGGACCTCAACGCCCTGCCTTGCTTTGGCCATGAGAGCGTCGGCCACCAAGCGCCCCAAAGGGTCGTCGCAGATGATATAAGTCTCAAGATGGATGTGGTGGCGCGCCCCGCCGATGTCACGCAGCAAGGCTGAGAAGAAGTCGTAGCCGTCGGTCAGTATGCCGACTTCGTTGTTCTTGAACGGGAACGCCCAGTTCTGGCTCTCGAACAGTTTGATAAGAACAGCGTGCTCACCCGGCAGCTCCAGTCCCTGCTGCTCGGCATACTCGAACATCGAGCGCTTCGTCAGCTGGTCCATGCTCCTGCGGCTGATGTATTTCTCCTTACGCGTGTTCTGCCCGAAAAAGAAATAAAGCACTATGCCGACCACAGGCACGAATATCAACACCAGCACCCAGGCCATCGTCTTGGCCGGCTGCCGGTTGTCCATGAGTACCGTAAGCATCATGCCGAGCACGACGCAGGCGTACAAAACGAATATCAGCCAATAGAGATAAACCATCTTATTAATATCTGACACCCACCCCAACCCTCCCAAAGGGATGGGCTTCATTACCTTTTTCCGTAACATCTCCACTTACAACATACTCCAAAGCACACCACGCTTTCTCCCTTTGGGAGGGCCGGGGTGGGTATTTGCCTTACACTATGTCGCTTCCAAGCTCCTTGGCTATGGCGTTGCGGATAACTTGTATATCCTTATATTCGGCCATGAGCTTCATCATACGGTCAGTATCGCCGACGGAGAGGCTTATTTCGCGCTGCAGATCCTTCAGCTTTTTCTCTATGTAATCCATGCGGAAGTCAAGTATCAGGTGCTCAACCTGGTTACGCAGGGTGTCCTCGTCATGCTTCACCTGGAGGCTTTTGCTTAGTTGGAAGCGCTCGATGGCCATATCCGTGGCCACGCGGCTGATGTTGACATCTGGATGATGTGTGAAGTAACTCTCGGCGTTGAAGCCCTCGTCGTTGTTGTGTTCCACGGCTTCGGCAAGCATACGGTTATACAGTTCGTTGCTAAACCTAAGATCGTCCGTGCCGAGGTCGTAGCTGATGTACTGCGACACGCTGAGATCTATCTTGCCGCCGTCCTCGGTCTTGACGTCCTTGTAAAGCGTCTCTTGTCCGTGGCGCACTACCAGTTGCATCAACATATATTCCACGGTCGGCGCTCCAGCCACCGGCTCCAGCGGCGTAAGGGGCTGTTGCGGGCCGACGGCTTTGGCTTCTTCGCGCTGCTGTTCCTTGCGCTTTTCGTCCATGTCGCTTCGTATGAACTTGTTAGCCGTACTGACGAGGGTCGCCTCCGGCATCCCAAGACGGTGCGCACACTCGCTTATGTAGGTAGCCCGCATTATTGGATCGTGTATCACGGACACGCTCCTGACGATGCTGCTGATGGCTTCGGAACGCTTCACGGGGTCGGTGACACCGCTCAACAAGAGACGGGTCTTGAACTCGATGAAGTCTGTCTGGTGCTCTTCGATGTAATTGCGGAACTCCTCCGCCGTGTGCTTACGCGCAAAGCTGTCGGGATCGTCGCCGTCGGGTAACAGCAAGACCTTGACGTTCATGCCCTCGGCCAGCAGCATATCTATGCCTCGGATGGAGGCGTGTATGCCGGCGGAGTCGCCGTCGTAAAGCACCGTTATGTTATTGGTGAAACGGCGGATGAGGCGTATCTGCCCCGTGGTGAGCGACGTGCCGGAGGATGCCACGACGTTCTCAACGCCGCTTTGGTGCATCGACGTGACGTCGATATACCCTTCAACAAGATAGCAGCGGTCTTGCTTCGTTATGGCGTGCTTGGCCTGGAATATGCCGTAAAGTTCGTTGCTCTTATGGTAGATGAGCGATTCGGGCGAGTTGACATACTTCGCCAGCTTCTTGTTGTTCTCCAGAATGCGCCCGCCGAAGGCCACGACGCGCCCCGTGACCGTGTGCACGGGGAAGATCACACGGCCGTGGTAGCGGTCTTGCAGACGGCCGTCCTCCTTGCGGTAACAGAGCCCCGTGGTTATGAGGAACTCCTCCTTGAAGCCCTTTGCCAGAGCCGCCTTAGCCAGGGCGTCACGCTCCGGCAAGGCGTAACCCAGCCGGAAGCGCGATATGGTGTCGTCACGGAAACCGCGCGAGCGGAAATATGCCAAGCCGATGGCCCGTCCGCGGTCGGTCTCCAGGAGGTTGTTGCGGAAGTAGCCCTGCGCCCAGTCGTTGAGGATGAACAGGCTCTCACGCTCGTTCTCCTCTCGTTTCTCCTCGGCAGACAGCTCGCGTTCATGTATCTCGATATTGTATTTCTTGGCCAGCCAGCGCAGGGCTTCGGGGTAAGTCATCTGCTCGTGCTCCATGATGAAGCCCACGGCGTTGCCGCCCTTGCCGCAGGAGAAGCAGTGGCAGTAGCCCTTCGACGGCGACACAACGAACGAAGGCGTCTTCTCGTCGTGAAACGGGCACAGACCTTTATAGTTCACCCCGGCCTTGCGCAGGGTGACAAATTCAGACACGACGTCAACAATGTTCGCCGCGTCCATAATCTTGTCAATAGTGGCTTTGTCTATCATCGTCTTTCATTACGGCCTTCACACAGCCATGCACAGCCCGGTCTATCGTTCTTGCGCAGCCGACGCTTCACGCCCTGCGCAAGGCGACACGGCAAGAAGATATGCACGGGCATCCCGACCATGCCTAAAATAACCAGAGTCCTCATTATCCAGACTTTGGATTTTCGACAATATTAAACGCAAAGATAGTGCAAATCGTATGAAACACAAAATAAAACAAGAGAAACGAATTTAAATTGGGGTATATTTACGACAATACCCCCAGCACCCCCAAACAGAACAATACAAAACAATAGGAGAATAAGAATATGAGCATGGAACTTAAACAAGTATAAATAAACGACAGGTAGAAAGGTTTTATTTCTTTATTTCGGGGATTTGCTCAATCTGCCAAG
>CALUGX010000030.1 GCA_944320285.1 uncultured Prevotella sp.
ATCTATTACGGAGGAGGCATCATAGAGCGCACCACTCTGGGCTACGAACAGACCACGCCGAGCTACGAGTTCCGCGCCTACGACACCGCCGCGGGCACGGAGCACCGCTACGCCGACATCCCCTGCCAGGGCGCGGGAGCGTGCGTTGACGGCACGCCGGTGATTGCGGGCGTCGGCGGCATATACCGCCTTGAGGGAACGGCGTGGCGACTCTTGGCGCAACGCAGCGGCGAGCCAATGGCAGCGGCTGCCGAGGGCGACAAGCTGTATGTAGTGACGGGCAGCACAATAGAGACGTACACCATAGGCAGGGATGCCGACGGCAACACCACGGCGACGCTTGACGGCACGGCGGAGCACGGCGAATACTTCGGCGAAGTGGCCGTGACGCACGACGGCGACGGCACCACGTGGCTCTTGGATGACCTGTTCCACAAGGCTTACGCCGTGAAGGGCGGCACGCTCGAAGCTACCCTGTGCGCCCCGACCGACACGCTCAACCCGCAAATGGAGTTCATCGGCGTGGCTGACGGTTGCATCTACGCCTTCAACGGCACACAGGTGACACGTTACACCGTTGGCGACGGCACGGCCGAGCCGCTGCGTATGCTGGGCACGTTCAACTGGTACGGCGCGACGGAATGCGTCGGCGGGCAGCTCTACAACTTCGGGGGCACCACCCAATATCGCGGCACTTACACCGCATCGCGCGGCCTGCGCCGCTTCCGCACGGCCGACTATGAACCAATATCCGTGGCCATACTGCCGGAATAGGGATAATAAACACCCACCCCAACCCTCCCGAAGGGAGGGAGCTTAATATGATTTAATGAATGTCCGCAATCACCTTATCCGCTTTAGTGGACGTTACCAACAAGGCAAATAGCTTTAACTCCCTTTTAAAAAGTAAAAGGGGTAAAAAGTAAAAGGGTAAAAAAGTAAAAAGGTAAAACCACAAAGTATTCTTTCTTTCCCCGCCCCTTGGGGAGGCAGGGAGGGGCTAATGAATGGGGCTTTGCGGACATTAATATATGATTTTGCAGCCAACAACGCTGTCTTAAGCTCCTTACTCCGGGAATGTTTGAGTGGGTGTTTATCTTCTGGAAACGTTAAATATCATAAAAACACAAGTACGAAACCGCATAAAGGATGCAATATCATTACTTTTGCAAAAGCTAACAACCGTAAAAGCGAAATGCAAAACCGTGTAAGAGAAATTGACTACCTGAAATGTGTGTTTATCGTGTTGATGATAATATTTCATTTGGTTTACGTCGGTGACAAGTATCCATACGCCAAACAGGTAGTATATACGTTCCATATGCCTGCCTTTTTGGTAATCTCAGGTTATCTTGCAAACATGAATAAGGGCTTCGGCAAACTGGCTAATCAGGTGAAATGGCTGTTCGTGCCGTATGCCGTCATGGAGGCGGGCTATACATGGATGGCGTCGCTCCTGCCCATACGCGAACACATCGACGAACTTACTGTGGCGGTGTTCATCGACAAGATGCTGCTGCATCCGCTCGGTCCCTACTGGTATCTGCATACGCTCATCGTCTGTTACCTTATTTATTATGTGACAAGCCGCCTTCGCCCGCGCGTCGGCACGGCCGGCGTTGCGTGTCTGATGGGCGTGGCTTTCTACGCCGCCGACGGGCTGCTGGGCATCGTGTCGCTCCACAACGCAATGTACTTCATGGCCGGGGCAATGGTAAGGATGTGCGGCCTGCAGTTCATGCGGGCGTTCAGCCCCACCCTGCTGGCCGCCGTGCCGCTGGCACTGTTCTGCATAGCGTCGCCGGAAGGCCTCGACCGCTCCACCCTGCAAGGCTTCGTCATGACGTGGCTCGCCATGAGCCTCGCCCTTGCCGCCTATCCGCTGTTCGGCAAAAAAGTAAAGACCGCCACGCATTTCGTCGGTGAAAACACTTTGGCCATACTGCTGTTCTCTCCCATGTTCACAATCATAACAAAACACTTCGTACCCCTGTTCGCCTTCGACCCTACCGCCCTGCTCTACACCGCCGTGTCGGTGGCCTTTACAATCGCCGGCAGCCTCGCCGTGGCTTGGGTGACGGACTGGATACAACTGTCGCGCTGGTTCAGCGGCAAGCGGCTGTTCAACAAGCCGCAATGACGGCGCACGGAAAAACAACCGTCCGTAACATACTTTAAACAGGAAGCCGGGGCCGACGATTTTTCCATTTTTATTTTGCATTTTTCCATTTTTTGCGCTAATTTTGCAGCGCAAAACAGAAATTCAACACTTATATGGACGATTATCACGCGGAAAAGATGAACTTGTAAAGTGAGAAGGCACGGCTCTCATGGGCAGTCTTCCCACCAAGCGTAACTTTATCGGAGGATTAGCAAATGAGAACATACTGGAACACCAACAAGGGTCTGAAGCAGATTGGCCAATGGGAACCGAACTGCTGGATACAAGTGACTTGTCCTACGGAAGACGACCAGCGTCTCCTTGAAGAAGAATTTAACATTCCTGACTATTTCCTTTCAGACATCAGCGATAACGACGAGCGTGCCCGCTACGAGTATGATGACGGTTGGATGCTGATAATCCTGCGTATCCCCTTTGTCAAGGAGATACGTTCGCGCACGCCTTACACCACCGTGCCGCTGGGCATCATCCACAAACGCGACGTCACGATAACGGTGTGCTACCATGAGACGAACATGATGATTGACTTCGTGAGCTACCAGCAAAAGCGCGGCGAAGGCTTCACCGACTACGTTGACATGATATTCCGCCTGTTCCTCTCGTCGGCCGTGTGGTACCTGAAACGCCTGAAACAAATCAACAACCTCATTGAAAAGGCAAAGCGCAACCTTGACCGCGAGGTGAACAACGAGTCGCTCATCGGACTGTCACGCCTGCAAGACTCGCTGACTTACTTCATCACGTCAATACGCGGCAACGAGAACCTCTTGGCCAAGCTGAAGTTCAAGTTGCAGGTGGACGAGCTTGACGCCGACCTCATCGAGGACGTAAACATCGAGATGAGCCAGGCCCGCGAGACGACAAACATCTATTCAGACATCCTCGAATCAACAATGGACACCTACTCAAGCATCATCAACAACAACATGAACACGGTGATGCGTACCCTTACGTCGGTGTCAATCATCCTGATGTTCCCAACCCTGATAGCAAGCATCTTCGGCATGAACCTCATCAACGGCATGGAAGGCAACAAGTTCGGTTTCCTTATCGCGATAGTTGTGTCAGCTTTGATTTCAGGCATATCATGGTGGATTTTCCGCCATAAACGTCTCATTTAGACAGGAAAAAACCATTTTTTTCAAAATTGTTTGCTGATTTACGATATTTTTAATTAAGTTTGCACACCTATTAAAATAGATATTTAACTAACTTTGTCAACAAGCAGACAAGACTTTTCAGCCGACAAGCAAACGACATACAAGCAGACAAGACTATTCTCCTTGTTTACTTGTCACTGCTGACTTGTCAACTAAAAAAATTTACATGATGGACTCTCAAGAAAACACTCTCGGTCAAGAAAAGACGGAAGAACTGCTGAATGTCGCACCGGCTGACAACAGCGACGGGAACGGCGGCAACACTGACGTCGCCAACAAAATGCAAGAAGAAACAACCGTTGGCACGGAAGAAGCACCTACTGCACAAACTGAAGCCGACGCACCCGAACAAAAGAAGGTGTACAAGAGCAAAAAAGAGGTCATAGCACGCCTGAAGGAAATCGCCCACAGCGACGAGAACCCGAAAAAAGACGAAATGGAAATCCTCAAGACCGCCTTCTACAAACTGCACTTCGCAGAAAGGGAAGCGGACATGAAAGCATACATTGAAGGCGGAGGCAACCCAGACACATACAAGGTGCAACCCGATGCAGACGAAGAGGAATTCAAGGCCGAGATGAGCGTCATAAAAGAAAAACGCGCAAAAATCTTCTTGGAACAGGAAAAAGAAAAACAAGATAACCTCAAGAAGAAACTTGACATAATAGAAAAAATCAAGGCTATGGTGACTTCGCCCGAAGAGGCAAACAAGTCATACCAGGAGTTCAAGAAGCTGCAGCAGGAATGGAAAGACATCAAGGCCGTGCCCGCAGAAAAGGCAAACGAGCTGTGGCGCAACTATCAACTGTACGTAGAACAATTCTACGACCTGCTGAAACTGAACAGCGAAGCGCGCGAATATGACTTCAAGAAAAACCTCGAAATAAAGACGCGCCTATGCGAAGCCGCCGAAAAACTGGCCGAAGAGAGCGACGTAATCAGCGCATTCCACCAACTACAAGAACTGCACCAGGAATACCGCGAGACGGGGCCCGTGGCCAAAGAGCTGCGCGAGGAAATATGGGCGCGCTTCAAGGCTGCCTCGACCGTAATCAACAAGCGTCACCAGCAACACTTTGAAGACCTGCGCGGCAAGGAAGAAGAGAACTTGGAAAAGAAAACGGCTCTCTGCGAGAAAGTAGAGGAAATAGCCGGAACAGAGATAAAAAACGCATCGGAATGGGACAAGAAGACGAAAGAAATAATCGCAATCCAGGCTGAATGGAAAACGATTGGCTTCGCCCCTCAAAAAATGAACGTCAAGATATTCGAGCGTTTCCGCGCCGCCTGCGACAACTTCTTCGGAAAGAAAGCTGAATACTTCAAGGCCCTGAAACAACAATTCTCGGAGAACGCTGAGAAGAAAAAAGCCCTCGTAGAACAGGCCCAGGCCCTGAAAGACAGCACAGACTGGAAAGCTACGAGCGATAAACTCATAGCCCTGCAAAAGGAATGGAAAACGATAGGTATGGTGCCGAAGAAATTGGGCGACAAGCTGTGGGAAGACTTCCTCGGAGCTTGCAACCACTTTTTCGACGCACGCAACAGTGCCAATGCCGGCACACGAAGCGAGGAACGTGCTAACCTTGAAAAGAAATGCGACATCATAGCTCAACTGAAGGCTTTGGCTGAAGAAGCAGCCGACGACATACAAGAAAAGGTGCGCGAGCTGGTAGAGCAGTTCAATGCCATAGGCCACGTACCTTTCAAAGAGAAAGACGCTGTTTATAAAGAATACCACGGAATTCTTGACAAGCTCTACAAAGAACTGAACGTCACCACGGCACGCCGACGCTTAGACAAATTTAAAAGCAACATAAAGAGCGTGGCAGAGAAAGGCGGCAACGCCCTCGACAACGAACGCTCACGCCTGATGAGGCGGTACGAAAGTCTGAAACAGGAAATCCAGACTTACGAAAACAACATAGGTTTCCTTAGTGCGTCGAGCAAGAAAGGCAATTCGCTCATTGATGAAATGAACCGCAAGGTGCAGAAGTTGAAAGATGACATGAACCTTGTGCGCGAGAAGATAAAGGCGATAGACGCCGAAAACAACTGATAGACATCCAAGCCAAGGGCTGAGGAGAAGGGGAAAGCCAGCAGAGCAGGGCCGTTAACGGCATACTGTCGTCCCACACCTCAGCCCTTGGCTCTTTATTTACACCAAACAAGAAATGAAAATACTACTGTTCTTGCTCTTAATGGCCGCGTCTACGGCAAATGCCCAGACAATGAAGCAATGGCGTGACTCTCTGGACGTGATCAACAAGGAGATTACCGCCAACCCCGACTCACTCAACCTACAACTCAGCAAGGCTGCCGTATGCCTGCAACTACTTGAATGGAGCGACGCCGCCGATGTTTGCGGGAACATATTAGACAAAGACAAGAACAATCTTACGGCACTCTTTTACAGAGCCTACGCCAACAACAACCTGCGGCGCTACGAACTCGCCAAGAACGACTATGAACGTTTCCTGAGTATGTCGCCGCGCAACATGGAAGCCCGGCTTGGACTGGCATATACGTACATCAAACTCGGACGCCAAACTGAAGCCTTCGACGAGATGAACAACCTTGTGGAAATGTATCCCGACAACAGTGTGGTTTACGCTGCAAGAGCAGAACTTGAAAAGGACATGAAGCTGTATGACACAGCCTTGTTCGACTTTGATGAAGCCCTGAAACGCGAACCGGGAAACAAGGACTACACTGTGTCTAAAGTGGAAATCTTAATAAGCCTCAACCGGATAAACGAAGCAAAAACGGCTCTTGACACCGCAGTCAGCCACGGTGTTCCACGCGGTCTGCTACGCGAGTGGTACGCCAAATGCAAATAAAAGCCTTACCATTCCCTGACAAAAACTATCCACAAAAACACAAGAAGCCACGTTTCAAATTGTGAAATATGGCTTCTTGCTTATCTATCTGCAAATTACAAAAAAATCAGCAACCGAAAAAACATAGCGTTGAACATTCATAACATACCTCAAACGAAGACAAAATAAAAAGGCGTCAACATTCCGTTGACGCCTCATCTGTGTTGGGATACCCGGATTCGAACCAGGAATGACAGGACCAGAATCTGTAGTGTTACCATTACACCATATCCCAATGTACTACAACCCTTATCGTTTTGCGATTGCAAAGGTACGCATTTTTTTTATAACAACAAGATTTTCAGCGATTTTTTTCTAAAAAAACTCAAAATAATATACTTTTCCCCTTGTTTTACAATAAATCAATGTAACTTTGCATGAAAAACGACAAGCCGGCATGATAAGTCCGTACACTATGGATGTAAACCGCTTGCGACAATATTTTCAAGCATCAACAACACTTTATTTACTTAATGGAACAGGTAAAAAAATTAGTAGAAACAATCACCAAAGGCATCCAGGAAAAGAAAGGTTCAAACATAACAATAGCCGACCTTAGCGGCATTGAAGGTTCAATATGCCATTATTTCATAATCTGCCAAGGCAATTCCCCGTCACAAGTTGAGGCCATAACAGATTCAGTTGAAGAGACGGCGAGGGTTAACACCGGCGAAAAACCTGTGCACGTAGTAGGACTGACGCACGCACATTGGGTGGCAATGGACTATACTGACGTCATGGTGCACATCTTTTTACCGGAGGCGAGGGAATATTACAATTTGGAAAACCTTTGGGAAGACGCCAAACTTACCCACATTCCCGATGTTGACTAACACTGAGAAACATCAGGGCTATCACATAACGAAATTTAATTATGGAACAAAATAAGAACGACAAGAGGCCAAAGTTCAGCATGAGCTGGATTTATATGCTCGTACTTTTCGGTCTCATAGGCATATACCTTTTCGGCGGCGACGCCCGCGGAAGTGCAAACAAGAAGGTTACTTACGATGAATTTAAGACCTTTGTTGCCAAAGGATACGCATCGAAGATTGTCATCAACAAAGATGAAAGCACGTTGAAGATGTACGTCAACCCACAAAACATTCGCGACGTGTTCAAGCAAGGAGCTAAAAGCACCGGCACAAATCCGTATGTGACTACCGAATTTGGCAGTGTTGACAAAGTTGAAACATTCATCGAAACCGAAAAAAAAGGAAAAAAATTCAACGGCCAACTAAGCTATGAGAACAAACGAGGCAACGACCTGTTCAACATCCTGCTCAGTTTCGGCCCCATATTACTGCTGTTCTTCCTCTGGATGTACCTCTGGCGACGCATGAGCGGAGGGGGCGGAGGCGGTGCCGGCGGCGTGTTCAACGTAGGCAAGAGCAAAGCCAAGATGTATGAAAAAGGTGCGGACATCAACGTAACATTCAAAGACGTTGCCGGACAAGCCGGTGCCAAGCAGGAAGTGCAAGAAATAGTAGAGTTCCTGAAAAACCCAAAGAAATACACCGATCTCGGCGGAAAAATCCCTAAGGGAGCATTGCTTGTAGGCCCTCCGGGAACAGGAAAGACCCTGCTCGCCAAGGCTGTTGCAGGCGAAGCCGGCGTGCCGTTCTTCTCAATGAGCGGTTCTGATTTCGTGGAAATGTTCGTAGGCGTCGGCGCAAGCCGTGTGCGCGACTTGTTCCGTCAAGCTAAGGAAAAGTCGCCCTGCATCATCTTTATCGACGAAATCGACGCAGTAGGCCGTGCACGTAGCAAAAACCCGGCGATGGGAGGCAACGATGAGCGTGAAAACACGCTGAATGCCCTATTGACAGAGATGGACGGCTTCGGCACAAACAGCGGCGTAATAATCCTCGCCGCCACCAACCGTGCCGATATGCTCGATTCGGCGTTGCTGCGCGCAGGACGTTTCGACCGGCAAATCAATGTAGACCTGCCAGACCTGAACGAACGTAAAGAAATATTCAAAGTCCACCTTAAACCGGTGAAGATAGACCCTACGGTAGACGTGGATATGCTGGCAAGACAGACGCCGGGCTTCTCCGGCGCCGACATTGCAAACGTATGCAACGAGGCTGCGCTGATAGCCGCACGCCATGACAAGGAGAGCGTCGGCAAACAAGACTTCCTTGACGCCGTAGACCGGATAATAGGCGGATTGGAGAAGAAGACAAAGGTTATGACTGAGGGCGAACGCCGCACAATAGCCCTGCATGAAGCCGGACACGCCACAATCTCATGGTTCCTCGAACACGCCAATCCGTTAGTGAAAGTGTCGATAGTGCCCCGCGGCCGGGCATTGGGTGCTGCTTGGTATATGCCGGAGGAACGCCAGATAACGACAAAAGAGGAAATGCTTGACGAGATGTGCGCCACCCTCGGTGGACGTGCCGCAGAGGAGTTGTTCACAGGACACATTTCAACAGGTGCAATGAACGACCTTGAGCGGGTGACAAAGAGTGCTTACGGGATGATTGCCTACGCGGGAATGAGCGACAAGCTGCCCAACATCTGCTATTATAACAACAATGAATACAACTTCCAAAAACCGTACTCCGAGACTACGGCGAAAATCATGGACGACGAGGTGCTCAAGATGATCAACGAGCAATACCAACGTGCCAAAGACTTGCTCAACAAGCACAAAGATGGACATAATAAATTGGCGGAACTGTTGCTTGAGCGCGAAGTTATATTCGCTGAAGATGTGGAGAAAATCTTTGGCAAGCGTCCTTGGGTTAGCCGCTCGGAAGAAATAATGGAAAGCGAAAACGCCAAAACCGAGGAAAACGTCAGCGAAGAAAGCAAAGCCGACGTTGCTGACGAAGAGACAAACGCCGACGAGAAAAATAACGAAAGAAGTTAAAGAATTTAGAGTAGCCACAGAAGTTAAAACCGTAACCTTTCGCAGGTAAAAGACAAAACCTTTGGTTTTAACTTCTGTGGCTTCTTTAAATTCTTTTTAATTATATAACTAAAAGCCTAAAAAGATGAAAAACCTCATTGTCAGAAGTATAACGGGTATATTTTTCGTGGCTGCCATTGTGGTATGCTTTATGAAGCCCTTTGCTATGGAATTTCTTTTTGCATTGGTGACAGGCCTCACCATCTGGGAATACAGCGGGCTTGTGAACGACGTCAAGGGCGTTCAAGTAAACCGCTTCATCAGCACCGTGGCCGGTGTCTACTTTTTCCTCGCCGTCGGTGGATTCTGCAGCGGCATAGTGCCTACGGGCGCAGTGTTCATCCCCTACCTGCTAACGCTTGTCTACCTGTTCGTCAGCGAGCTTTACGCCAAGACCGAGAATGCGATTAACGACTGGGCATATACCATGCTTGGGCAAATGTACATCGCCCTACCCTTTTCCACAATCAATGTGCTGGCGTTCAACGCTACGGAAAACGGCGAGATTGCATTCAACTACCTCATCCCGCTTTGTGTCTTTATCTTCCTTTGGGCCAACGACACAGGGGCCTACTGTACCGGTTCGCTGCTCGGCAAGCACAAGCTGTTCCCCAGAATATCTCCGGGCAAGAGCTGGGAAGGCTCCATCGGCGGAGCGGTAATCGTACTCGTCGTAGCATATTTTATCGGCAGTTACGAAGCCGGACTTAACTCCGAGACCGGTCTCACCGTCATGCAATGGATGGGCTTAGGGCTTGTAGTCGTTGTGTTCGGCACGTGGGGTGATCTCGTAGAGTCGCTTTTCAAGCGCACCCTCGGAATAAAAGACAGCGGTAACATACTGCCCGGCCACGGCGGAATGCTCGACCGCTTCGATTCATCGCTAATGGCCATGCCGGCAGCCGTGGTTTACCTTTACTCGTTGACGTTGTTCTAATTATCCCAAGATAACGAGACGCAATCCATCTACTCGGCTTGTGATACTTCAAACATAGATTTTATTAATTGGCACTTGCGGACATTCATTAAACATTCTTGATGTCATGGAAAACGGTAACTTGACTTTAGCCATTACCACAATCGGCGACATCCTTCTAAACAGCAAGATTACAAGAACCAAGGAGAATAAGCCAATAGACAATGTAAAACTGAAAGTCCCCGATTATCAGCGGCCATATAAATGGACGCCTAAAAACGCCATACAACTACTTGACGACATCATCGAAGCCAAAGCCGAGAACAAAGAAGTGTACAGGGTTGGCACCTTGATTTTACACAAGGAGACAAATAACGGAGCGGATTTATACAACATTGTTGACGGACAGCAGCGGGTTATCACTTTCTCACTCTTACTCGCAGCCCTTGGCGAGAAGATAAAAGACTTCTTGGAACAAAAACTTCCAGACAATGCTTACAACCGTAGAAACGTGCCAAACAATTTTCAGGCATTCCTCCGCAGAGTCGGCACTCCAGACGATGAAGACGTTGAAAAGAAACGCGAAAACGAGCAGCTGACGGCGTTCATCAAAGACAGATGTGAAATGATAGTTGTCATAACCGGTGACATTTCGGAAGCGTTCCAATTCTTTGATTCCCAAAACGCACGTGGAAAATCACTCTATCCGCACGACTTGCTGAAAGCCTTTCACCTGCGCGAGATGACCGACGTTGACGAGGCAGGGACGGAGCGAATTGTGAAAGACTGGGAAGACAACAACCAAAGCGCACTTGCGTCGCTTTTCGGCGAATACCTGTACCGCCTGAAAGAATGGATTGCCGGCAACAGGGCAAAAGAGCTAAACGAATCTAACATCCAAATATTCAAAGGCATCACGAGGAAAGACCGCACCCCATACGCCCAGTTTTATAAAGCGGCATTTGCCTATGCCGACATGGTAAACCACTCCGCCATGCCTTTTGTGGCAGGCGCACGCGATTTGAACGCATTTCAACTTAACACCCCTATCATCGCCGGGCGGCCGTTCTTCGACTATACAAAGCATTATTTCGCCATACTTAAAGACGTACAAGACAACAGTAAGTATGAAGGTTTTTACATCAATGACAACAAGATCGTAAAAACATTAGACACATATTATAAGAAAGGTACGGGCAACCGCATCACCCGCCTGCTTTTCGACACGGCCATACTTTTATACGTTGACAGGTTTTGCCCGGCCACATACCCCGACAAGACAGACCTTGAAATGTTTGACAGGTTTGTCATCTACGCCTTTGTTTGGGCATATTCGCTACGCGCCCAGTACGAAAGGCTGAGCTGGCACTACGCACAAAACTACATCTTATCTACCGGGAGCGGCAAAGACGTTACCAATTCGTTCAATATGTACAAGCTCATAAGCAGGGCAGACTCGGCAATAACGCTATTAAGCACACTCGCCGAAAGAATAATGCCTGTAAAAGTGTCCAAAGAGAGGGCAAAAGACATAGATAAAGAAACCGACGGAATATTTAACGATTACCTGCATTATTTCGATACGTACCATTTCTTAACGTTTTGACACATCTTCATTGTAAAAAACGTTGGATGAAATCAAATATTAATCATGGATAAAATCAGACTGGAAGAACTGACTATAAACGCCCTATACAACGACGGAGAAACAAAATACGAGGTTCCCATATATCAGCGCAATTACGCTTGGGAAGAAGACCAGGTTAAGACGTTGATACAAGACATTTACGACGCATTCAAGGCAAAACCACAGAAAGCGGCCTACTATATCGGCACGCTTGTCTCATTTGACAGAGGTGACAAATTGTATGAAGTTATCGACGGACAGCAACGCCTCACAACAATTTACCTGACACTGACGGCTTTAAATATCCAACCCAAGAACGAACTGACTTACCGCTCGCGGAAAAAGTCGAAAGAGACATTGAAACATATCACCAACCTTGACATGGTGGAAAATGTGGACGCGGGCATCAGAAACGGTTTTGAATACGCTAAAAAAGCCATTAACGAAATAGTGACCGAGGATGAGATGCAGGGCTTTCGCGATTATTTCACTAACAACGTACACATCTTACACTACGTCGTACCAAAAGACGTTGACCTGAACCACTACTTTGAAGTAATGAATTCACGCGGCGAACAGCTTGAGAAACATGAAATAGTAAAAGCCGAATTATGCCACTGCTTGACTGCGAAAGAAAAAGATACTGCGAAAGAAAAAGAAATGGAGACGTTCAGCCGCATCTGGGAGGCTTGCAGCATGATGAACGTATATATACAGCAAAAGTTTGATTCTGCCGACATCTTCGGAGCACACATGAACGAATACCACGGTCATGACTTTGACAGCCTACCATCATTAAAAAGCGAGACTATGGACAAGAACTCTCCGAAAGACGGCTGCATTGATGAACCGAAGGATATTGAAAAAAATGATGAGGACAAAAGCAAAACTAAGGATACAAAAAGCGGATTCAGCATAAACGCACTGAAAGACGGCGACATCGGCGCACTGAAGGATGATGACAAGAACGATAAGAACGACACATTCCAACCAATTATAGACTTTCCGAACTTCCTGCTCATCGTCCTTAAAATCACACGCATGGACGAAGACGGATTTGTGCCAGCTGACTTTACCCTCGATGACAAGGAACTCATAAATGAATTTAACAAAGCCGACAAGACCTGCGAGTTTGCAAAAAAGTTTACCATGAACCTGTTGAAAGCCAAATACCTGCTTGACAATTACATAATACACCACACCAACGGTGAAGACCTGGCAGGCGACAACCCTTGGAAACTTCAGCAATACACAAAAGAGGGCAATAAGACGTATGCAAAAAACACATCGCCAGACGGCAGGATGCAGGACGAACTGGTGCACCTGCTTTCAATGTTTGAAGTGGCCTTCACTGCAAGACAGAGAAAGAATTACCTGTTTTATTGCCTGCTCCATCTCTTCAGCGACACCGACCTTGGGCATTACCTAACCTTCTTACAAGCCTTGGCTAACAAATATTTCATTGACATTTACCTTAATCCCGACAACTTAAGCGCTTCAAACAACCGCCCGAAGCCTAACAGCTTTGACAACACCATATTGCGCAACAATGAAATAACGCTGGAAATAAGCAACTGCCGCCCCGACTTTAACCGCATTTACGGAGACGGACTGAAAGCAAGCAAAGGCATACAACTGTTCGTCTTCAACTATATGGATTATAAAATATGGCACAAATACGCCTCTGAAATGCGTGGCAGGCAGTACAAGAAAGGAAGCCGCGAGCGTGATAACTTCTTCAAGGCGCTGGGATGCAGCGACTTTGACTTAGACACGTTCGACAGCTTTTATTTCTCACGCACACGCAAGAGCCTTGAACACTTCTATCCGCAAGCCAAAGCCGGAGACGGTGAAAGGTTAAGCCAAGACAACATCAACTGTTTCGGCAACTATGCCATGATTGGCGCCGACGCAAATAGTTCCGGATCAAACTGGGATCCGCATACGAAACTCAACCATTATGCCGATAAGAAACACAACCAGGTAAGCGTTGCGTCACTGAAGTTTAAGATCATGATGCAAATATGTGAAGACAATTACAAAAAAATGTTGTGCGATGAAATCAACCGCGCGCCCGGCATGGAATGGGATTTTGACGATATTGTAAACCATCAAAACAAGATGCTTTCAATATTGCTTGACGACGTAAAATAAATATGGTTACCCATTGCTCCGTATTTCCCCGTTGATGCGTTTTCTTACGATTGAATACGCTTTTTGGAACAGTGCCGATTGCTCCATTGTGCCCATCATTTCCCTGAACCGACAGGCCGGGACAGTAAACGTCAGCTCATCCTTTGGTACTAACAGACGCGCCGACGGGTCGAGCATACCGATGAAGCAACGGCGGCCACTCTCCGCATTCTCTTTTGCAGCGAATGTCACTATGCTGCAACATCCCGACGCAAACCGTGTGCATACCGCATCATCATCGTTATTGTCATAAAACGCCCACGAGCAGAGGCCTGAAAGCACGTCGGGAGTGGCAAAGAAAAGTATCCCCTCCACATTGTCGATGCTGTCAATGTTGTCGATACGCACAAAATTGAGGTACGGCTTTTCCGACAACCTGATGCCTAAGCGGTCGATATATTCCTTCACCTGCTCCTTTGTCTGCTTGTAATGTTCCGCCTCCGAGACAAACGCCGGCACACGGTCCGGCATTGGTGCAAAGGCGGTATAAAGGCTTCCGCCACCGCAAATCACATTATCAGCCGACAGCGTAAGCGGCTCCCCGCCGCACACCTTGCGTATCGCGCCTATCATGCAGCGTGGTATCTTCTTCACTTCGGTTACGGCCTCGCCGCTGTAACCGAAGGCCACGGGCAGGGGCGTCCTCTCACCAAAAGCCTCTTTGTACTTCGCTATAAATTCATGTGTCTTCATATTTTACTTAATATTTCAGGTTAAGATGTCACTTTTAAGCAGGTGTTTAAAATCAATTGCCATGACAACCGTCACCTGCTTTATATCCGTCAATCTTGAGAACCCGCCTGTCACCTGCAAAAAAATGATGATGCTGATGAATGTCTGGAACAACGTTCTACTCTGCAATCTCTATCAGGCATCCTTCCGGCCCCTCTATGCAACTTTCATAATAACCGTCACCGGTGGTGCGAGGGCCGCTTACAACCCTATAGCCGTCATTCCGGAGAGTTTCTGTCAATTCGTCAACCTGCTCTTTTCCTCCCACACTGAAAGAAATGTGAGTATATCCTGCACGCGGTCCCTCTGAGCCGCTTGTTGCGATGTCAGGACGATACATTATTTCCAACCGTGCCCCGTCCGTAAACGACAGGAAATATGAGCAAAGTCCTGTGCGCGGATTACGATACATTTCATTGGAAGAGGCTTGGAAATATTGCATGAAAAAGGTTCGCATACTTTCAAGGTCTTTTACATAAATGGCAATGTGTTCAAGTTTCATTAGTTCAATGATAAAAAATATTTAACATGATGTGGCTACCCACCGTGTCACAGTCGCATCCCAGCCTTCCACTTGTCCGGAAGCCCCACACAGCAACGTACCTTTTTATTATAATCGTATGTCCGGGTCTACATCTGCGTCGTCACGCAGGAAGAGGCAGTAATTGTTAAGGCTGTGACGCATGGGCGACATCTCGGCATAGTCAATGACACAGACCAGCGGGGCATCTTGCCTTATGCAAAGATAAGGTATTTCAAGGACAATGTGCCATGCAAAAGATAAATTCAGTAAAAATGGTACGCTTTACCTTTTTATGGTTACAAGCTTACTCCCATTTCCGGCATAACTTTGCAAAAGAAAAAAGAGGACAATGGAACAAATAACAGATTTTCCCAAGGAGCTGTGCGCAGACGAGGCGGTGTGCTTCATCGCCGACCGCCACAACGTCACGCCGGACAGCTTCTGCGACACTTCTTTGCCGGCAGACAGTCGGGCTGGAGCCAGCGTGTCCATACCCGTTGGCGGAATATTTTTTATAGGTACGACGATTGTTACAGTTTTAAACGGTGCCCTTTCGGTCTGCAAAAGACGGTCTTTCGTCTTTTAAAAGACTATCTTTTGCACGGTAAAAGGATGCCCGTTGCAAACCCGTCGGAAACGAGTGAAAATCGTAAATAAAAACCATCAAAATATAACAAACCGTAAGCGGCTGCCACGATGAGTGCAAATAATTCCGCCAACGGATAGATTCAACGAGATTGAGATACTGAAAGAGCTTTCAGGCATGGCAAAGAACTGAAAAGACGACAAACAACATAAAATAAAAAGCGACAACAATGAAAAAGAACATCGGAAAAGTATTGGCATTGTATCCGACCCCCGCAGTAGTAGTGGGTACGGAAGTAAACGGAAAGGTAAACTGGCTGCTTGTTGCCCACGTGGGCATCATCGGGCACGACCGGATTATGCTCAGTATGTTCAAGAAACATTATACCAACGAAGGCGTGAAGCAGACAGGCAAAGTGTCCGTCAACATGGTGAACGAAGCGATGCTGGAACGTGCCGACTATGTGGGCTGCTCCAGCGGAGCGAAGGCGGACAAGTCGGACGTGTTTATCTGGCACAAGGGCGAAGCCGGGATACCGGTCATCGATGAAAGTCAGCTGGTAATGGAGTGCGAAGTGGTGGACAACTACGAAACGGAAACCGTCGACAACTTCATCTGCAAGATAATGAACACTTACGTGGATGAAGACTGCCTGAACGAAAAAGGCAAACCCGACTATGATAAACTGAAACCGCTGCTGTTCGAGATGCCGAACTATACTTACCTGCGCACAGGCGAGACCATCGGCAAATGCACCAGCTTCGGGAAAAACTATAAGGAAGAACAATAATGAAAACAAGAACATTTTGGAAAAACGGATTGACGGTCTCTGCCGTCGGCTTGGCTGCATGGGATTCACGCAAAGCTACCACGAAGACCAGGAGAAGATGACAGGACTTTAATCCACTGACGTATGGAACGACGAGATTTTTTGAAGAAGTCCGCACTGGCAGCCTTTGGCACTGTCTTGACAGGCACGGGACTGGTGCAGGCGTTTAATCACATAAGCAATAATGAATCTAAAAGTAAGAAGATGAAGATAGTAATATTGACGGGCAGTCCACGTAAGAACGGAAATTCTGCTTATTTGGCGGAACAGTTTATCAAGGGCGCGGAAGAAAAAGGACACGAGGTGTTCCGTTTCGACTGCGCTTTCAATCAGGTGGAACCGTGCCGTGCCTGCAACCGTTGCGGCATGGACGGGCCTTGCATATTCAACGACGACTTCCAGACACTCCGCCCGAAACTGATTGAGGCGGACATGGTGGTGTTTGCCACACCGATGTATTACTTCGGCATCTCGGCGCAAATGAAACGGGTGATAGACCGCTTCTATGCCATCAACGGGCAGATAAAGGGTGCGCCGAAGAAAGCCGCCTTCCTGATGACATACGCCGACACATCCCGTAAAGAGGCCGAACCGATGCTGGTGCATTACCATACACTGATGGACTACCTTGGCTGGACAAGCGTGGGCGAAGTGGTGGCTTCGGGCGTGTGGACGGCAGGAAGCGTCCGCAACACGGATTATCCGCAACAAGCCTATCAGTTGGGCAAGAATTTATAACAATTTATCAGATAAATGAAAAAAGCAGTCGGAATAATCGCTTTCGTGCTGGCAGGCTACCTGTACGCGATGGCACAAACAACGGATAAAATGGACAGAACGGAAGTGTGCAAACAGAACTATCATACCCTGTTCGGAGGTGAAGCCCTTACCGGACAGGGAACAGACCCGGAGATGATGGACATCCTTCAGAAGTTTATCTTCGGCGAAGTATTCCAAACCGGCAACCTGACCATGAAACAGCGTGAGATGATTACCTGCATCACACTTGCCACAATGCAGACATTTCCGCAGCTGAAAGCCCATGTCGGAGCGGCACTCAATGTGGGCGTCACGCCCGAAGAACTGCGCGAGGTGATTTACCTCACCGCTCCGTTCATCGGTTTCCCCAAGATGCTGAATGCCGTGGCTACGGTGAACGAGGTATTCAAGGAACATGGCATCAGCCTGCCGTTGGAAAAACAAGGCACGGTAACTGAGGAAACACGTCACGAGACGGGTAAGGCAATACAGGACAAGCAATATCCGGGCGGCGTGTCGTCCGTCATGTCCGATATGCCGGGAGACATGGGCAAGGATGTGGAGCGGTTCCTTACGGACTATTTCTTCGGCGAGATATACAGCCGTGGCGCGCTCGACCTGAAGACCCGCGAACTGCTGGGCTATTGCGTACTGGCCACGCTGGAGGCCGGGAGCCAGCTCCATTCACACTACCACGGCAACATCAACGCCGGCAACACGCCCGAAACACTGACGGCCGCCGTCATCCAGTGCCTGCCCTACATCGGTTTCCCCGCCGCAATCAAGGCGCTGCGCATCATCAAGCAGGAGTACGCCAAGCCCGCCCCCGCAGGAAACAACATTGTGCGCCTGTCGAAAATCACGGTTGCCCCGGCACAACTGGATGCCTACAACGCCTTACTGAAAGAGGAAATCGAAGTCTCCATGCGCACAGAGCCGGGTGTACTTACGCTCTATGCCACAGCCGAGAAAGATGTGCCGCACAAAATAACCATCCTTGAAATATATGCTGACAGTGCCGCATACAAGAGCCACCTGAAGACACCACACTTCAAAAAATACAAGCAAGGCACACTTGCGATGGTGAAGGAGCTGGAATTAGTTGACATGAAGCCTCTGATTCCCGGATTAAAAATCAAATAACATTATCAAAACAACCGATTTATGAACAAATTTATTTTGACATTGGCGGCGGTAATAACCATGAGTTTTACCACTTGCGCCCAGAATAAAGGGAAAAAGCGTATGCAAACCGAACACAAACCATTAGTCGTATATTTCTCTGCCACCGGCACAACAGCCCAAGCCGCCCGGATGATTGCAGAGGTAACAGACGGCACATTGCATGAAATAGTGCCGCAAGAAGCCTATACGTCCGACGACCTTAACTGGAACAACAGACAGTCGCGTAGTTCGGTGGAAATGAACAATCCGCAGGCGCGTCCGGCACTGAAGATAACAAAAACCGACGTCGCCGCCTACGATGTGATTTTCATCGGCTACCCAATCTGGTGGAATCAGGCACCGCGAATAATAAACACTTTCATCGAGAGTCAAAACCTGAAAGGCAAAACACTCATACCGTTTGCCACATCAGGAGGCAGCGGTATAAGCAATAGCGTAAAAGAATTAAGGGAAGCATATCCCGACTTGGAATGGCAAGACGGCAAACTGCTGAACGGAACGAGCCTGAATGTTATTCAAGATTGGATAAATGACGTGATGGGAAAACAGTAAAAGCAGATACAGCATCAACGACAACCTGCTCTCCAACACCATCAATTATTACGGTTTTCGCTTGCCGTCGGCTGGTCTGCAAGAGGCATCCTTTTACGATGTGAAATGGCACCTTTCAGAAGACAAAAAAGCCATATTTCATAGCTGAAAGGACACTGTTTGAAACTGTAACTGTCACTGTGCATCCAAAACAATTCTCCAATGGGTTATGATTGTGGCAATATAGATTTTTTTATTCTATTGTGTCAATATCACAAATCCGACATATAAAAGCAAAGACGCCTGTTTACAAAACAGTCTTTAAATAAGACAGATGCGCGCGTAAATACAGACATACGTGCACATCTGTCTTTTTAATATCACCTCATTGATGTCATTAATTGCGCCAAAATGTCAGACGCTGTGACACGTCCCCGTGTTTGGCATACGTTTTGTTAAATGATATGTGACAACAAGTGTGGCGTAAGAGGTACGGATGCAAACAGATGTATAGCCGTAGACCTGATAACCACACAATCATAAAAAACGAAAAAATAACAAAAAGATAAGAACTATGGGAAAGATTATTGGAATCGACTTAGGAACAACTAACTCATGCGTTGCCGTATTCGAGGGCAACGAACCGGTTGTAATAGCTAACAGCGAGGGCAAGCGCACAACGCCTTCAGTTGTAGGTTTTGTAAAAGACGGTGAGCGTAAGATTGGCGACCCGGCCAAACGTCAGGCTATCACCAACCCGAAAAACACCGTGTATTCAATTAAGAGGTTCATGGGCGAGACTTACGCTCAAAGCCAGAAAGAGGCCGAGCGTGTGCCGTTCTCGGTTGTGAACGAAGGCGGATACCCACGTGTTGACATTGACGGACGTAAGTACACCCCGCAGGAAATATCGGCTATGGTGCTGCAGAAAATGAAAAAAACCGCCGAGGACTATCTCGGACAGGAGGTTAGCGATGCTGTCATCACCGTGCCGGCATACTTCTCTGACTCACAGCGCCAGGCTACGAAGGAAGCAGGCCAGATAGCCGGACTGAACGTTCGCCGTATCGTCAACGAGCCTACTGCTGCCGCATTGGCCTACGGAGTTGACAAAGCAAACAAGGACATGAAGATTGCCGTGTTCGACCTTGGTGGCGGTACGTTCGATATATCAATACTTGAGTTCGGCGGAGGCGTGTTCGAGGTACTTTCGACCAACGGTGACACCCACCTCGGAGGCGATGACTTCGACCAGGTAATCATTGACTGGCTCGTAAACGGCTTCAAGGCCGACGAAGGCATCGACCTGTCACGTGACCCGATGGCCATGCAGCGCCTGAAGGAAGCTGCCGAGAAGGCAAAAATAGAACTGTCAAGCTCAAGCTCAACTGAAATCAACCTGCCGTACATCACGGCAGAAGGCGGCGTGCCCAAGCACTTGGTAAAGACGCTGACACGTGCACAGTTTGAGCAGTTGGCACACTCGCTCATCCAGGCTTGCCTTGTTCCATGCCAGAACGCAATACGTGACGCCAAGCTGACAACGTCAGACATCGACGAGGTTATTCTCGTGGGCGGTTCAAGCCGTATACCTGCCGTGCAGGAGTTGGTTAAGAATTACTTTGGCAAGGAGCCTTCAAAGGGCGTCAACCCCGACGAGGTGGTAGCCGTAGGCGCAGCCATCCAGGGCGCAATCCTCAACAAGGAGAGTGGCGTAGGCGACATCGTGTTGCTTGACGTAACACCTTTGACACTTGGTATCGAGACTATGGGCGGTGTAATGACAAAACTCATCGATGCCAACACCACCATTCCGTGCAAGAAGAGCGAGACATTCTCGACAGCCGTTGACAACCAGACAGCCGTAACAATACACGTTCTCCAGGGCGAACGCCCCATGGCAGCGCAGAACAAGAGCATCGGTCAGTTCAACCTTGAAGGCATAGCACCGGCTCGCCGCGGCGTGCCACAGATTGAGGTGACATTTGACATCGACGCAAACGGCATCCTCAACGTGAGTGCCAAGGACAAGGCCACGGGCAAGGAACAGGCCATCCGCATAGAGGCGTCATCAGGTCTCAGCAAGGAGGAAATCGACCGCATGAAGGCAGAAGCCGAGCAGAACGCTGAAAATGACAAGAAAGAGCGTGAGCGTGTAGACAAAATGAACCAGGCAGACTCGATGATATTCACCACCGAGAACTTCCTGAAGGACAACGGCGACAAAATCCCTGCCGACCAGAAACCTAACATTGAGAGTGCTCTCCAGCAGCTCCGCGACGCTCATAAGAGCGGTGACGTTGCAGCCATTGACAACGCAATCAATAACCTTAACACCGTGATGCAGGCTGCCAGTGCCCAAATGTATCAGCAGGCAGGCGGCGCACAGCCAAATGCCGGCCAAGGCTTCACTGGCAGCAACAATGCCGGCGCAGGCCAGCAACAGCAAAACACCGGCAAGTCTGACGACAACGTGCAAGACGCCGACTTTGAGGAAGTCAAATGATTCCGATAAGTAAATACATACTAAATCGCAAGCAAAAGCGTGCAGCTCAATGAGTT
>CALUGX010000031.1 GCA_944320285.1 uncultured Prevotella sp.
ACGGGGTTGGTGTGGTCGCCGAGGATGAGGAAGTTAACCATGTAAACGACCAACTGGCCGAAGATGATGGCAAACTGGTTCCATGACACGAGGGTGCCGCGGATGTTAGACGGTGCCACCTCTGCGATGTACATCGGGCATATTGCAGACGCTAGACCGACGCCAACACCGCCTATTACGCGGTAGATGTTGAAGGCTACGAGCAGCGAGTAGTTAGGCACACCGTGCTCGAAGAACAGAAATTCAGGTTCCATCGAGCCCAAGGCGGAGATGAAGAACATGATGCCTGCGAAGATTAGCGAACGCTTGCGTCCCCAGTTCGACGCCATGTAGCCCGACACTGCGCTGCCGATGATGCAGCCGATGAGTGCGCTGGCGCACGTGAAGCCGTGCCACGAGTCAGTGTAGGCGAAGTCTTCCGCACCGAGGAAGAAGGCCTGCAAGCCCTTTTCCGCCCCGGATATTACGGCGGTGTCATACCCGAAAAGCAGTCCGCCCAACACGGCAACAAGCACAATAGAGAATAGGTAGGCCTTGCTGCCCGATTGATTTTGGTTCATGGTAAAGTTTTTTTAATTTATTGATTTGTTTTTAGTCCTTATTTATATATAACCCGTTTCCTTGCGTATTATTGTGCCTTGAAGGGTGATTTTCTTCCGGATGTCATATTGTCGCCGGTATGGTTGTTTTGCTTTCATATTGATTTGGCATGACGCTTTGAGGATGGGCTGTTTCAGAATAAAAAACGTTCGGGCGCAAATAACGCCGGTTCTCAGTGTGCAAACGTAAGTTTTTTAATTCCAATATGTTATGCTAATCTGCCCGTTTTTGTGCAACGTTTGCGTCCCGTTGCGTTGCGAAACATGGCCTTTTGCCCTGCAAAAGGCCATGTTTCGCATTGTTGTTAGCTGCCATTCGGATGTGTGATGGTGGCCTTTCATTATGCCGAATGGTATGTGGGGTAATAAAAACGTATGCCATTCGTATGAAAAAATTAACTCTGATTAATCTGTAAGCCCTTTAAAAACGTCAGTTGGTTTACCTGTTTTGATAAGACTGCCGGTGCTTTTTGATATGACATATTGTAGTGTTTTACACCTGATTTGTTTGCAATATGTAATGCTTTGCTGCTTAAATGTGTGATGATTTATCCGTTTCACCGTTTTGTTTTCAACGAAAGCAGGTAGACGGTGACGCCTGCGGCTACGGCGGCTATCAGTGTTTTTAATGCCCAATGGTTGAGGATGAGAAAGAAACAGTGCAGCGAAGTGAGCCAAAGAAGCGTTAATGATACTATCTTCGCGCGTAATGGCATTGCACGGTTTTCGCGGAAATCACGGATGTAAGGGCCTAACCGCTTGTGCCCAAGCAGCCATTCGTAAGCACGCGGAGAGCTGCGGAAGAACAGTGCGGCGGCCAGCAGGAGGAACGGTGTGGTAGGCAGCAGCGGCACGAAGATGCCGACAATTCCGCACGCCAGTGTCAGGCATCCCAGTATGAGAAGGACGTATTTCATGCCGCAAAAGTAAGGATAAATTGCATAAAACCGTGCTTCGGTGCTTGATTATGTTGGCAAAAAGTATTGTTTAGCAGTCGTGGCGACTCCGGTAGGCGATATGTAAAAAAGTGAAAAGCCTGCAAATATCCTGCTTTTTGTCATGTTATAAGGTGGATTTTTAGTAATTTTGCACCGAATTTTAGTAATTTGCGAGATGAAATTCAGTGACGTCGTAGGACAGGAAGAGGCAAAGCAGAGGCTGCGGCAGATGGTGGCCGAGGAACGTGTGCCTCACGCCATGCTGCTCTGCGGGCCGCAGGGCAGCGGCAAGTTCGCCCTTGCTGCGGCTTTCGCCTCTTACCTCTTGTGCCGCAACCATGTGGCCGGCGACTCGTGCGGTAACTGTCCTCAATGCTCCATGACGGCGCGCTGGGCACATCCCGACCTTCACTTCTCTTACCCCGTGATCCGTCCCGCAGGCACCGGCTCGGAGCATAAGATGTCGAGCGAAGACTTTGCCTCGGAATGGCGCGGGCTGCTCTCGCAAGGCCCTTACTTCACTATGGATAAATGGCTCGCCGCTATGGGGGCCGCCAACCAACAGGCACTGATGGGTGTAGGGGAGAGCGACTTGCTGTTGCGGCGTCTCAGCCTGAAGTCAAGTCAGGGCGGCTACAAGGTGGTCGTGATATGGCTGCCGGAAAGGATGAACGCCGAATGCGCCAACAAGATGCTCAAAATACTTGAGGAACCGCCCCGACAGACAGTTTTCATCATGGTATGCGAGGAGCCGGAGCGACTGCTCGACACCATACGCAGCCGCGCACAGCGCATAGACATACGACGTGTTGACGAAACGTCGATGGAGAACGCCCTCATAGAACGGCGCGGCATCGACCCCGACGCTGCTCACCGCATAGCCCGCGCGGCGGGCGGCAGCTGGCTCACCGCGCTTGAAGAGCTCGACGCCGACAATGAGAAGCGGCAGTTCTTCGATATGTTCGTCTCGCTGATGCGCCTCGCTTATATGCGCAAAATAAAAGACTTGCGCAAGTGGAGCGACGCGGCCGCCGCCCTCGGCCGCGAGAAGCAGCGGCGGATGTTGGCCTATTTCCTGCGGCTGGTGCGTGAGAATTTCATGTACAACTTTCACGATCCGCAGCTCTGTTATATGACGCGCGACGAGGAAAACTTCGCCCGCAATTTTGCTCCTTACATCAACGAGGCCAACGTCTTGGAAATGTCGGCCCTGATGAACCGCGCCATGCGCGACATCGGTCAGAACGCCAACGCCAAGATTGTGCTGTTCGATATGGCCACGAACATCATCGTCTCGCTGATAAGGAAGCCCTGACGCTCCTGTCGGCCTTCCAAAGTGGAGGCGGAATAGCGTGATGGCAAGGACCGGATAATTAAGATGTTGAAATACTAATACACCCCTGACCGGCATCAGGCAATCTTCACCCCTCACGCTTGGGGAGGCCGGGTGGACTCTTTTATGAGGCCGGGAGTGGGTTTATATATATGCTTATGGACTATAAAAACATGAAACTGAAGATATACACGGGCCAGGACCGCGGGCTCTGCATCCGCGGGTGCGGCCGTCAGGACCGCCAGCTCAACACGTATGACTGGCTGGCCGACGTGCCGGGCAACGCCCAGACTACCGACCTGGTGGAAGTTCAGTTTAAGAACACCCGCAAGGGTTATTACCGCAACGTTAACAACCTCGACCTTAAAAAGGGCGACATCGTGGCAGTGGAGGCCAATCCCGGCCATGACATAGGCGTCGTTACGCTGACGGGAAAGCTCGTAGAGCTGCAAATAAAGAAAGCCAACTTAAGGTCGGCTGACGACATCAAACGCATCTACCGCATAGCGAAGCCCGTAGACATGGATAAGTACTATGAGGCGAAAAGCCGTGAGCACAGCACCATGATACAAAGCCGCCAGATAGCAAAGGACCTGAACTTGCAGATGAAAATCGGCGACGTGGAGTATCAAGGCGACGGCAACAAGGCCATCTTCTACTATATTGCCGACGAAAGGGTGGACTTCCGCCAGCTCATCAAGGTCTTGGCGGAGACGTTCCACGTCCGCATAGAGATGAAGCAGATAGGAGCCAGGCAGGAGGCGGGCCGCATCGGAGGCACAGGGCCGTGCGGACGAGAGCTGTGTTGCGCCACGTGGATGAAAAACTTTGTGTCGGTCAGCACCGGGGCGGCGCGTTATCAGGACATATCGCTCAACCCTCAGAAGCTCGCCGGGATGTGCGCCAAGCTGAAATGCTGCCTCAATTACGAGGTGGACAATTACATCGAGGCCAGCCGCAGGCTGCCGAGCAAGGAGATGGTGCTGCAAACACAGGACAATGACTATTACCTGTTCAAAAGTGACATACTGGCCGGCATGGTGACATACTCCACCGACAAGAAGATACCGTCAAACCTTGAGACCATCTCGGCGCGCCGCGCCTTAGAGGTGATAGAGATGAACAAGCGCGGCGAGAAGCCTCTGTCCCTGCTTGAAGACGGTGCGGTGAAGCGTCAGGACAAACCCGTAGATCTGCTGGCCGGCGAGAGTATAACGCGCTTTGACAAGGCGAAGAAAAAGAAGAAGAGCAAGAGCCGCAACGCCAAACAGGTAGATGCGCGCCGCCAGGAACGTCAGGCAGGTCAAGGCGCACGGCCGGCGGCAGGTAAGCCTGCGGCAAAGGTGTCCGGCAATGCTCCCAAACAGTCTGGCGGCGGCCAGCCGTCAGGAGAGTGAACAGGCGCAGCCGTGCGGCTTTGACGCCATTGTGCAGCTTGCCGTTGACGGCTTGCCGAGAGGCAGGACACAGTGATGAAACACATATTATATATAATGTCGGCCGTTTTCGGACTTGTCGTCTTGTTATCGTCTTGCAGCGATGGTGTGGCTTATGACAAGTACCGGTCTACGCCCGTGGACGGTTGGGAGCGTAACGACACGCTCACCTTCGACGTTCCACGCCTGCATTTTGCGGGCCGTTACGCCCAGACACTGGGGTTGCGCGTCAACGGAGCATATCCGTTTACTACCGTCAGTCTGCTTGTAGAGCGCGTTGTCGAGCCGGGTCACAGGGTTTACGCCGACACCATCGAATGCCGCCTTTATGACGACAATGGCAACATACTCGGTCGCGGGGTGACAACTTACCAGTACAATTTCACCCTGCCGCCGCTCAACCTGCGTGCCGGTGACTCCCTGCACGTCGGCGTCAGCCACATAATGAAGCGCGACCCGCTCCCCGGCGTGTCAGACGTTGGCTTCCGTCTCGCGGCGGAATGACGCCCCCGTATTTCCCGTTCGTACAACATCTTGATATTCAATACTTTATAAAAGGGCATCTTTCGCATCCCGAAAGATGCCCTTTTGCGTTGCCGTTTGTGCCCTTTTGAAACGCGATTTGTGTCCTTTTAGATTCATCCGCAAAGATGTTGGATGGAAATATCTTTTGTTATAAGACCAAACATAAATTGAATACACCCACTGTAGGGACATAATTTATTATGTCCGTACGTTTCGTGAGAAACGTATTTTACTGATATACAAGTATTTAAACGCTCTTTCAGAGCGTGCGGACATAATAAATTATGTCCCTACAGTGGCGGCGTTCATTGGTATGCTATAATTATAGATAAAATTATGTCATCCAACCGATTTGCGGATGAACCTCCTTTTATAATTCAAAAGGCAATGAACGGAAAAACCGAAGGCCGTGGATTGCAGGCTTTCAGTTTGGATACGTAAAAACTAATGAATATAAATCGCCTTTTATTCTTCGGTTTGTCAGATTTTTATTAACTTTGCCCCAAACCAAAACTTGATTATATGTAAGATAAAAAAGACATATTGACATAACCGAAAGAAGTGTTTGCTTCTTACTTTTGTGCCTTCTGAAAATCGCCAAATTATTTTGAAGGTGTCACATACAAGTAAGCAAGTGAATGCTTACACCGTGTGGTGTAGGCTTCCTTGTTGTATGTGACTGGTGTTTGGCGATACCACAGAAGGCAGCAGGAAATAGAGCCTACACCTTCTTTTTGCCTTGTCGCAAAGTCGTATCGCCATGATAAACGTTATTAAAGACAATCCTTATAGGATTTTAGGGGTATATGCCAATTCTCCAAAGAGGGATGTATTGGCTAATGAAGGAAGGATGAAAGCTTTTCTGAGAGTAGGGAGGACTGTATCTTTTCCTTTGGATTTGAGTAGTTTCCTGCCAAGTGTAAATCGTACGGAAGTGTCTGTTACCCAGGCAAAATCAGATTTGAGCCTGCCGCCAGAGCAACTGAAATATGCAATGTTTTGGTTTCTGAACGTCACGCCCATAGACAAAATTGCGTTCAATCATCTTTTTGCAGGGAATATGGATGAGGCCGTAGAGCTGTGGAAAAAGAAAGAGAGCCTGTCATCTTTACAAAACAGGATGATGTGTTACCTGTTAAAGGGCAAAAATGTTTACGCAGCAGGAGTGGCCGACAGATTGTATCAAAAGTATAGTTCAGACTTTTGTAATCTTATTTCCCCGACGTTGCGGCTTAGTCATGAAGATTTTGTCAACAGGTTTTTTGACATATTGGAGGGTGAGCCGAACGTTGATTTAAGTTCTTTTTCATGGGTGCGGTGCAGCCAATTATGGAAAGACACGCTTAACGGTAGGCTTGTCTCGCCAGTGATTTCGCAAATAGAGGTGTGCATAAACAAGGCAAAAGATGTGCAGCGCAATTCGCCTTCTGCAAGATATAATGCAGGTGTCATACTTATGAACGACACCAAGCCGTTGATAGCAAAGCTCAAGAAGGTATGCGCTTCGTCTGATATGCGTTATCAAAACGTTATGGATAAGCTCGCAAACGAAATCCTGCAATGCGGTATTGACTATTACAATAAGTCAGATGATGACGACAAAGGCGAGAAGGCAATGCCTTTGCAGAAGTATGCTTTGCAGATAGCAGTCGGCACGATGGCAAAAAGCCGGTGTAAGGAAAATGTTGATATATTGCAGAAAAACATTGATGACTTGCCGTCAAAAGAAATAAGGCAATATGTGAATGCAATAATAAGCGAATTGAAAAACTTTAAGTCACGGTCTTCATCTATATCAAACATTAATACGCTTTTAAACAATAGCAAACCTCATTTGTTGAGAATTAAAAGCGTTTTAGGTTCTACTAATGCTGAATACTTAAAGTGGTCAACACTTGTTGTTGCTGCAGCGTTAGGTGAACTTATAGATGAAGTGAATGCTGCGCAGGAAAAATGTAAGGATGGTTATGATGCAGTTATGCAATTATTGTCGATAGGTAATTTGAAGAATGTACTGTCTGATGCTTGGCGGGTTACTTTGTTGATGGATACATTTGACATGGAGACACAGTTTAAGACAAATAGGTATAACGGACAAAAGCGCGCTTTAAAGGGATTGTGCAATCAGCTTAATGTGTCAACTTCGACTACAGTAAAACAACCACAACCTCGCCCTGCACCTTCACCACGTCCGACGCCGCGTCCTCAAGTTATTCCTAAACAAGGTCCCCCACCTCCAAAAAGTAGCGGTGATGGCTGTCTCGGAGGCTGTTTCGAGGAGTTAGCGGGATGTCTTGGGCAAATATTAATAGTTTGTGTTGCTTTTGCAATTATAGGAGCACTTGTTGGAATGTGTAGTTAAAGAAAACATTTATAAAGTCATGAAAACAATTTTAATTTTAATTTTATCGTCAGTTTTAAGTTCAAATACATTCGCAGTAAATAATGAAACGAACGAACTGAAAGAGATTAAACAATCTATTAGTGAACAAAACAGGCAAATTTCGTCACTGAAAAAAGTAAATGACGAGTTGAAGAAAAGCGTTGATTATCTTTCTGTAAAGCAGGAGACTGATGCTAAGAACATAGATTCTTTGAAGTCGGAAATCAGAAAGTTGGCTGAAAAAGACAACTCTATTGAGGACAATCTGACTAATGCAAACAAGAAAATAGATGACAACGCCAAGGCGTCTGACGACAAAATCAGCAGCAGGACAGCGTGGGGTATTGGCGTAGGCGTCGTGCTTTTGGTTGTGGCTTTGCTGGTTTACCTTATTTTATACAAGCGTATCAATAGCAAGACGTCCTCGATTGACAAAATGAAGAAAGTGCAAGACGAGTTGCAAAAAGCACAAACCGCATTGCAGGAAGAGTCGTTGAAACTTGACAACAAAATGATTGAGCTTCTTGATAAGCAACTTAATGTCAGCAAGCAGCAATCGTCTCAACCAGCATCGTCAAGCCAAAAGCCCGATCATTCGCTTGCCTTGAAAGTCGCGGACGAGATTGTCAGGATAAAGACAAACCTAATGCGTATGGACGCAAGCGTAAAAGGACATAAGCAACTGTCAAAAGCTGTTGAGAGGATTGAGGTGAATTTTCTTGCGAACGGTTACGAAATAGTTGATATGCTTGGTAAACCATATTATGAAGGGATGAAGGTTGCCGCATCGTTCGTTGAAGACGAAACCCTGCCAAAAGGAACTCAAAAAATAACAAGAGTGATAAAGCCGCAGATAAATTATAATAATGTAATGATACAAGCGGCGCAAATTGAAGTAAGTCAAAACATTTAAAACAAGAGATATGGCACGAATTAAGATTGATTACGGAATAGACTTGGGCACTACCAATTCCGCCGTTTGCAGGATGGAAAAAGGCGAACCTGTAATGATAAAGACTGATTTGTCGAACGATATAATGCCTTCGTGCGTGGCTTTTAAGAAAAGGCAAAGTGTGAGGGTGGGACAAACTGCATTTAATGATTTAGGAAGTGATAAACGTCGCGCTACAAAATCATGGAAAAAAGATGTTTCTAATATCTACGTCGAGTTTAAAAGGACGATGGGAACGGATACGCTTTACCACAGTTCTTTTATGGAAAGGGATTACAGTTCAGAGGAACTTTCGGCTGAAGTGTTGAAGACTTTGAAATCATTTGTTACGGATGAGAATTTTAGTTCGGTCGTGATAACCGTTCCTGCAAAGTTTACGGTTACTCAAAAAACGGCGACATTAAAAGCTGCGGAACTCGCAGGGTTCAAGCATTGCGAGCTTTTGCAAGAGCCGATTGCCGCTTCAATGGCTTACGGACTTAAGGCTGACGAGAAAAACGGATATTGGCTTGTCTTTGATTTTGGCGGTGGAACGTTTGACGCAGCTTTGCTTCGTGTTGAAGACGGGATAATGCAAGTGTTTGACACAGAGGGCGATAATTACCTCGGAGGAAAAAATCTTGATTATGCTATAGTTGACAACATTATCATTCCTTACCTGAAAGAAAACTTTGCCATTGAGGGGATATTGGCCGATAAGGATAAAAAAGAGGTGTTACGTGATGCAATGAAGACATACGCAGAAGACGTGAAAAACCAGCTTTCATTTAAAGACAGTGAGGATATAATCTCCAATTTGGGTGATTTGGGCGAGGATGAAGATGGTGAGGAAATAGAACTTGATCTGACTGTGACGCAGAAACAGGCGTTTGATGTTATGCGTCCATATTTCCAAAAGGCGGTTGACATTTGTAAAGAACTGTTGAAACGTAATAATATGGACGGTGGAAAGTTGAGTAAAATAATACTTGTTGGTGGTCCTACACACAGCCCGTTGATACGCCAAATGCTGAAAGAACAAATTACGGAGAATGTGGATACAAGTATAGATCCTATGACAGCGGTGGCCGTAGGTGCCGCCCTTTACGCTTCGACAATAGATGTTAAAGATATAGATGACAGCGATTTGCAGGCAGATACGGTGAAACTGAAAGTCGGTTATGAGTCAACTACCGTTGAAACAAGCGAATGGGTGACGATAGAAATTGACAAGTCAGAAGGAAAAAACTGCAATGTTTTTGTGGAACTGGTAAGGAGTGACAAGAGTTGGGCAAGTGGAAAGTCGGAAGTAGGAGAACAAGGCACAGTGCTTGAAGCCAACCTTATAGAGGGCAAGGCTAACTCATTCAACATCTTGTGTTATGATAATAAAGGTAATTCCATCCCTTGCTTCCCTAATGAAATAACCATAATCCAAGGCTCAAAAGTAGGAGCTGCACCGTTGCCTTACAACATTGGCGTTGGCGTTTGGGATGTTCAAAAAAATAAGGAGGTGTTTTATCCAGCAAAAGGCTTAGAGAAGAACCGTCCATTACCTGCCACGGGAGTTGTTAATGACAAACGAACCGGTAGTAAACTGAGGCCGGGAGTGAGCACTGATACATTACGCATTCCTATCTATCAGGCAGATGATTTTGATGAAAACAATTTGAAGTCAACCTCTTGTTATGAGTATGTAGCAGATGTGATTATCACAGGTGACGATATAGACCAGCAGATAAAAGAATATGCGGTGATAGACATAACCATAAAAGTTGATACGTCGGAGCAGATGACAATCGAGGCCTATTTTCCAGAAACGGATATGACGGTCGAGAAAAAGCTCGACACTCCGAAGCTGCAGTCAGTGGAAGAAGCAGAAAAACGCATACCAAGAGACTTGGCGATGGCACAAAACAGCATAGACAGACTAACTGATGAAGGGTGTGATACGTCGGCCTTGCAGGAGGCTTTAGACAGGGTTAAAGAAGAAGCCGATAACAGTTCGGAGAAAAAAGCCGTACTGCAACATTTGAAAGAAGTGCTGCGCAAGATTGAAGACCTTGACGGACAAACAGAGTGGAACAGGCTTGAAAGGCAGTTAAGAGAAGAGTTTGACAGGCTTGAAAAAGCCAATAACGACCTCGGTAACGGGCAAACAACACAACTTGTCAACCAACTCCGCACGGAGACAGACAATGCTATACGCGCAAAGGATGTAAACATTGGCCGTGGGGTATTGGAAAACATCAAGTCATTATTTTTCCAACTGACGATGATTTACCAGCTTATGGGGCTTATTCAAAGTTGTAGCCGCCAGTTTGGACAAATCAGATGGAAAGACGCTGCACGTGCAAGACAACTCGTAAACATGGGTATGTCTGAAATAAGCGACCAACCTACGGTTGATAAATTGCAGCCTATTGCCGTAGGGTTGTTGGACTTGATGCCTGACAATGAGGCCAGACGCATGGGCAGCGGTATAAAGAACGGATAGATAACATATAACATTTAAAATGTTTGCGGCCTATGTTGTTCAAAAAGCAAGATAGCATCGGAGCTTACACGGTTGTGTTTCCGCACACGCAGGGTATGTATACGGAAACATACCGTGTGGTTGACGCTGGCGGCGTAAAACGTTTCCTGAAACTTATTAACAGGACAAAACTGAAATCGTGGCAGACAGACAGGAACGGACAAATCACAGAATTGTCAATCCTTAGGCGACTTTCCCACCATAATGTCTGTGCATACGTTGATGACGGGGAAATAATACGGAACGGTCGGAAGTATGCCTATATCGTACAGGAATATGTAAGTGGCGCGACTCTTGTGCAGAGTATGGCCGAAGGTTATGATTTTACCGTCTATAAAGTAAAGAAGATAGCTAAGGCCGTACTTTCCGCATTGGGTTATCTGCATGGGCTTTCGCGTCCGGTGATACACAACGGCGTGGAAGCTCAGAACGTTATGTTGAATTTCGTAACGGAAGAACTTTCAGACTTAAAACTGATTGGCTTCAGCCATGCTTGCCGTCTTGATGCACCTATTTGTAAACAGGACTTAGGCGACTTAAATATGTTTTACCTTGCACCTGAACGTTTTACGGGTGATTATAGCGTGCAAAGCGATTTGTATTCGGTCGGCGTATTGATGTATCATTTGCTGTTCGGCAGTCTGCCGTGGTTTGTGGATTTGTCGCGTGTTCATGAAAAAGACAAGGTAGATTATTTACTTAATGAGCGTAACAAGCCGCTTGAAATACCAGATGCGGATATATTCGAGCTTGATGGCCAACTGCTAAACACGATTAAAAAAGCAATGCAACAAGACCCGGAAGACCGCTTCCAGTCGGCAAGCGACTTTATAAAAGCCATTGACGGAGACATCAAAGTTGACGATCCGGATGTTGTCCGTAAGATTAAGTCAGGTGAAGGCAAAACTGCGGATTTGAAAAGTCGCAGGGCAGAAGGTGAAGGCTTTGCCGCTATTGCGGGAATGCAAGAGCTGAAAGACATATTAAAGAAAGAAGTGATTGACGCTTTGCATAATGCTGGTGAATATGCCCGTTACGGTTTGACTATACCGAACGGGATGCTGCTGTATGGCCCTCCGGGGTGTGGAAAGACATTCTTTGCAAAACATTTTGCCGAGGAGGTAGGTTTCAACTTTATGGACGTGAAGCCAAGTACGTTGCAGAGCCGGTATGTAAACGCCACGCAAGAAAACATCGCCAAGATGTTTAAAGAGGCGGAAGAAAAAGCCCCGACGATAATATTCATTGATGAAATCAACGAACTATTGCCTAACAGGGACAGCAATGTGCATGAAATGTACCGCAGTGCCGTGAATGAAATGCTTGCACAGATGGACAGGACGGGAGAGAAAGGCGTGTTTGTCATAGGTGCGACAAACTATCCCAACATGATAGACCCAGCCATGCTGCGCGCCGGGAGGCTTGACAAGAAATACTATGTAGGCCCGCCGGATAAGGCGGCAAGGGAAAAGATGTTCATGCTTTACCTTGAGAAACGACCATACGACTTCGGACTTGATTACGGGCATTTGGCTGATTTGACGGAAAATTACGTATCGGCCGACATCAAACTCATTGTAGACGACGCTTCAAGAGAGGCTTTGATGCGCAAGTCAAAGATAACAATGCAGATATTGGAAGACGTTATAAGTATGACAGCACCTTCACTTTCAAAAGCGCAACTTGAAAAGTTTGATGCTATAAGGGCGGATATGGACAGTGCAAATGCTAATGGAAAGAACGGCAAAAGGCCACGCATCGGTTTTACATAAAAATAAAATGACATGGAAAACAATGATTTTAACAAGTTGCTCTTGTTGACGGCTTTCTCTTGCATGGCTTGCGACGGTGATATTGCAGGCGAGGAATTGTCGTTGATTAAAGAGCTTGACGCCAAAGAGAAACTGTTTGGTGATATTGATGTTGGTGTGGAATTGAAAAAATTAAAAGGACGGATTGACAAAGAAGGAAATCTGTTCTTGAAGCGTTATATTGATGAGCTTGGCAAGGCTGAATTTACTGAAGCGCAAGAACTTACATTGTTAAAGGTTGCATATCGTACAATTCTTGCCGACAATAAGGTTGAATATAGTGAAGTGAAATTCTTTAAAATAATACGCTCGAACATGAAGAATTTAGATGATGATACGATTTTAAACAGAATAGAAGGTATCGATGACTATTTCGTTCAGAGTGATATAAAAGAAGAAAACGGACAGTTGTATGATGCTTATTTTGCGAATATAGACATCTCGCATCTTAATATAAAAATCTGAAAGCGTTGTTTCTCCATAAATAATTATAGACATTTTATGTTGAATGAATGATGTTTGCAACGCCTTGATATTCAGTGTCTTACCAAAAGGGCATCTTTCGCACTCCGAAAGGTGCCCTTTTGCGTTACCGTTTGTGTCCTTTTGAAACGCGATTTGCGGCAAACAGGAATGTGGCAGGTGATATTTTTATGCGGGTTTTGTTTGGGATTGTCGGCAAGTTTCATTAAATTTGCATGACACATGACGGCGGACTGCCGTGTGCGGCGAAGGCGTTTACGGGCTTGGCGGCTGTGCGCGGGGTGGTTTGTGGTCATGCTTGTTGTAACGTTTAACCGTGGATAAAGCTGTTTCGAGAGATGAAATATATACTTAAAGCTCCTGAAAGGATTGACGTGACGGTGGACTTGCCGGCGTCAAAGAGTATCAGCAACAGGGCGTTGGTAATCAATGCGTTGGCCGGCGGGGGTGTTACGCCCGATAACCTGTCTGACTGTGACGATACTGAAGTTATCATCAGTGCGCTGCGCTTGATGCCTGAGGTTATTGACATCGGGGCCGCCGGCACGGCCATGCGCTTCATGACGGCATATCTGGCGGTCACTCCCGGCAGCCACGTGCTCACGGGGACGGAGCGCATGAAGCAGCGTCCCATCAAGGCTTTGGTGGACGCCCTGCGCTACATAGGCGCCGCAATAGAGTATGTCGGGACCGAAGGCTACCCGCCGCTGCGCATCAGCGGGAAGCGGCTTGAAGGCGGACGGCTTGAGATTTCGGGCGGCATCAGTTCGCAGTACATTTCGGCGTTGCTGATGGTTGCGCCCACGCTGGAGCGCGGTCTCGAACTTCGGCTTACGGGAGAGATTATCTCGCGTCCGTACATCGACCTTACGCTGTGCATGATGAGATATTTCGGGGCTGACGCGGAGTGGACTGACGTTGACGTTATTACAGTCCGTCCGAAGGCTTACGAGCCGAAAAAGTTTTTCATTGAGAACGATTGGAGTGCGGCGTCTTACTGGTATGAGATGTTGATGCTTTGTCGTGACGGTGAGTCGGAAGTCAGGCTTACGGGGCTGACGGATGGTTCGCGGCAGGGCGACTCGGCTGTGAAATACCTCTTCAGTATGCTCGGCGTGAAGACGTTGTTCAAGACCCGTGAGCGCGACGTGCCTACAACGGTGACGCTCAAGCGTATGGATATGAAGCCGCCGAGACTTGACTATGACTTCACCAACCAGCCCGACATGGTGCAGACGTTCGTTGTTGCGTGCGCATTGGCCGGTGTACCGTTCCGGTTTACGGGGCTGTCGTCGCTGAAAATAAAAGAGACCGACCGCGTTGAAGCCCTGAAAACGGAAATCAGAAAACTGGGGTATGTCGTTCGTGAGACGGCTGTCGGCGAGCTGAGCTGGGACGGAGAGCGTTGTGACTGTGCCGGTGACATTGTGATAAAAACATACGAAGACCACCGCATGGCGATGGCTTTCGCACCGGCGGCGATGGCTTTTCCGGGGTTGAAGATTGACAATCCGCAGGTTGTCAGCAAGTCTTATCCCCGCTTCTGGGATGATTTGCGCAGTGCCGGTTTTACGATAGAGGAAGCTGTATGACGCCTAAAACGCGGGCGTGATGCAATAAAACAGCCATTTGCAAGTTATATAATAGTGGTATAGTGGCTTCCGCTTAGACAAAATGCGCATAAGGACAACAAAACATATTATATTCTTCGCGTTTGTCGCCGTCATGCTGACGGTGGCCGGATGTTCTACTGAGAAAAACACGGCGCAGAGCCGCTGGTGGCATTCTTTCAACGCCCGGTACAACACTTACTATAACGGCTCGGTGGCATATATTGACGGTTCGCTCGAAAAAGAGAAGAATCATAAGGACAACTTCACCGAGATGATACCACTATACACCGTGGGCAATCCTGAAAGCCGCAGCATAGGCGAGAGCAATTTCGACCGTGCCATAGAGAAATGCCAGAAAGCAATCAAGCTGCACAGCATCAAGCGTCGCCCGCAGTGGACAAAGAACCGCAAGAAAACGGAGAAAGACATCGAGTGGCTTAACCGCAAGGAGTACAATCCCTTCTTGTGGAAGGCATGGCTGCTGATGGGCCGCGCCCAGTTCATGAAGGGCGCGTTTGACGAGGCAGCGTCAACGTTCGCCTATATGAGCCGACTTTACTCCACGCAGCCCGCCATCTATGGCAGGGCGAGGGCTTGGCTGGCGAAGTGTTACATCGAGCAAGACTGGATTTATGATGCCGAGGACGTCATCACGAAGATGCGCCGTGACTCGATGCACTGGCGCGCCCGCAAGGAATGGGACTACACCTATGCCGACTATTACATCCACACCGGGCAGTATGCTGAGGCCATACCTTACTTGCGAAAGGTAATCAAGCACGAGATGCGCCGCAAGCAGAAGGCGCGCGAGTGGTTCCTTATGGGGCAGCTTGAGGCCGCCCTCGGCAATGACGAGGAGGCTTATAAGGCTTACCGCCGCGTGCTGAGGCTCAGTCCGCCGTATGAACTTGCCTTCAACGCACGCATCGCCATGACTGAAGTTATGGCCGGGAAAAAGTCGGGCAAGATGATAAAGAAGCTGAAACGCATGGCTCGGTCGGACAATAACAAGGAATATCTCGACCAGGTGTATTATGCCATCGGTAACATATACCTTAACCAAAAAGACACGCTCAACGCCATTTCCGCCTATGAACAGGGCAACCAGAAGTCTACGCGCAACGGCATCGAGAAAGGTGTGTTGCTGTTGAAACTCGGCGATTTGTACTGGGAGCGTGAGGCCTATAGCGACGCCCGGCGTTGTTACGGCGAAGCCATCGGACTGCTCGACAAGGAGCGTGAGGATTACGAACAGCTTTCCGAACGCTCTAAAGTGCTCGACGAGCTTGTGCCGTACACCGATGCAATCCACCTGCAAGACTCCCTGCAAGCCCTCGCCAAGATGCCCGAAGACGAGCGCAACGCCGCCATCGACCGCGTGATCGAAGCCTTGAAGAAGAAGGAAAAGGAAGAACGTGACGCCCAGGCTGAGGCCGAGGCGCAGCAATATCTTATGGAACAGGGCGGCGTGGGCAACACTGCCGTGCAGAATAATATGGCCGCCAACGCCACGAACAAGGACGGCACGTGGTATTTCTACAATCCTACGGCCGTCAGCCAGGGTAAGGCCACGTTCCAGAAGTTGTGGGGACGGCGCGAGAACGTTGACGACTGGCAGCGTGTAAACAAGACCGTTGTGGCGCTGACTGTGGACGAAGAATATCTCACCGACGAGCAACGTGACTCCATAGCGGCGGCTGAGGCCGTGCAAGACTCCATCGAAAACGCTATGGATAGTGCTCATAACAATCCTCATATGCGTGAATATTACCTGAAACAGATACCTTTCACGCCGGAACAAGTGGCCGAGAGCAACAAGATAATAGAGGATGGACTGTATAATGCGGGCGTGATCTTCAAGGATAAGTTAGACAATCTAACCCTCAGCGAGAAGAATCTGCGCCGCCTGACGGACAATTACAAGGATTACGAAAACCTCGATGACGCCTATTACCACCTATTCCTGTTATATTCGCGGCGTGGAGACAAGGCATTGGCCGACACTTATCTCGGCTTGATGAAAAGTAATTATCCCGAAAGCGAATGGACGGTATTGCTGTCAGACCCAAACTTTGCCGACAATGCGCGCTTCGGAGTGCACATCGAAGATTCGCTTTATGCGGCGACGTATGATGCTTTTAAGGCCGACCGTTTTGATGAAGTGAAGGTCAATACGGAACTTTCGGCCACGCGCTTCCCGCTCGGTGCCAACCGCGACAAGTTCATCTTCATTGGCGGTTTGAGCAAGCTCAACAGCGGCGACAGCAACGGCTGCCTTGCCGATATGCAGGAACTGGTGAGCAAGTACCCGCAAAGCGAAGTGGGCGAGATGGCCGGTATGATAATCAACGGCGTCAAGAAGGGGCGCAGGTTGTATGGCGGCAAGTTCGACATTGCCGACATCTGGGAGCGCAGGACGGCGGTCTTGAACGACAGTGACTCAATTGCTGCGCGCACATTTGTGGCCGAACGCAACACCGAATTCTCGTTCCTGCTTGTTTATTCGCCGGACTCTTTAGATGAGAACAAGCTGCTTTTCGAGCTTGCACGATTTAATTTCACCAACTTCATGGTCCGTAATTTCGATGTCGTCATTGAGGAATTAGACGGTCTCCACCGTATGCGTGTCAGCGGTTTCATGAGCTATGACGAGGCGTTGCAGTATGCCCGCCAGCTCCATTCAAACCATTCTGTAAATGAATTGGCGCGCAAAGCCCGTTCGATAATTATCAGTGATGCCAACCTCGAATTACTTGGGACGCAGTACAGTTACAATGATTACGACAAGTTCTATGAGCAACACTTCGTGCCTTTGCGCGTTAGCACGGTGCGTCTGCTGACTGAACCTGCCGAGATTGAATACGTCCGGCCCGAAGGCGAGGATGCCGGCGACGGTGACGGCTTGTATAACGGCGGCGTGATAGAGGACGGACTCTTTATTGAAGACGACCGACCCACAGCCCCGCAGGAGAGTGGCACGCTTGTGATACCTGACGAACCGCAGGGCGCACGGCCGTCTGGTGAGCCGGATGGTGGTACGCTTATAGTGCCGGATGAGCCTGCAAGCGGCGCGCCGCAGACTGACGACGGCACGTTGGTAGTGCCCGATGTGCAGGAGGAAACGCCTGCGCCCGAACCGCAAGACGGCGGCGACACGTTCGTAATGCCTGACGAGCCGGCGACGGAACAGCAACCTGCGGAAACGCCTGATAACCAAGGTGTAACTACGATACCTGCCGAATCACAACCCGCACCGCAGCCGACCGTCCCGCAGAAGGATGCAAACAACGATGCGAAAGATGCCGGATTGCAGCCTGAGATGCCGCAAAACGCAGTGCAAAACGCCACATCCGGCAAGGCGGAGGACAATGCCACGCAGGAGGATGAGTTCATAATAGAGTTCAGTGACGATATTGACGGCACGGACAACGGCACCGGCGGCAACGAAGAATACGACAACCGCCAGGACGGTTACGACCTTGAGGACGAATATTACGATCTCGAAGGATTTTAATAATATGAATGTCCGCAAAGCTCCTCTTCATCAGTAGTTAAAGGAAGCCCCTTCCCAACCTCCCCAAGGGGAGGAGAAAAGACAAATGCCTTGTTGATAAAATCCGGTAAAAAGCGGATGGGGTGATTGCGGACATTCATTAAAATAAAGTGACGAGCCATGCACAGACTGTTTGCTTGTCACTTGTCAACTAAAGGATAAACAATGAGCAACGGATTACTTTTGTGGGCCGATGACGAGATAGAATTGCTCCGCGCCCACATCCTTTTCCTTGAAAAAAAAGGGTACGACGTGGTGACCGTAACCAACGGCACCGATGCAGTGGACCAGTGCAGGCAAAAGACTTTCGACCTGATACTGCTCGACGAAATGATGCCCGGCCTCAGCGGACTGGAGACTTTGCAGAAGATTAAGGAGCTTTCGCCGGCCACGCCCGTGGTTATGGTGACCAAGAGCGAGGAGGAAAACATCATGGACCAGGCCATAGGCTCGAAGATTGCCGACTACCTTATCAAGCCCGTGAACCCCAACCAGATACTCCTTTCGTTGAAAAAGAACATACATCAGAAGGAAATCGTCACCGAGGTTACGCAGAGCGGATACCAGCAGAGCTTCCAAGACATAGCCCTGCAAATCAGCGAATGCAAGACCTGCCGTGACTGGATGGACGTCTACCGCCGCCTCGTGCATTGGGAACTTGAGCTTAGCGGCACCGACAGCGGCATGACCGAAATGCTCAAGATGCAGAAAGAGGAGGCCGACAACGGCTTCGCAAAGTACGTAAAAGCGCACTATATGGAGTGGATGGAGGACATGGCCGGAGGCACGGCAGAGACCGTCCGCACGGCGTTAAGGTTCCGTCAAGGCTCGGCCGCAGTGTGCAAGGCCCAACCGAAGGCCGAGGAACGTCCGTTGATGAGCGTTGACATATTCAAGAAGAAAATCTTTCCACTGCTCGACGCAGGCGAAAAAGTATTCCTCATCGTCATCGACAACTTCCGCTTAGACCAGTGGCGCGTCCTTTCGCAGGAAATCGGCGATATGTTCGACATTGACGAGCAGACCTATGTCAGCATACTTCCCACGGCAACGCAGTATGCCCGCAACGCCATTTTCAGCGGTCTGATGCCGGTAAAGATAGCCGAGATGTTCCCCGAACTGTGGGTTGACGAGGACGAGGACGAGGGCAAAAACCTCAACGAGGGGCCGCTGATAAAGACCCAGCTGGAACGTTTCCGCCGGCATGACACATTCTCTTACCACAAGGTGAACGACTCTACGGGTGCGGATAAGTTCCTCCAAAAGTTCAACACGCTGAAGAACAATTCGCTCAATGTGCTCGTTATCAACTTTATAGATATGCTAAGTCACGCCCGCACGGAGTCGAAGATGGTGCGCGAGCTGGCCAATAACGAGGCCGCTTACCGCAGCATAACGCTCAGTTGGTTTCGCCATTCGGTGCTGGCAGACCTCTTCCGTATGCTCTCCCGAAGCGATTTTACGGTCGTAATCACCACCGACCACGGCAGCATACGAGCCTCGAAGCCTGTCAAGATAATAGGCGACCGCAACACAAATACCAACCTCCGCTACAAACTCGGCAAGAACTTGAACTATAACCCCAAGGAGGTGTTCGTCATAAAAGAGCCTTACAAGGCCATGTTGCCCGCCCCGAACCTCAGCACTTCGTATGTGTTCGCCACGGGCGATGCCTTTTTCGCCTATCCCAACAACTATAATTATTACGTCTCTTATTACAAAGACACCTTCCAGCACGGCGGCATCTCGATGGAGGAAATGATTGTTCCGCTTGTCACCATGAGGGTGAGGAAGAGGTGATGTGCCGTTGACAACACACCCACTCACAACATCCGGAAGGGAGGGAGCTTGAGCAGCTTTGCCTGTAGGAGCAATGTTTGCAAGATGTATTGCGTAAAGACGGCTGCCGGCAGACGGTTGCCGGTATAATGATAAATGTTTTTATAGAAATAAGCCCACCTTAATATGTGTTGGCATTTAAGCACTCTCCCTTAGGGAGGGCCGGGGTGGATATTTAATACACATCGTTATGGAAATCAAAATCAACAATCTTGAGACAATCGGCGAGGCCGCGCGCCAGTTCGCCGACAACATCGGGCGCGCCCGCGTATTCGCCTTTTACGGTAAGATGGGTGCCGGCAAGACCACGTTCATCAAGGCCGTGTGCCGCTGTTTGGGTGTGGAGGACGTCATAACGTCGCCCACGTTCGCCATCGTCAACGAGTACACGTCGGACACGACGGGTGACACAATCTATCATTTCGACTTCTACCGCATAAAGAAACTTGATGAAGTTTACGACATGGGCTATGAAGAATACTTCTACGGCAGAGGGCTTTGTTTTATCGAGTGGCCCGAACTGGTGGAGAGCCTCTTGCCGGACGATGCCGTGAAGGTGACAATCACCGAGGCCGGCGACGGCACACGCACCGTAAGTTTCTGAACGTCCGTTCGCCGAAATAACACCGCAAGCCTTCCATGTCGGGGGCTTGCGGCGTCGTTTTTTGCCGTGCCATGCAGTGCGGTGTATGGCCGACGTATTTCCGATATGAGTTCATCTTGCAGTTTGGAGGATGAAAAAGTAATATGAATGTCCGCAAAGCTCCCCTTCATCAGTAGTTAAAGGAAGCCCCTTCCCAACCTCCCCAAGGGGAGGAGAAAAGACAAATGCCTTGTTGATAAAGTCCGGTAAAAAGCGGATAGGGTAATTGCGGACATTCATAAATAATAAATAAACTCCATCCCTCTTTGACGCCCTGATGCGGTAGGTGCAAAAACACCTAAATTGCAGCTAATTTCCAATATGCCGCCAAACGCATCTCAAAAGGATACCTTTTGCATTGTAAAAGGTATCCTTTCGCACGCTAAAAGGGCACCTTTTGCAACGC
>CALUGX010000032.1 GCA_944320285.1 uncultured Prevotella sp.
TTCAATCTATGGCTAAACGGCTGAATTTACGTGAGTTATTTCGCATAAGTTGTATCCTTTTTGTATTTGAGTTGACATGGTAAAAATACGGGTCATTTTCCGATGCATAAAATGATAATGTTTTTGTATGTTTCTTACTTAATTTTCCTGTACGCCTGCAGCCTTGCCCTTCTCCGTCACCCTTACTATCACCACGCTGACCTCGTAAAGCAGCCAGATGGGCAGCGACACAAGCAACAGCGTGAAGGCGTCTGACGTGGGCGTGATAACAGCCGCAACAGCTACTATCGCCACTACAGCGTGCTTACGGTAACGGTTCATCCAGACGGCTTTCAGCAGACCGAAACGGGCGAGAAGCCAACAAATCACCGGAATCTCAAACACGATGCCGAACACAAGGCTCATCATCGCCAGCGTATCGACATACGAACTGAGCGTCAGCAGATTGTCTACGTCGGTGCTCACGGAGTAAGTGCCGAGAAAACGCACCGTCAGCGGGAACACCACGAAGTAATTGACAAGCAGTCCGACGATAAACATCGCGTAGGCGGCCACGGTCAACCTGACGGAGCACCGCCGCTCGTTGTCATAGAGTGCGGGCGAAATGAAGCGGAAAAGCACATATAATATATAAGGAGAGGCTATCAGCACGCCGGCCACCAAAGCCACCTTGACGTGGATCATGAACTGTTCGGTAAGTCCTGTGTTAACCAAGCGTATGCTGAAAGGCTCCGCACCAAGCAGCCTGTAAGTCACGAAGCCGGCGCGGCTCGGCGCCAGCACCACGCTGAAGAGCACATCCTTGAACACGAAAGCCACAACCCCGGACACAACTGCGGCGACCAACATACGGATGAGACTGCCGCGCAAAACGTCAAGATGTTCCCAAAACGTCAGCCCGCTGTCGTCACTCATCTTTCTTCTTCGGTTCTTCCAGTTCGGCGTCAGCCTTTCCGTTCATGCCGTCTTTGAAACTCTTTACTCCCTTGCCCAAGCCTTTCATCAGCTCCGGTATTTTCTTGCCGCCGAACAGCAGCAGGATTATCAGGGCGAGGATGAGTATTTCTTGCATACCTATTCCCATTGTATCTTTCTTTTTATTTAAACATTATATGTCATGGCTTCCCCTGTGCCATCAATATGTTTGACTTTGCCGTGCAGCGAAGGTTTAATCCGGAGACGTGGCTAACCATGCAAGCGCAAGTGCCACTCAGCCACTGCCGCCACATTTCCCTGCCGGATATGCCGCCTGCCGGCTATATGTTGATGTTCACGCCTCCCATGAATGTAGCCTTGGGCATCGGGTAGCCATAGTTTATCTCATATCTCTGCGCCAGCAGGTTCTCGCCTTTGGCCCAGATGCCGAGCCACGGCAGGGCGCGGTAAGCGGCGGTGACATTCAACAAGAGAAAGTTCTCCTTCACCTCGGTCGGGTTCACCTGCGTGTACAAGCCGTCTATATATTGCAGCCCGCCGGCCAGAGTCCACCGTCCGCGACGGTATCCGGCACCTAAGTAAGCCTTGTGTTCGGGCGCGGCCAGCACCTTGTTGTGCATCTTCAGATAACTATAATTGGCGTTCAGACTCAGATAACGGTTGGCGCGCCAAGCCGCCTCGGCCTCTACACCGCAGTTCTCAATACTGCCCGTGTTCACATTCATCGGCCTGCCGTCTACCATCTCCGTCTGTATCATGTTGTCGCCGTTGATGTAAAACAGGTTCAGACCGTAAGAGAAAGCCCCGTCCATGAGCCTTTGCTTCCACGAAAGTTCATAGTTGACAGCCTCCTCTGGGTGCAAAGCTGCATTGGCCGGCCCCCAAAGGTACATCTCGCGGATGGTGGGGTTGCGGAAGCCCTTGCTCACCATAGTTTTCAGTTCGCCGTCTTTCACCACGCGGAACACCAGTCCGCCCTGCGGCACCCACTCCGTACCGGCCTGTGAATGGTGGTCTAAACGCACGCCCGCGTCAACCGTAAGCCAGCTGAACAAGTCCTGGCGGAAGTCCACATATCCGGCTATCTCGTTCTCATGATGATGGCCTATGCGGTTGGTCACCTCGCGCGTGCCGATAGCCTCGTTCCACGCCTTGCCGTAAATATGCTGATAGTCAAGCCCCACGGTGACGCGGTTGCCATCGAAGAACGTCGCACTCTGATAGACGGAGAAGCCCGTCTGCGCGTCTTTCGACATGAAATAAGCCGTCTGAGGCTGCTCGCCCGCAGCATATCCGTCGTTGATTTTATGCCGTCCGAAATTGTGGTACACGCTCACCGCACCCGAAGTGCGCCCGTAATGGTTCTCCACCACGGCCGTAGCCACGCCACGCGTTATCCACTGGCGCGCCCCAAAGAGCGGTTCATGCGTACTGCCGGGGTAAGACGAATTGAAATGCGTCACGTTGACATCGGCGTAAGCCGTCCAATACGGCGAAAAGTCGTAGCCCAGCTTCACATAGCCGCCGTACTGCTCGAAGCCGAAGTTCGGACGGTTGTTGTCGCTGCGGCCATACTGCCCCGACACCACGCTGTAAAAGCCGCCGCTCCGCACACGGTTGGTAAACTCGCCTTGGAACGTGCCATATGAGCCGGCACCGAGGTTTACGTCGGTCTTCACACCGTCTTCAGGCATCTTGCGCGTCACGATGTTCACCACCCCGCCCATCGCGTTGGAACCGTAAAGCACCGACGCCGGGCCGCGCACCACCTCGACGCGCTCGGCCATCATCGTCTGGTAAGAGTCGCTGATTGAGTGGCCGAAGATTCCCTGATACTGTGGGTGCCCGTCAACGAGCACCATCATCCGCCCGCCGCCGCTGCCGAGCCCGCGCAGGCTGATGCCACCGGCGGCTCCGTCGCTCACGGCATAGCCCATCATCGAGCGTGACGTGACGAACAGTCCCGGCACTTCCTCTGCCAACGTAGGCAACACATTGACACGCTGGCTTTCGGTCAGTCTGCGCCTGTCAACCACAGACACGGTCATCGGCAAATGGCGCACATCGGCAGTAGAGCGCGTACCCGTCACCACGACGTCGGCCAGCCGGTGGGCCGTGGTGTCGCGCTGGGCAGACGCTCCACACACAGGCAGCAGCGTCATAGCCATTGCAAAAATAAACGGTTTCATCAAAAATGCTAAAACTTTATGGTTAAAATCTCAAGAATGGTTCACAAACAGACAGCCACGGCCCTACACCGTCACGCTCCCTTGCCGGAAGCGTGGCGGTTCGCGCTCACCGCGAACCGCCACGCATGAAGAAGTTATTGATTGTCTATATCTATGAGGACACGAGCCATACACCCAAGGCCCGTCATCTCCGCATAGCCATCGTTATAATCCCCTTTGCGCTCGCCAAAAGCGAACATCCCGTCAAACACCGACACTGCAACAATCTTCATTTCCCGCTATTTTCAAATACATACTTTTACGTTGCAAAAATACAACTATATTTTCATTAAAACAGTATATATTTCACCTATTTAACTACCAATTTTACATATATGCAAATAAAGACGTCAATATCTCCACTTATCAAGCCGGTAGCCTAATCCGTCAACAACGGAAACGCCCTAAGACCGTTACCGGCCTTAGGGCGTTTCTTATAATCAATCTAAAACTTGGCATCATTCAGCTACGTCGCTGACTTCATCACCTGTCCGGGTGTCTATCACAGGCACACGCACGGCCTGCTGCACACCGTCGTTGTTATAAACGAACGCCACGACATACATATCTTCAGGCTTCCACCTCACGTATTCGCTGCCTTCGTCTTCATGCTCCTTGATGTATTTGTCCTCAAGCTCGTTAAGGCTGATTGTATATTCAAGGGTCTTCTCTTCATCCCAACCTAGCGTAAAATCTTCGCCGTCACGTCCGTTGACTGCAGCACGGAACACGTGGTTGTGGACGTAGTTGTAATCATACACTCCATTGGGCGGAGTAACCTGATAGCTCACGATGTTGTCTTCGGTAAGCCAAAGCTGGAGTTTGCCACTCACGTCAAACTGTCCCTTGGCAACTATTGCTACCGACACCGTGCGCGAACTTTCATCATAAATTGAACTTGCCTCTAACGTCAACGGCGCAGAAACCCCCAATGCGTTGCTCACCAACGTAGGCCATGTGGAATAGTTCTCAGTATAGCTCCCCCTGTCAACAACGGCAGTAGGCTGCGCACTGATTGGCCATTGGGAATAATAATACTCGGCATCAGAAGTCCAAAGAGGAGTGTGCCCGAACATTCCGACAGACTGGGAACCACTGTGCATCCCGACGACAATCACAGTCTCAGGCGTATATTGCTCCGTCAGTTGTTCCAAAACAGCCGAACCGTTAGGACACTGCACACAAAACTGGCCGGTGAAATCCTCCACGAGAATATTTCTCGCCACGGGCACCGGCTCTACGTATATATAGCGGTCGTCCTCATCGATGTTGTCACACGCCGCAAAAGACACTGCGGACAAAATGCACACAGCAATCTTTGTATAAATATGCGTCAATTTCATTTCTCGAATCAGAAGTTATAGTTATACGAAAGTGTAACACCCTTGCTCGACGGTGTGTAGCGGCACACGCCTCCCGCACAGTTGTAACCGGCACGGGTACGGCCATAGCCAAGCTGTATGCGGTGGGCACCCGTTGTGAATGTCACAAGACCTTGGTAATAGTGGCGGTTGGTAACGCCGCTGTTATACATATCGGCCACGGTGAACATCCAGTTTGGCAGGAATGAAAGTTCGAGCAAACCATACCACCAGTTGCCCATATCCTCGCTGGTAGAGAGGAACTGTACCTCACCACGGAGCGTCAACTTGCGGTTGAATTTGTATTTCGCGTCGGCGATAAAGATATCTGAATGTATCATCTTGTCTTCAGTCTCGGCAATGCGGTTAATGGCGTTGTTGAAATACTGGTTCATGTACATGAAGTGAAGGTCGAACGAACGCGAGAATTTCTTGTCTATCTGGATATTCAAATCCTGGTAATACTTACCATCGTCACCCCATTTCCAGAAGGCTGAGCCGTAACCATCGGTACCCATGCCGCCGCCATCCTTAACACTGCGGTCGATACCACGTACATAAGAAAAGTTTACACGCACCTTCGTTCCGTATTTACCGCCGAGGAAAGTATGACGCTTGAAATTATAACCAAGCTGCGCCTGGTAAGCCCACTCTCCGTCAGGGTTTGTGGCGTAAGGATACATGGCTGCCAAAGCGTAAGTCTGATCCATCGTGAACGCCGGCAAGTGGTTGATCATCGACGGGTTACCGGTGTCCGAGCGGCGGCTGCGGAACGACATATTATCGCTACGCTTAGCCTGAAGCAAGAGACTCATGCCTCGCTGAGAATAAGAAGCGGAAAGCATTGCAACAGTTCCCTTACGATAGATATAGCCGTTGTCAAACGAGGGATCCTGTGTCTTCCACGCATACTCGGCCAACAATCCGAAACCGCCTTTCTGTAAATTGGCGCGGACGTCAAAGGCGTTAACCGAGGTCGGTATATTTAGCTTATGCGTAGCATCGGCCATAATGTCTTCGTCGCTTTCATACTTGTTCACCCACGATGCACCGAGGGTAAGATAAGTTCCGCTGTTTGAGAGGCCTTTGAACCACTGATCCAAGCTAAGTTCAAGGTCGGCACCGCTCACCCAAGCGTCGTTGTGCGACCAGTAACGGCGTTGCTTACCGCTGAGAACTTTTACAGCCACACCATTAACAGGACGGATAGTGAAGCGTCCACCAAGCAGCGAATTGTCTATGCCGAGCGTGCGCTCTTCATAAGTGCGGAGAATGAAGCCCGAACCGAACTGTTCATAGAAATTACCAAGGGTTAGGTCCCAGTTCTTGAAGTGTGTTTTTACATAGAAATAAGGCACGCCCCAGCCTGCATAGTCTTTCGTGAGACCTGGCGGGCGGAAGCCTGGAAGAGGGTGTTTCAAGAACTCAAAACGGGCTCCGGCGTCTACGTGCTCGCTCATGATATTGACATCGGCGAACGTATTTGTGACTGCCCACTCGTCAATCCGTTCCGTCTCCTGCATCGTCTCGGAGTCAAACTGCGGAATGAGGATGTCGCTCTGGACGCTACCAGTCACGGTTATCTTCTTGCCGCCGTTGTTGTCTTGCCCTTCCTGCGCCACGGCATACATGGCCGGGACGAAGGCGGCGAGGAGGCATATCAGTTTACTTTTGTTCATTTTTACAGTTTTGCGGTTGTAAAATTTTAAAGTCATAGTGCTTTGCGGTTTGTACTCCGGCCAAGAAACGACCTTATAACCGCAAAATCTTATAACCGTATAAAACCTTACACTTTATTTATTAATAAGTTCACGCACTTTCTCAATGAGTTCCTGCTCGTCGCCTTCCTTATAGCCGTTGTGCTTATAGACGATGTTGCCCTGACCGTCGCAGATGATTGTGTAAGGTATCATCTGGATACCGAGAGCGCGCTTGAAGTCACTGTTCGGGTCGAGCAGCACATAGTATGGCCATTCATTGCTGTCAACAAGGGGGCGTACCTTGTTGATGTTCTGTGCCTGGTCGATTGACACGGCGATGACTTTAACACCGGTCTCCTCCTGCCACTCTTCGTAAACTTCGTTGATGGCATTGAGCTCACGGTTACACGGATGGCACCATGTGGCGAAAAAGTCAATGATGAACGGCTTGCCGTTATTTGACAACGTATCCGTCTTCACTGTCTTGCCGTCGATGTCTTTCAGCGTTATCGACGGGAGCTGGGCATTGGCTGTGCACACGCAACCAAGCAGCACTACGATTGATAATAAAAATTGTTTCATCTTTATTGATTTTTGTTTTTCTTAATTAATCATAAGCAATCTCCAACCGACAAAATTAAACATATTTTCAATAAGTACAAAATTTTAGCACAAAAAAAACATTTATTAAAAACGTTTTTGCAAACGATAAAATTTAACACGCAAAAACGTGCAAACTAACATTATATATGGAATAAAACTTTCAATTTTCAGACTAATCAGTTGTAAACAATACACCATACTTCCAAACAGCCGCACCTGCTCACTAACAGGCTGATATAAAGAGCGTTACAAAAGGTGCCGTTTCGTCTTGCAAAAAAGGTCCTTTTGCAACGTTAAAGGTATCTAACTGGAACACAATAAGGCAGTATGGAAAAGTATTTGCAAAATCAAACAAAAAGACAGACGTGTCTTTCGGTTTTCCTCCTTCATTCTTCACTTAAAAACATTTATCCGCATTGTGTTGCGATCAAAGGCGATGCCGCGCCGCTCGATGAATGATGACAGTGCGCCGCTGGCGGCCAACCGGCTGGGCGTGCCCGTGACAATGCGGCCGTCGCCGGGCATCAGCCAGAGGCTGTCGGCGGTCTGAAGGGCGAGTTCGAGGTCGTGTGTGGATAAGAAGATTGTCTTGTCGGTCTCACGGGCGAGACGGGCAAGCAGCAACAGGGTGTCCACCTTGCTCGGATAGTCGAGAAAAGCCGTTGGCTCGTCAAGGATTATCACGGGCGTCTGTTGGGCTAAAGCCTTGGCTATCATTACTTTCTGGCGCTCGCCGTCGCTTAATGTAGACACGGTTCGTGCGGCGAGGTTGGTCACGCCTACCATTTCCATGCTTTCGGCCACGATGCGCTTGTCGTCGGCTCCGAGCGTACCCCAGAAGCCGGTGTAAGGCGCACGGCCTAGGCCTACAACTTCCCCGGCAGTCATGTTTTCGGCCTCAGGGCGGCTTGTCAGCACCACGCCGACGAGCCGCGAGAGTTCGCGGTTGGTGTATTCTGTGATGTCTTTACCTTTTATATATATATGCCCGTCGAGCTTGGGCAGGAAGGCGGCCATCGTCTTGAGCAGCGTTGACTTGCCTGCACCGTTTGCTCCGATGAGACAGGTCAGCTCGCCGCCGTGCAGCGAGGCGTCTATGCCGCCGGCTACGACTTTGCTGCCGCCCTTGAGCCGGTAGCCGATTGAGAGTGATGATAGCGTTATTGTGGGCATTGTTTGGTTGGCTGAAGCTATATGGTAGGGCGGGCTCCAGGTAAGGGAAAGCGGTTGGAGCCTGCCTGTTGCCTGCTATCAGGAGTTAAGCAGTTGTCTTGCAAATTCTATGATAGTGTCCTTGCCGCGGCGGAAGTCTTCGTCGGTTAGGGCCACGTTATAGTCCGGCTCTATGCCGAACTCCGTACACTGCATATTGCGGTCGTACATCGGGCAGGCACTGAACCTGACGGCCCATCCGTTAGGCAGCTCGCTGCTCATCGGCATCCCGGCTCCGCCGCCGGTTTTGTCGCCTACCACGGTGACGCCGGGGCAGCATTTCATGTATTTCACGAACTCGTTGGCCGCGCTGTACACCTCGCGGTTGGTGAGCACCACCACCTGTTTATGCCACCGTATGCCGGCCGACGGCTTCAGTGTCTGCTCTTCAGGTGCGGAAAAGTCAGAATGCCCGGTGCCCGTCTTGTGGCGTATGTATCCCACAAGGATACTCTCGCCGGTAAAACGTCCGGCCAGTGTTTCGGCCGAAGTGAGCATTCCGCCACCGTTGCCGCGCACGTCTATAATCAGGCCGTTGCACGGAGCGAGGGCGTAAAGCACCTCGTCGAGGTTGCCGCCGCCGATTGCATTAGAGAACGACGAGCAGCGGATGTAGCCGATATTGTCGTCGAGCTTACGGTATTCAAGGCCCGAAGCTATCTTAAAGTCTGTGTCGAGGTAGAGGCGCAGTAGCGAGTCGCTGAAATTAGTGGGATAGTCCTCTTTCCAGCTCCAGTACCTTGCGTTGTCAAACGGGGAGTACATATTGACGTGCCCGTCGCGCAGCTCGGCGAGCATATCTCCCAACACCTCGAACAGTTGGTCGTCTGTCATGCCGTCGTTTATCCTGCCGCTGTATTTTGCGCGTATCTCGTTCCAGTCGAGCCCGTAAGCCTCGCGCTTGTAGTCGAAGAAGCAATAATGCTCATCCATTATCTTCCACAGAGCCTCGAAGTTGCCCTGCGGGGAATTGTCATACTCTTCAACGTCCACGCATGACGAAACGGCAAGGCTCAATAAAAAGGGGAATATGGCATAAAACAACTTGTTCATGGGATGATGTTGGTGAGTTTGAATGTTCTTACAAAACCGATAAGCACCATGTTTGAGTAAGTGTGGTACTTAAGATTATTGACTTCGGCCTGGCGGAAGTCGCCAAGATAGCCGATGCGGAGCGTAGTCTTGCCGAGGGTGAAGTCGAGGGTGAGCATCTGCCGGAGCGACGGGCGGCTCGCTATTGTCGTCGGCACTACGTTGTGGTCGTAGTCGCCGCGCGAGAAAATCTCGTAATAAGACTGACCGTAGTTAGGGCTGAACATCACTCCGAACAGCGGTGCGCTGACCTCGTAACGTGCAGAGAACGGTGTATTCCACAGCTTGAAACGGTATCTTACGGCTGCCGACGGCGCTATGTTCAGGCTTAATCTCGCCTGGGCGGGATTGTTGCCGTTGCGTGTGTTGTAAAGGAAGCCCACCTCGGCGTCGGCCTGTCCGCCCGCAATAACATTAAGTCTGCCGCCCATGAAATCCCAGTTGTAATGCACGCCGTAGGTGAACGTGTACATTCCCATCATCTCGCCGCCCTCGCCGGCGCGGTTGTCGGCGTAAGCGAAGCTGCCTTGATGAACCAGCATACGCGACCAACGGCGGCCTTCGCGACGGCGCAACGTGTGCGATACATAGCGAAATTCCATGCCCGAATACTTTTCAGGCGACAGATATGTGTCGAGGATGTCAGCCGCGCCCACGCCTATCATCTGGGCGTTGGTTATCACCTTGGCGCTCGGTATGGTGTCGGCCGCTTGCGCCGTGGCTGTAAGCGGCGCGGCTAAGGCCGTCAGGACGGCGAATGTCAGTCTTGCTTTCATTGTCAGTCTTGCGGTTCGTCGTTGTCAAACAAGTTCAGCTGCCCCGTTATCTCGTCTATCACTTGTTGCCGGCTCTTGCCTGCGTCAGGGTCGAGATTCTCGTCTTCCGGAGCTGTTTGCGTCGTTTCACCGTTTTCGTCGTCGTCCTCTGCATTATCTTCGGGACGTTTCAGCGGTTCAAGTTGTTCTATCGTGTCAACAGTCCACGTCGTCAGGCGTTTGCCCTTGGCCTTGAAGCCCTTTACGGACACGAACTCTTCGGCTTCGACCTCCATCGGGTCTCGGAAGGCATCGTTGCCGCCGAATGTCAGGCGGAAGCGCGGGTAAGGCTCGTCGGTAAGGCATACCAAGCGGCTGTTCCTGTTCTCGCCTATGTAGTTCTGCTTGCGTTTCGTGCCTTCCATCATGAAACGTTTAAGATACGGGTAACCCTGCTGGTCGGCGTCGTAAAGCACCGCCGTCCACACCTTGTGCTCGTCGTATTTCTCTATAATCTTTATGTTGTCCTCGTAATGGTTGTTCACGTCGAAGTTGGAGAGGTAGAAGTCACCGCCCTCAAGGACGACGAGGATGCTGTCGCCTTCGTTGAATTCGCCGAGCAGTCGCCCGTGGTCGTCGTAATTGAGGCGTTTCACGTCCGGGTCGAACCACACCTTGCGTCCGCCGAGCGTGCTGTGGCCGTGACTTTTGAGCGAAATGCGGTGCACGTTGAAGCGTGTCATCACCACGCCGCGTGCGCTCCTACCCTTGATGGCGACCTCGGAGAAGTCTTTTTCCTTAAAGATGTTCTTCAGGCGCGGTGCCGGGTCGAGCGTAACCTTTATCACCTCAGCCTCGCCGTTGGGGTTGGCCGTAAAGTAAACCACGCGCGAACCGGGCGTGCCCATCGTCAAATCGTACTCGCGGTCGCGCGTCACACTGGTGACATTAAAGCGTTTCATATAATACTTGCCAAGCTTTCCGTCGCGGTAAACCACGTTGTAGATTGTTCGCTTGTCATTCTTCTTGAACACGGCCACGTGCTGTATGTTCTTGCCTACGAATATCTTGTCGGCCACGCGCACCACCTTATACTTACCGTCTTTATAGAAGATGATGATGTCGTCGATGTCAGAGCAGTTGCATACGAACTCGTCCTTCTTCAGCGCCGTGCCGATGAAGCCGTCAGCGCGGTTGATATACAGCTTCTCGTTGGCCTCCACCACCTTCGTGGCCTCTATCGTGTCAAAACTCTTTATCTCGGTTAGGCGCGGATGAGCCGCTCCGTATTTCTGCTTGAGGAACTTGAACCAGTCGGCCGTCACCTCCACCATATTGCCCAACTTGCGGTTGATTTCGTCAATTTCGGCCTTTATCTTAGCTATCAGTTCGTCGGCTTTGTCTTTGTTGAACTTCAGGATGCGGGCCATCTTGATATCCATCAGCCGTAGGATGTCGTCCTTTGTCACCTCGCGTATCATCTGCGGGTAGAACGGCGTCAGCCTCTCGTCTATATGCGCACAGGCTGCGTCCATGTCGGGAGCCTGCTCAAACTTGCGGTCCTTGTAAATCCTCTCCTCTATGAATATCTTTTCGAGCGAGGCGAAGTGCAGCTGCTCTTGCAGTTCGCGCTTGCGTATCTCAAGCTCTTGGCGGAGCAGGTTCATAGTGTGGTTGACCGAATATTTCAGCACGTCGCTCACCGAGAGGAACTGCGGCTTGTTGTCCTCGATTACGCAGCAGTTGGGCGAGATGTTTATCTCGCAGTCAGAGAAGGCGTAAAGGGCGTCGATCGTCTTGTCCGACGACACGCCCGGAGCCAGGTGCACCTGTATCTCCACCTCGGCCGCCGTGTTGTCGTCTACCTTTCGCGCCTTTATCTTGCCCTTCTCGATGGCTTTCAGTATCGAGTCGATCAGCGTAGATGTGGTCTTGCCGTAAGGTATCTCGCGGATTACGAGCGTCTTCGTGTCAAGCTTCTCTATTTTAGCCCTCACCTTCAGCACGCCGCCACGCTGACCGTCGTTGTAACGGCCCACGTCGATGCTGCCGCCGGTCGGGAAGTCCGGGTAAAGCGTGAACGGCTCGCCGTGCAGGTAGTTCACGGCGGCGTCGCATATCTCGTTGAAGTTGTGCGGCAGCACTTTCGACGACAAGCCAACGGCGATGCCCTCCGCTCCTTGTGCCAAGAGCAAGGGGAACTTGGCCGGGAGCGTTAGCGGCTCCTTGTTCCTGCCGTCGTAACTCAACTGCCACTCCGTAGTTTTAGGATTGAACACCACGTCCAGGGCGAACTTCGACAGCCTCGCCTCAATATATCGCGGGGCGGCGGCACGGTCGCCCGTCAGTATGTTGCCCCAGTTTCCCTGGCAGTCCACGAGCAAATCCTTCTGTCCCAACTGCACCAAGGCGTCGCCTATCGAGGCGTCGCCGTGCGGGTGGAACTGCATCGTGTGTCCCACGATGTTGGCCACCTTGTTGTAACGCCCGTCGTCCATGCGCTTCATCGAGTGCAGTATGCGCCGCTGCACGGGCTTCAGGCCGTCCTCGATATGGGGCACGGCACGTTCCAAGATTACGTAAGAAGCGTAATCCAAGAACCAGTTTTGATACATCCCGCCGAGGTTATGCACGGCCGAAGCGTCAAACCGTCCGACAGGCGTAAATCCCGTACCGGCGTCTTCCCCCTGCCGTCCGTCGCCGTCCGCGGCCAATCCGTCACCGTCGGTGCCGTCCAATATTTCGTCGTCTCTGATGTCGTTTATATCGTTGTCCATGTGTCTTCAATAAATGTCACACCCCGCGCCGCCACAGTTATGCGATGCTGTATATATATTATAAGGTGTAAACTGTAATTTTGCAAAGTTACATTAAAAAATCGAGCCGTGCAACTATTCCGTCGATTTTTAGTTCAAGCCCTCCGCCGCCACCTTTCCCCGTTTCCATTTCCGCCACACGCCAACCCACCCGCCCCGTTTGCTTATTTTCCCAATGTCTTTCACACCTATTAAAATCCTTTAACTCCAAAAAAATAAAATATCATGCTAAATACTCTTGTCGTAACACAAAAATACTTATCTTTGTCGCCGAAAAGTTAAACACTAAAATTTCAATTACATGAAAAAACTTATACTTTTAGCTGCGGTTGCGGCTTTTTCCTTGACCGCGACAAGCCAAGTAAGCGGCTACGACTTCGGTAATCTTTCCGGGAAAAATATGCTGAACGGAAATATAAAAATGGCCTCGAAAGAGATGCAGGAAAAGGTGCTTGCCAACCTAAGGCCGGCCAAGGCCGCCAGCAGGTCTGTGACAGAGAATCAGTTGCCGGCAGACGGCGAGAGGCGCACGTATTACCTCTCCAGCAATTGCTACGTGATGGGGTTGGGTGTTTTTCAGAGATTTGACAAGGTTACCCTTGTGTTCACCGATGACGGCAGAGTCTACGTCCCGCTCATGATATGGGACGATGTGCTGCCCGACGTTTACCTCGAAGGCACATGCGCACCCTACAACGAAACATTGACGCAAATATCAATACCTAACAACCAAGTGGTAGGTACGACCGAAGTCAACGGGGAGCAGGCCAATGTGTTTGTAAGCAGGGTTACCAATAACGATACCGGCGAGCCTTCGTCCACACCAATGACACTTTACATTGACGAGAGTGCCGGGGGCATAATATACGTGCCTACTGAAGACTATACAATCCCCGGCATTTATGTCACCGTAGGGGGACAGACATATCTGCAAACCATGTGTGAACAGATGCAATACTTCCCGCCGACGGTGACGGTTGAAAATGCGCAGACCGGCGAAAGCGAAACGATTACTTTGTTTGGAGATCCGGAAAAGCGTAATGTAAAATGTACAAGCATGGAAATTGAGACTGTTGACGGCGTAGATGTTGAAGTGCCAGTAGAAATGAACACCACCGCTGAAAGCGTGACGGGCACAATAATCGACGGATATGCCATCAAGGGACTGTTGCCCGCATACCCTGACGCTTGGTGCTTGATGTACCACTACGAAGGGACATCCGACATTCAGGCCATGAGCCAGTATCTTGACACAAGACACGCGATGCACATCAACAGCAATAGTTTCACTGCATGGGATTTCAATAGAAGAAGTATATTTACAGCCAATTTTGACGGTTCCTACACGCAGGATTCTGGCGATTACATCTACAGTGGTTACTCTTCTGACGGAATCCACGCTTATGTGGATTACAAATACTGCAACTTTGAAATCAGCGCACCTGTTCCCACAGGCATCAACAACGTTGAGACTTCAACCGACAAGGAAGCCGTATCTGTAGAATACTACGACTTGTCAGGCCGCCGCATCAGCGCAGCCGAGAAGGGCGTAAGCATCAAGGTTGAGAAGTATGCCGACGGCACAAGCAAGGCCGTTAAGGTAATGAAGTAATAATGCGAATACATTAAAAAGAGTTTTCATTAATGCCGGGCGGGCGCGCAATAATTGCGCGCCCGCTTTTTTTATACCATACACCTATTTACAGGGAGAAGAAGCAAGTATGGATACAAGCGTTTACAAAATGGAAGAAATGGCACTGCGGAGGGATACATTTCAAACCTTATTTCCAACGACATGGAAATAAGCTCTGCAAAAATAAAAAAACAGCTCCTAAAGATACAGCTTGTTTTCCTTGATAAACCGGGCCACGGCGGGTGGCACGAGGCCGGCAAGTGACCGTCCTGAAACGATACGGCGGCGCACCTCCGTGCTGCTGCCGGGAATGAGGCCGGTGTCGGCGAGGGTGACGCCGGGCGGGAAAGTGGAGGGGTCGAGGGGTGTGCCCTCGCGCGGATAGACAACTACGCGGTGGGAGGCGAGGATGTCGCGCCAGGCGCGCCACTCGGTGAAGCGCACCCAGTTGTCGGCGCCGATGAGAAGTACGAACTTGCAGTCGGGATACGTCTGCGACAGTGACTGTAGCGTAAGCCACATATACGACGGACGGGGAAGCGAGAACTCACAGTCGGAAGCCTTCATGCGCGGTTCGCCCTCAAGGGCAAGCTCTACCATGCGGAGGCGCAGGTGGTCGTCAAGCAAGGGTTCGCCTTGCTTGAAGGGGTTTTGCGGAGAGACTACGAACCATATTTCATCAAGGCCGGCAAGGGTCAACAGACGGCGCGCAAGCTCAATATGGCCGTTGTGCACGGGATTGAACGAGCCCCCGAATATTCCGATTTTTGGCATTGGCTGCTGGGAGGATTGGGATTAATGGAAGAACCGGGAGTGCTGAGAATACCGGGAAACAAATGACGATGATATTGGATTTTTCACTCTTCAGTCTTCACTTTTCACTCTTCACTTTTCCGCCCTTCACTTAAAAAGCTTTTCACGGCGGCGTAAGCCTCGGCGACGGCGCGGTCGAGGCTGTCGTTGACTATCACGCGGTCGAAGCGTGGGGCGAACGTCAGCTCAAACCCGGCACGGGCGAGGCGGTCTTCTATGACGGCCGGGGCGTCGGTGCCGCGCCCTTCGAGGCGGCGGCGCAGCTCGTCGATTGACGGCGGCTGGATGAACAGGCTAAGGGCGCGACTGCCGTAGTGCTGCTTGATGTTGCACGCTCCTTTCACGTCAACGTCGAGCACGACGTTCTCGCCGCGCTCCAGCTGCCGCTCCACCTGGCTCTTGAGCGTGCCGTAATAACGGTCGTTGTAGACTTCCTCGTACTCAAGGAAGTCGCCGGCGGCGATGCGGCGGCGGAACTCGTCGGGCGTGACGAAGAAGTATTCCACTCCGTCGCGCTCCGTGCCGCGCGGCGGGCGGCTCGTGCATGATATGCTGAACGCCATGCGCAGTTCGGCGTGCGCCATCAGCTTACCTATTATCGTGCTCTTTCCGCTGCCGCTGGGAGCGGAGAAAATTATTACTTTTCCTTGCATGGGTTGGTAGTTTTTTTGATTGGGTTGAACGGGTAAGTGTAGGGCATTGACTGTCAACAAGTTACCAACTGCCGTGTTTTGCCGTGCGAAAGATGCCCTTTCGGGCTGCAACCGGCGGCATTTTGCAGTGCAATGGATGCCCTCTCACGTAAGGGCCTTGCCGTCACAGCACGTTAAGCACCTGTTCCTTTATCTGTTCCAGTTCGTCTTTCATCTTCACCACGATGTTCTGCATCTCGGCGTTGTTGCTCTTGCTGCCGGTGGTGTTGATTTCGCGCCCCATCTCCTGGGCTATGAAGCCGAGCTTCTTTCCCTGCCCCGGCGCGTCGTCCATCGTCTCGCGAAAGTATTTCAGATGGTTGGCCAGCCGTTGCTTCTCCTCGTTGATGTCAAGCTTCTCTATGTAGTAAATGAGCTCCTGCTCCAGCCGGTTATTGTCATACTCCACGTCGGGTATCTGCTTCAGGCCCTCTACGATGCGGGCGCGGATTTTCTCGACGCGCGACTTCTCGTAAGGCTCTATCGAGGCCAGCAGGGCCGCGATGTTGTCAATCTTCTCGGTGAACTTCTTGCAGAGTGCGGTTCCCTCCTGCGTACGGAACTCCACAAGGGCGGCCAGGGCCGCGTCAACTCCGTGGCGCACGGCGGCCCACTCGTCGGCAGAAAGCTCCTCCACTTCAGTCTTTGCCATGACGTCGGGCAGGCGCAGCAACGTGCCAAACCAGTCTTGCGGCACGGGCAGGCCCGTGGTGGCGGCTATCTCTGTTATCTGCCGGTAATAATCGCTCACCAATGCGCCGTTGATATGCGAAGCATCGGCGGCGGCGTCCTTCTCCACCCAGATGGTGAAGTCAATCTTGCCGCGGAGCAACACGGCGGCTACGGCCTGGCGCACCTCCATCTCCTTCTCGCGGTAGAGGGGCGCTATGCGCGTTGAAAGATCCAACGCTTTGCTGTTAAGCGACTTAATCTCAATATGGATTTTCTTCTCGTTGAAAGTTACGACCGACTTGCCGTAACCCGTCATTGACTGTATCATACGATATATGTAGTTAAATTTATGCAAAAGTACATATTTATTCGGAAAAAAGCGTATTTTTGCACTTATTTAAAAAGTTATTCCCTATTTATGCCGTGTATATTGAACATTGAAACAAGCACCGACGTATGCTCGGTGGCCGTGAGCCGTGACGGTGAATGTCTGCTGAACAAGGAAGACCATTGCGGGCCTAACCACGCGGTGCGCCTGGGGTCGTTCGTTGACGAGGCCTTGTCTTACATCGACAGCCGTTCCATACCGCTCGACGCCGTGGCCGTAAGCTGCGGGCCCGGTTCGTACACGGGCCTGCGTATCGGCGTGTCGATGGCCAAGGGCGTGTGCTACGGACGCGGCGCAAAGCTGATAGCCGTGCCCACGCTCGAACTGATGGCCGTGCCGGTGTTATTAGGGCACGACGAGCTCGATGACGACACGCTGCTGTGCCCCATGCTCGACGCACGCCGCATGGAGGTTTACGCCGGCGTTTACGACCGCGCCCTGCGCGAGGTCAGAAGCGTCCGGGCCGACGTGGTGGACGGCGACACATACAAGGAGTATTTAGACCGCGGCACGGTGTGCTTCTTCGGCAACGGGGCTTGTAAATGCTTCGACGTCATCGCCCACCCGAACGCCCGGCTTATAAAAGGCATCGAGCCGTTGGCCAAGAACATGATGCCGATAGCCGAAAAGCGTATGGCCGAAGGCCGCTTCGAGGACGTGGCCTACTTCGTGCCGTTCTACCTTAAAGACTTCGTGGCGAAGACGCCAAAGAAACTGTTGTAAATAAATACCCCAAACACCCACCCCACCCCTCCCGAAGGGAGGGAGCCTGATATGATTGGGTAATAATAAAATAAAACAAGACAAATAAAAAAACGAATACGCCGCCGCTTAGCGGGTAGAGCAATGCCCTAAGTCCCCGTAGGGAATGAGGGCGTGAGCATATCAAGCTCCCTCCCTTGGGGAGGGCGGGGGTGGGTATTTAATCAATAAAGAAAGATGAACATCGAAGGACTTGACTATAACACCCAGCGTGAACAACTGATACTGCCCGAATACGGGCGCGAGGTGCAGAAGATGGTAGACTACGCCATAACGCTGCCCACGAAAGAAGAAAGGCAGCAATGTGCCAAGACCATAATAGGCATCATGGAAAGGATGTCGCCACAGACGCACGACAACGCCGACAGCGAACAGAAGCTATGGGACCATCTGGCGATAATGAGCAACTTCAAGCTCGACATCGACTATCCCGTAGACATAAACGAGGCGAAAAGCATCATGAACAAGCCGCAACCGATGGGCTACCCCAAACAGACCAACCCGATAAAACATTACGGGAGCATGGTGTTTGAACTGTTCGAGAAACTCAAGGGCATGGAACCCGGACCTGAGCGCGACGAGCTGGTAAGGCTCACGGCCAACCAAATGAAGCGCAACCTGATACAATGGAGCCACGGCTCAAGCGACGACGAGAAAATAGCGTCAGACCTGGCACGCTTCACCGACGGAAAAGTCCAGCTCGACCTCGACAAGTTCAAATTCAACATAGGCAACATGAAAGAGCCGGGAGAAAGGCGGCGCAACAAAAAGAAATGACACGCCGGGCATACGCTAACAGACACTAAAACAGGCATAATGGAATCTTTCATCATAGAGGGCGGACACGCACTGAGCGGCACCATAGTGCCGCAAGGAGCAAAGAACGAGGCGCTGGAAGTAATCTGCGCCTCGCTGCTCACGGCCGACGAGGTGAAAATCAGCAACATACCTGACATCCTCGACGTCCAGAACCTCATAAAACTGCTCGTAGACATAGGCGTTGAGGTGGAGCGCACCGGGCGCAACGACTACCTGTTCCGCGCCAGAGACATCAACCTTGACTACCTTGAGAGCGACGAGTTCATACGCAAATGCTCATCGCTCCGCGGCAGCGTGCTCATGATAGGCCCCCTGCTGGCCCGCTTCGGCAAGGCCGTCGTGACGAAGCCCGGCGGCGACAAAATCGGCCGCAGACGACTCGACACCCACTTCCTCGGCTTCAAACATTTAGGTGCCACATTCTCACACAACGACGAACGCGGAACGTTTGAGATAGACGGCAGCCGGCTCAAGGGCTGCTATATGCTGCTCGACGAGGCATCCGTCACGGGCACGGCCAACATCATCATGGCCGCCGTGCTAACCCCCGGCACTACGACAATATACAACGCCGCGTGCGAACCATACATACAACAGCTGTGCCACCTCCTCAACCACATGGGGGCACGCATCAGCGGCATAGCCTCGAACCTGCTCACCATTGTAGGCGTGGAGAGCCTGCACGGAGCGGCGCACAAAATACTGCCCGACATGATTGAAGTGGGCTCGTTCATAGGCATGGCGGCTATGGTGGGCGACGGCATCCGCATCAAGGACGTGTCGGTGCGCAACCTCGGCATCATCCCCGAAGCCTTCCGCCGGCTCGGGGTTAGCGTGCAGGTGGAGGGCGACGACATCGTAATCCCGCGTATGGAGCACTACGAAATAGAGTCGTTCATCGACGGCTCCATCATGACACTGGCCGACGCACCGTGGCCGGGGCTGACGCCCGACCTCATCTCGGTGCTGCTCGTCGTGGCGACACAGGCGCGCGGCAGCGTGCTGTTCCACCAAAAGATGTTCGAGAGCCGCCTGTTCTTCGTTGACAAACTAATCGATATGGGCGCACAAATAATACTCTGCGACCCACACCGGGCCGTAGTGGTAGGCCACGACCACGAAAAACGGCTGCGCGCCGGCCGCATGACGAGCCCCGACATCCGCGCCGGCATAGCCCTGCTGATAGCCGCACTGAGTGCCAACGGTACCAGCCAGATAGACAACATAGCGCAAATCGACCGCGGATACGAGGACATCGAGGCGCGCCTCAAAGCCCTCGGAGCAAGAATAAGAAGAGTGACAAGCAAACGAGCGGACGAATAACAAGTTTCTTTAGCAGACGAGGAACGAGGGACAAGCAGACGAGAGACAAGAAGCCACTTGTCAACTCGTCAACTAAACAAAGGGGCTTGTCTGCTCGTCACTCGTCAACTTGTCAACTAAATAAAAGATGATAAAGGAAGAAGAAGTTTACAAGATAGGCAAGATAGGCAAGCCGCACGGCGTGAAAGGCGAGGTTTCGCTGATGTTCAGCGATGACGTGTTCGACCGCGTCGATGCCGATTACCTCGTGCTGATGGTTGACGGCATCCTCGTGCCGTTCTTCATGGACGAATACCGCTTCAAGAGTGGCGAGACAGCCTTGGTGAAATTCTGCGACATCGACACGAAGGAGCAAGCCCAGGAGCTGACGGGCTGCGACGTATATTTCCAAAAAAAACTCTCCGACCGCGACGAAAACGAACTGACATGGGACGAGCTTAAGGGCTTCGAGGTAGTCAATGCCGATGACGGCGACAGGCCAATAGGCATACTGAAGTATGTTGATGACGCCACGGAAAACGTACTTTTCGGCGTAGAGACACACGACGGAAGCGAACTGCTGCTGCCCGCAGCCGACGAATTCATACAGGCCGTGGACGCCGAAAACCGCAAAATAAGGGTCAGCTTGCCCGAAGGGTTGCTTGACTTGGGCTGACAACCGCCGCGCTGACGCACGGCAAATGACAAGAAACGTGTTCAACACAAGATATATGAGAAAACAAATAGCCATCCTCGGTTCTACAGGCTCCATCGGGACGCAGGCCTTGCAAGTAATCAGGGAGCACTCCGACCTGTACGAGGTCTACTGCCTGACGGCCAACAACAGGGTTGACGAGCTTGCAAGACAGGCACGCGAGTTTAAACCGGCGGCCGTGGTAATCGCCAACGAGACCAGATACGACGAGCTGAAAGGCCTGCTGGCCGACCTTCCCGACATAAAAGTCTACGCCGGAAAGCAAGCCATAGACGAAATAGTGGAGGCCGAACCAATAGACATGGTGCTCACGGCGATGGTGGGCTTTGCCGGCCTGAGCCCGACAATCCACGCCATCAGGGCACACAAGAAAATATGCCTGGCCAACAAGGAGACGCTCGTCGTGGCCGGCGAACTAATCTGCCGCCTCGCAGCCGAGAACCGCTCGGC
>CALUGX010000033.1 GCA_944320285.1 uncultured Prevotella sp.
AGAGCCAACTCAAACCGTTTGTTTACGCATTGTTTACGCAGACAAAGAAAAAAGCACTTGCGATTTCTCGTAAGTGCCTGATTTTCAACGTGGGCCATCCAGGGCTTGAACCTGGGACCTCCAGATTATGAGTCTGTTGCTCTAACCAACTGAGCTAAAAGCCCTAATCAAACCTTGATAAGGTCGTGATTTCGTGTGCAAAGGTACGGTTATTTGGGCAAACTGCCAAATTTTTTCGGCAAAATATGTGTAAAAACATGAAAAACTGGATGAAAACTCGGAAAAAGCCATGCTACAGTGATGAAACGACCGGGAGGCAACATGAGAATTATTAGAGAAAAAGTGATTAGAATAATATGGAAATAACCGAGAGGCACACACGGGTGTGCGGATAGAGACATAAAATATGGAAAGATACGTTAAATTTGCGTGATAATGCTTACTGGCGGCGACTTATATCGACTATTTGTGTTAAATTTGCAACCGGTATTAACTTAATCATTTCTTAATTGATAAATGAGCAACGAGATTAATCCGCTGTTAGGAAGTCCAAGGGGCTTGACGGACAGCGAAGTGTCAAAGAGCCGTCAGGAGCACGGTGAAAACACGCTTACACCTCCAAAGAGAACTCCACTGTGGAAACTTTACCTTGAAAAATACAAGGATCCGATTATCAAGATTTTGCTTGTGGCCGCTGTTGTGTCGCTCGCATTGGCAAGCATCAAGGGCGAATACATTGAGACTATCGGCATAATCCTGGCCATAATCCTGGCCACGTCAATCGGTTTTTGGTTTGAGATGGACGCCGCCAAGAAGTTCAACGTGCTTACTGCGCTGGGCGAAGAATCGCCCGTCAAGGTGAGGCGTGACGGCAAAGTGGTTGAGATTGCGAGGAAAGACGTCGTTGTCGGAGACGTCGTTATTATAGAGGTAGGTGACGAAATACCGGCTGACGGCACGCTAATCGAGTCTACCGACCTGCAGATTGACGAGTCGTCGCTTACCGGCGAGCCTATAATCACCAAGCACGCCGACCCGTCGAAGAATGACACGGAAGCCACTTACCCGTCGTCGAAGGTGCTACGCAGCACGATGGTGATGAACGGCCGCGGCACGTTCCAAGTGTCTGAGGTCGGCGACGCAACGGAGATTGGCAAGGTGTCGCGTGCAAGTACGGAGATTACTTCGGTAAAGACGCCGCTCAACATACAGTTAGACAAGCTGGCGAAGCTCATCAGCAAGTTTGGTATCGGCATATCCGTTGCTGCTTTCGTCATATTCCTCGGCCGCGACATAATCGTCGACGCTGACGGCGTTTGGGCTTCGGGCGACTACCTGAGTATGGCTATCGTTGTGCTGAATTACTTCATGATGGCCGTCACGCTGATAGTGATGGCCGTGCCTGAGGGTATGCCTATGGCCGTGACACTGAGCCTTGCGCTCAACATGAGGCGTATGTTGAAGAACAACAACCTTGTACGCAAGTTGCACGCTTGCGAGACTATGGGTGCCGTAACGGTGATTTGCACCGACAAGACCGGTACCCTGACGCAGAACAAAATGCAAGTGGCCGATATGAAACAATACGCCGATGACGAGTCCCTTTTCAGCCCGGCGATAGCTCTGAACACCACGGCCCATCTCGACAGCGAGGGCGGTAAAGGCATCGGCAATCCTACGGAGATAGCATTGCTGCTGTGGCTTGAAAAGCACGGCATTGACTATAAGAGTCTTAGGAAAGACGAATACATCGAGGCACAGCTGCCGTTCTCCACCGAGCGCAAGTACATGGCAACCGTCGGACGGGTGGCCGGCAAGCGCATACTGATGGTCAAGGGCGCACCCGAAATCATCGCCTCAATGTGCGACTTGTCTGACGCCGAGCGCAAGGAAATCGGCGAACGCCTGCGCGGATACCAGAACCAAGCCATGCGCACACTGGCTTTCGCTTACCGTGAACTGGCTGACGGCGAACAAGCTGATCTCGGCACAATAGCAGCCGGGCCGAAACTGACATTCCAGGCCGTTACAGCGATAAGCGACCCGATACGCGCCGACGTGCCCGATGCAGTGAAGCAATGCATCAGCGCGGGGATACAAGTGAAGATTGTCACAGGCGATACGTCGGCCACGGCTATCGAGATAGCCCGCCAGATAGGTATATGGGACAATGATACGCCCGCCGAAGCTCAAATCACCGGCCCCGACTTCGCCGCCCTTTCCGATGAAAAGGCGTTTGAGCTTGTGCCCAAACTGCGTGTGATGAGCCGTGCAAGGCCTACCGACAAGCAACGCCTTGTCAACCTGTTGCAGAAGCACAACGCCGTCGTTGCAGTCACCGGTGACGGTACCAACGACGCCCCCGCCCTGCATCACGCCCACGTAGGCCTCTCGCTTGGCTCCGGAACATCGGTGGCAAAAGAGGCCAGCGACATGACACTCATTGACGACTCGTTCCGCAGCATAGTAAATGCCGTGATGTGGGGACGCTCGCTTTACAAGAACATACAGCGTTTCCTCTTCTTCCAGCTCGTGGTCAATGTCACCGCGCTGCTGCTTGTCTTGGGTGGTTCGATGATAGGAACTGAGCTTCCGCTCACCGTTACGCAGATACTTTGGGTAAACCTCATAATGGACACTTTCGCAGCCTTGGCCCTGGCCTCGCTGCCCCCGTCGCGCGAGGTTATGAAAGACAAACCGCGCAAACAGAGCGACTTTATCATCACTCCGGGCATGGCTAAAGGCATCATTGGCATCGGCGTGGCGTTCTTCGCCGTGCTGTTCGCCTTCCTTATCCACTGCAACCAGTCGGAGGGCGACCTGCACGTACACGAGCTCTCGCTGTTCTTCACCACGTTTGTGATGCTCCAGTTCTGGAACTTGTTTAACGCCAAAGCCTTCGGCTCCAACCATTCAGCCTTCCACGCCTTCACCCACGACAACGGCCTTCTGCTCGTCCTGCTCATCATCTTGGGCGGACAGTGGCTCATAGTAACGTTCGGCGGCGCAATGTTCCGCACCGACCCGCTCTCGCTGAAGGAGTGGGCTGTCATCATAGCCTCCACCTCTTTGGTGATGTGGATTGGCGAGTTGTGGCGAATAGTGAAACGTCTGAAAGCCAAGAATGCGTAACATCATATTTGATTTCGGCGGTGTCCTCGTCGACCTTGACCGCAAGCGTTGCATCGACGCGTTCACGCGGATAGGCGCCGGGGCCATCGCCGCATATGTAGACGAGTGCCGGCAGGAGGATCTTTTCCACGACCTTGAGGTTGGACTTACGGGCATTAGCGAGTTTTGCGATGCAGTGCGGCGCGCCTGTCCGGGGTGTACTGCGTCAGACGACGACATCTGCGGCGCATGGAACGCACTGCTGACCGGCATTCCCCGGCGGCGTCTCGCCAAGATAGCCGAGCTGAAACGGACGTACAGGCTCGTGCTCTTGAGCAACACCAACCCGATACACTGGCGCAAGGCTGCGGAAGATTACTTCACGCAAGACGGCCTGACGGTAGACGACTACTTTGAAAAGAACTACCTGTCTTACAGGATGCACCTGCTGAAACCCGACGAAGCAATCTTCCGCGAGGTACTCTGCGACGCCGGCATGGACGCCTGTGAGACGATGTTCATCGACGACTCGGCAGCCAACTGTGCCGCTGCGGAGCAGTTAGGCATCAAGGCCGTGCACACAACTGACGGCGACGAATGGCTCTCACAACTGTGACTTGACACCGCAGCGACCGTCCGGCGCAAGGCCTTATATAATAAAATGAATGTCCGCAAAGCTCCCATTAATCAGCGACTAAAGGAGTTAAAGCTGTTATCGCTTCCCTTGACAGCTAAGAAGTTAAGGACATCTGCTTAGTCAATTCATGCTTATCTTACAACAGTAGGATGATTGCGGATTTTCATATACAATAAAGGTGAAGCCAAACAATTTACAATCTCTCAACCATGTATGACAAATCAGTTGCCACGATAGGTTTTTTCGACGGCGTACACCGTGGCCACAAGTTCCTGATAAAGAACGTTATTGACTGCGCAGCAAAGTGCGGTATGCAGTCGATGGTGGTGACTTTCGACCACCACCCGCGTTTGGTGCTCCACAAAGACTGCCAACCGCGTCTGCTCACAACCGCCGACGAGAAGGCGGCACTTATCAAGGCAACGGGCGTTGACCACTGTGTGATGCTGCATTTCGACGAGGAACTGGCCGGGCTTTCGGCCTACGACTTCATGAAAAGCGTGCTGCGTGAACGGCTCAACGTGCGCAAACTGATAACCGGATACGACAACCGCTTCGGCCACAACCGTTCAGAATGTTTTGAAGACTATGCGCGCTATGGCCGCGAATTAGGCATCGACGTTGTGCGCGCAGACGTCTTCGTACTCAACGGCGTGCAAGTCAGTTCGTCGGTAATACGCTCTTTCCTCTCGGCGGGCGAAGTGTCGATGGCCGCAATGTGCCTCGGCCGCCATTACGAGCTGCACGGCAGGGTGGTAAGCGGATACCACGAAGGTCGCAAACTGGGTTTCCCCACGGCCAACATCGACGTGGCCGACAAGCTGAAGCTCGTGCCCGAAGCCGGCGTCTACGCCGTGCACGTATCAATAGACGGCGGCGCACGCTTAGCCGGAGGCATGATGAACATAGGCACGCGGCCAACGTTCAACGGCACCGGCACTACGCTTGAGGTTAACATCTTCGGTTTCAGCGGCGACATTTACGGCCACGAAGTAAGCGTGAAGTTTGTGAAAAAGCTGCGCGGCGAGCACAAGTTCAGCTCCGCAGCCAAGCTGACGGAGCAGTTGGAGGCCGACCGCGAGGCGGCAGTCAGGGCTTTAACCGAAGAGGAATGAAATATTAATAATTACAAGACAAGATATGAAGAAAGCATTATTATATCTTTTTTATTTCATATTAGTGATGTTCGTGGCCACGTGGACCGTCTATTCCGTATGGATGTCAGTCACGGGCAACAGCTTTGATGACGTGCTCCGCGCCTTTGGCGGCGGCAGCCAGGGCTTCGTCACGCCTGATATGATGGTCGCAGCGTCGGCCGTCTCAAGCGCGGCGATTATCGGTCTGTTCGCCTGGCGCCGGTTTGCGCCGATGTCGCCAACCTACCTCCGCACCCGTCCCTGGGGCGTGTTCTTCTGGTGTGCCGTGGCCGCCGTCGGCACAATCATACCCTCGGCATGGCTGCAAGAGCTTCTGCCTGGACTGCCAGACCTGTCCGGCGACACGCTCAAAATTATAATGGACAACCGCTACGGCTACTTCGTACTGTGCATCCTTGCACCATTCGCAGAGGAGGCCGCGCTGCGCGGAGCCGTGCTGCGCTCGCTTCTGGGAGCGTTTAAGAGCCATTGGGCGGCCATAGCCATATCCGCCGCAGCCTTCGCCATCGTCCACGGTAACCCCGCCCAGATGCCCCATGCCTTCCTCATGGGGTTGCTTCTCGGCTGGATGTATTACCGCACGGGGAGCATCCTGCCCGGCGTAGTGCTCCATTGGGTGAACAACACCGTGGCGTATTCGGTCTACAAGCTGTTTCCCTTCGCCGCAGACATGAGCCTGCACGACATTTTCGGCGGCAACACTAACAACATGGTGCTGTCTTTCGTGTTCTCGATGTTCATACTCCTGCCGGCCATTTACCAGCTGAACCGCAGCACGAAGGAAGTTAAGAATTAAGAGTTAAGAATTAAGAGTTAAGAGTTAAGAAATATGCAACGAAGCTGTTTTTCTTAACTCTTAATTCTTAACTCTTAACTCAAATAATACGTTGCCCCCGTCGGAGCCGTATATATCGAGGCATGAGGATGCGGCGGACGGTGGTGTCGCGGTTTCGGTTTCTTGTGATGTTTCTTGTGGCGCGGCGGCTTCGGATGATCCCGGTGCACCACACACCCGGTACATAGCAACGCCCCGATGACGGCGATAATCGTTATTTTCACTGTCTGAAAAATTTTCATAGTCGTTTGTTTTCAGGGTTATATAATTATGTGAAAAATCTCTGTTTCCGCGTCGATTTTGACGACCGTTTACCTATCTGACCTGACAAAAAGCGAAAAGTAAAATCACGATAAATATTTTTAAGGCAAAAAATCCTTAACGGCTCACTTTCCAAAAGGGCACCTTTCGCACGCTGAAAGGGCATCTTTTACATCCTAAAAGGGCACCAATCGCAATGCAAAAGGCATCCTTTTAGAAATCGCCCGCAACGCGACGGCGTGCCGGTATGACGCCGCAGCCTTTTGCTTTCACGGCAACTCATTGAATATCAAGACACTATACGGATTAAGGCTGACGGCAGAAGCTCCGCAACGTGTCGTTACAAAAAGCACTCTGGGTACTTAAAAAGTGCTGTCCGCGGTAGCGTTATTCGGGTAAAATGTATAACTTTGCGCCCTGAACAACCGTAAAGTGAACAAACGTTAATCAATGACAATGAAACATTCTATGCGCGACTGGCTTACGGCCGTGCGTCCGTGGTCGTTCCCGGCGTCGGCAATGCCGGTAGTGGCCACTCTCGGCTACCTATTCGCCACACACGACAACGTTGACTGGGCGAACGGCGTGTGGGCACTGGTGAACATCATCGTGTTCCACGCGGCAGGCAACACCTGGAGCGACTACTTCGACTACAAGCGCGAGGTTGACGCCGGCGACACCTTCGGTGTGCGCACCATGACTACGGGACAGTTCACCCCGCAGGAGATTTTCCGCCTGTCGACGGTCCTGCTGGCCGTGGCCCTGCTCGGCGGCGTCGGCCTGCTGCTGCGCACGGGGCTGCCGCTGCTCTATGTGGGACTCGGCGGCCTGCTGTGCTCCGTGCTCTATCCGCCCCTGAAATACAAGGCCCTCGGCGACTATGTGATATTCATGGCCTATGCCCTGTTGCCCACCATAGGCACCGTTTACGCCACGACGCTCCTCTTCGACTGGCGCGTGCTTTACATCGCCGTGCCAATAGGACTTATCACCGTGGCCATACTGCACTGCAACAACCTGCGCGACATCGACACCGACCGCCGCGCCCACATCTCCACGCCGGCCATGCGTATGGGCGGACGCGCCTCTGTGTGGGTCTATTGCTTCGAGGTGCTGTTCCCGTTCTTGTGGCTCAGCGGCTGCGTTGCCGGCGGTGTGCTGCCTGTATGGTGTCTGCTGACGTGGCTTGCCGCCCTGCCCGCCATAAGCAACGTCCGCGTGGCTGCGGGCTATTTCAAAAAAGGAGCCGCGGCGATAGCCACGCTCGACGAGGCCACGGCACGCCTGCAATTAGTCTTCAGCCTGTTGTTGGCCGTATCGTTCGTTTTATCGGAGGTGGCGTCATGAGGAGGTTGGTGCTTACGCTGCTGCTCGCCGCCGTGCTCTGGACGGTGATGTTCTCGCCCGCCACAGCCCCGCACGTCAATTTCTGGCTGATGATGACGTGCTCCGCACTCACGCTCAGCGTGCTTTCCACTGTGTTTTGCCCCGGATGGTGGCGCCACACACGGTGGAATTTGCAAAATATTGCACTCGGAGTGGCCATCGCCGCCGTGCTCTGGGCCGTGTTCTGGACAGGCGACAAGGTGTCGGCCATGCTGTTCTCTTTCGCCCGCCCGCAGGTTGACGCCATATATGGCGTGAAGCACGGTGCCGACCCGTGGGTGCTCTCGGTGCTGATGATAGCCCTGATAGGCCCAGCCGAGGAGATATATTGGCGCGGTTACGTGCAGCGCACGCTGTCGGCGCGCTTCGGAGCCAACGCCGGTTTCGCCGCAGCCACGCTGTTATATGCCGCCGTCCACGCAGGTTCGTGCAACTTCATGCTCGTAATGGCGGCGTTGGTTGCGGGCGTTGTCTGGGGCGGACTTTACCGCCTGTTCCCCGAAAGGTTCCCGGCCATCATCGTGTCACACGCCCTGTGGGACGCCGCCGTGTTCATCTGGTTCCCCATCTGACAATAAACTTTAACTTCTAATAAAAATTACTTTAACTATATAATAAGGGCTTTCAACTTGGATTTCCAGGGTAAAAGCCCTATCTTTGTGCCCAATAGTACTTATTCTTAAAACCAAACGATTATGGAAAACAACAGGATTACCGAACTTTTCGGCATAAAGTACCCCATAGTGCAAGGCGGAATGGTATGGTGCAGCGGCTGGCGGCTGGCCTCGGCGGTGAGCAACGCCGGCGGACTGGGACTGCTCGGAGCCGGCTCCATGCACCCCGACACCCTCGCGGAACACATCGCCAAGATGCGCGAGGCCACGGATAAGCCCTGGGGCGTCAACGTGCCGCTGATGTATCCGGAAATAGACACCCTCATGAAGCTCATTATCGACAGCGGCGTGAAAATTGTCTTCACATCCGCCGGCAGCCCGAAGAAGTTTACACCCATGCTCCACGAGGCCGGAATTAAAGTCGCCCACGTGGTGTCGAGCAGCAAGTTCGCCCTCAAATGCGAAGAGGCCGGCGTCGATGCTGTTGTCGCCGAGGGCTTCGAGGCCGGTGGGCACAACGGCCGTGAGGAGACTACCACGATGACGCTCATCCCCCAAGTGCGCCGCGCCACAAGCCTGCCGCTCATCGCCGCGGGCGGTATTGCGTCGGGCGAAGCCATCCTTGCGTCGATGGTTCTCGGCGCGGAGGGCGTTCAGATAGGCACCCTGTTCGCCTTGACAGATGAGAGTTCGGCTGCCGAAGCGTTCAAACAGCGGTGCATCTCGCTGCAAGAGGGCGACACTATGCTGTGCCTCAAGAAGATAGCCCCTACCCGACTGGTTAAGAACTCGCTGTATGACAAGGTGAAAGAGGCCGAAGACGGCGGCGCCACTGCCGACGAACTGCGCGCCATACTGGGCCGTGCGGCCTCGAAACGCGGCATCTTCGAGGGTGACATTGACGGCGGTGAACTTGAGATTGGGCAAGCCGCAGCAGCAGTCAATGCCGTGAAACCCGTCGCCGAAGTGATGAAAGAACTCGTAGAAGGATTTGAAAAGGCTAAGGAAAAGATTAGAAACTAAATCTTGGAGTTAATGAGTTATGTAGTAAAGGAGTTAAGACAAATGCTTGGCGGCCTATCTAAGAAATATCGGCAAAATGGTATTGTCTTAACTCCTTTACTACATAACTTCTTAACTCCTTTTCTATTTAAACCCCTTCTTCATCCACTTGCCGCTGAAGAGGCGGATGAGGAAGATGGTGCCACGGAACGTCAGCTCCACGGCCATAGCCATCCAGACGCCGCGCAGACCGTAAGTGGGGGCGAGATATGCGGCGAGAGTGAGGCGCACAAGCCACATTGAGGCTAAGTTCATACAGGCCGGACGCAGGGTGTCGCCGGCTCCAAGGCACACGCTGTAAGTAACTATCGCGGCGGCGAACATGGGCTCGGCGAAGGCTTCTATGCGCAACGACTGGCTTCCGAGCAGCCTTACTTGCTCGTCGGGCGTCATCACCCCAATCATCTCCGGCGCGAAGATGTACATCACGGCGCCCATGAATGCCATGACGCCCATGCCGAGGAACACAGTGCGGTAAGCGAAACTGCGCGCCAAGCGGTGGCGTCCGGCACCGATGCTCTGGCCTACCAGCGTCGTGGCGGCATCGCCGATACCGTAGCCCGGCATATAACAAAGGCTCTCGGCTGTTATGGCCAGCGTGTTGGCGGCTATGGCGATGTTGCCCAAGGGAGCCACAATCATGGTGCTCACTATCTGCGCCCCGCTCATCATAACGTACTGCGCACCCATCGGGAGGCTTACTTTTGCAGCGTTGCGCAGGTAGTTCCACATCGGCGCAAACGTCCATTTCTCGTTCTTGAGCGACAGTTCGGGCGACTTAACCGTGGCGAACCATATCAGCATCACGCCCGTGACAATGTAGGCCAAGGCCGTGCCGAGGGCCGCGCCGGGCACTCCCATACCCACGCCGGGCATCGTAACCTCCGTGCCGAAGAGTGTAACGGGGCGCGTCTCGTAGATTAAGAAATAATTGAACACCACGTCGAGCAGGCACATCAGTATGCTCATAAGGCTCGGAACGCGCATATTGCCCGAACATTTAAGCATACTTGACGAGAGGATGCCTATCTGGTAAACGGGCAGCGAAAGACAATATATCGAGAAATAGGCCGTGGCGTCGGCCCGGATGTCCTCACCTCCGCCCAACCACCGTGGCAGCGGGCCGGCTATGGCCACACATATCGACGTGAGCAGGATGGTGAACAGCGCCGTGGCCATAAGCCCTTGGCGGAACACCTGGCGCGCTTTCTCGAAATCGTTGGCGCCGATGAAGTGGGCGGCCTGCACCGAAAAGCCCAGCGCGGCGGCGGACGTCAGACCGCCGAAAAGCCACGTTGTAGACTCCACTATGCCTATCGAGGCCGAAGCTCTTGCGCCAAGCGCACCCACCATCGAGGCGTCGATGTAAAACATCACGATGGTGGTAAGCTGGGCGAGTATCGACGGCACGCTGAGCTGCACTATCAAGTTCAGCATCTGGCCGCCGCTCATATCCTGGCCGTTGCGTATCATCGCAAGCAGCGCGTTGTTCTTGTCGTTTGAAAACATCGTGCGAAATTAATATTTTTACGTCAAATATACAAGCATGGCGGGGCAAAAATATATGTTTCAGCCATCCGCATTAAAGGGCATAAAATAAGCGTCCGCACACTAAGGAGCGGACGCCACGGTTATAATATTGATTTTGAAACGTTGTCATAAAAATTCGGAGGCCGTGTTGATGCTTTCTCCACCCCCGAAACCTGTTGCTGTATAAACAGCAAACAGGGTTTGTTCTTCTGTTACCTAAATTAATCTTTTCACCTTAAACCTATCAACCGACGCCTCGCGGCATGGGTGTTATCCTTAAAATAACAATCTTTGTTTAATACCTTATAACTTAAATACCTATTGACCTAATACCTATTTGTCTTGTTTTGACGTTGCAAAGATACAGCTGTTTGCGCACACAGCAAAATAAAACGTCATGTTTATGCCGAAAAACGTGATATTTTTGACTTATATCAAAACTTTTGCCGTCATATCGGAAATATACGGAAACCTGGTTGCAAGGCGCATACCGAAGACCGTGGAATATGCAGCCGTGTAACGCATTGTGGTTCAACGCATTATAAAAGGGCACCTTTTGTATTGCGAAAGGTGCCCTTTTATCGTGCGTTTTGTGCCCTTTTGCAAAGTAAAAGGGCACAAATGACAACACGTATTGAAAAATTCAAGAATGCAAGACGCTGCTGCGGCGGTGACGGGCGACCTACAACGAATTGTAACGGCTTATGAGTTTACGGCGGAAGAAGCGGCCGACCTTAACGTCGTCGATGCCGTCGAACGGCGGATAGAAGCGGCAGATGTTGTCACGCACCTCAAGCAGGTAGTTGATATTGATGATACACTTCTGGCTCACTTGAACGAAACCGTCGTCTATCGCGAGTATGGCGTCCTTGTTGACATTACGCTTCAGGCGCAACGGACGGTCGCAGCCGGCCGCCACCACGGTCCACACGCGGGCGTCATGGTCGTAACGGAACACGCAGATGTCGCGTATCTGTACGAGGCGGAAGTCAACGGCGTTGGTGTAAAACAGCAGCTTGCCGCCGTTAGCCTTGGCCTGTCCTGCCCCCCGGCGGGCGTCATTGCCGGCGGCGCGGTCGGTGAAGAAGCGCTCCATTATAGTGTCAAGGTCGCTGTCGTCGATAGGTTTCAGCAGAAAGTCGAACACCTTGTTCCTGAACGCCGGCAGCATATAATCGTCATAAGCGGTGTAAATCACCACGTAACACCAAAAGTCCGACGTCTCCTTCACACGCTCAAGGAAGCCGATACCGGTCATGTCAGGCAGTTCCATGTCCAAAAACAGCAGTTCAGGTTTATATTTCAGCACCTTGTCTATGCCGTCCTCGCCGTTCATGGCTGTGGCGGCCAGCGTCAGTCCGGGATATTTTCCCAGCTTCGCGGCGAGGCTGTCGATAGCCTCCTTGGTGTCGTCTACTATTATTACATTCATCCTTTCCTCCTTTGTTTTACGTTAATCAGGCAATACGGACCTCAGGCCTTGCGGCACGGTGAGCGTCACCTCGCAGCCAGCCGTCGCACCGTCCGGCCCGGCAATATTCCTCACGCCGAGCCTTATCTTGCGCTTGTTGCCGTGGTTTATCATTCCGATGGTATTACGTATAACCTTCATCCCAGTCTTTGTCGATGAAGGGTCGCTGCGCCGTATGTCAAAACCGGCTCCGTTGTCGGTCACGGTAATGCGGCACACGGCATCTTCCACGGCCACGTCCACACGCAGCCGCTTAGGTCCGCTGCGCCCTTTCAGACCGTGCTTTATGGCATTCTCAACAAGTATTTGCACAAACATCGACGGTACCTGCACACCGTCAAGCACACTGTCGGGCGGAGTGTTGATTTCAAAAGAGAACTCCTCGCCGAGCGAGGCACGCTCTATGGCTACGTAACTGCGCACGAAGTCAAGCTCCTCTTTTAGCTGAACGAAGTCTTTTCCGGACATATTCAGGTTGGCCCTGATGAGCTTCACGAGGGCAACCAGCTCCGCCGCATCCTCAGGCGAAGCCTTGGCCACACGGCGGTTGAGCACGTTGAAAATGAAATGTGGTGATATTCTCGACCTCACGTTGAGCAGCCTCAACTGCATAAGCTGCATCATCAGTTGCAGCCTTCGCTTGCGCGAGAAAGTGAAGCCGTAAAGCAACGTCAGTGCAAGGGCCACGATTAGCAGCACGCCCACGTAGATCCAGAGCCTTGCCGTGCGTATGTCGGCATCCTTGGCCTGCATATCCATTTCGTAATGCAGGCGCAGCGTATCTTGCGCATAGCGCATCATTATCTCCGAGGCGCGCATATTCACGAGGTTGTGTTTAAGCGAATCGTTGCGCACAATGCTGTCGCTGAGATTGCGGTAGGCCGCCTCATAGTCGCCCCGGCGCACGTAATAGTCGCGCAAGTAACGCTGTCGTATGTTGACGATGTTGAAGTCTATCGGCGCAGTCAGCCTCTCGCCGGCGAGTATCCGGCTCACGGTGGCGGTGTCGCCGGACTTCAGCGCGAGGCCCATCCGTATCGTATGGGCGTAGTATATGGCCGTCTCGTCGCCTATCTTGGTAAAATATGCCTCGGCCGGGTCGAGTGCCTGAAGTGCCTTTTGCGGCATATCAAGGTTCAGATAGAGGTCGGCCATGTTGATTAGGCAGAGATACAGGTCATAGTCTTTGCCCAAGCCGTTATCCGCGATGGTCTTTTCCATACGGCGGAACACCTTGAGCGAAGAGGCGTAGTCACCCGTGTAATAGTAATAATTGCCGTAGTTTGTCAGGAAATAAAGTTTCATGTTCAGCGGCATCAGACTGAAACTGCTGTCAGCCGTGGCGTAACATTGCGCCGCAAGGTCGAAGTCTCCGAGGTTGGTGTATATCCTTCCGAGGCCCATGTAGAGGCTTACATAGTCGGCGGCGGGAAGGTTCAGCGAGTCGGCAAGCACCAATGCGCGGCGATACCAGAGGGCTGCGTGTGGCATATCGTTGGCCGCCACGTAAGCGTCGGCAAGGTTGGCGCAGACGTCAGGCAGCCTTTTCTCGGTGTCGCTGCCGAAGAGCCGCGCGTAAGCCTCGCTGTAAGCACGTATGGCCTTGGCCGGTTCCAAGTGGAGTTTGTAATAGTAACTGCCCTTGGTATTTAGCAATGCGGCCATCATGCCGTCAACCCTCGGTGTGCGCGGACGGGCCGCAAGGAAGTCGTAAGCACGCCCCCAGCCGAGCTGCATGGTGTCAGGCAGGCCGCGCTGCACTTGGTAACGTATCATGCGCAGATACCAGTCATAATATTCCAGACTGTCAGCGGCGCTGTCCATACCGGCTTTCAGCATCGCCGGGGCGCACGGCGAATTGGCCGCCAGCGAGTCATCGGCGGCTGCAAGGGCGGCTACCAACCTACCGCTGCGGGCGTCGCCGCGCCCGTGGCCACCCCCGCACGAGGCGGCAAGGCAGCACGTCAAGACGGCAGCTAACGCCATAATGTGTCCCCGACGGGCATTCATCGCCGGGTAACCCTTTCCATGACAGATCTGCAGCTACTGTGTAGTTTGTCGTATTTTAACATTTACCGGTATCGTTATAAAGGTTTGCAAAGATAACAAAAATTATCCGGAACCATGTTGCCGGCAACTGTCAAAATAGACTTTCAGGTGCAGTGAAGGCCTATTTTGGCGCCATCTGTAAACCAATAGTTTACAGATTGTGCAATGGATTGCGCCCTTGTGAGCTTTTATCTGACCGTAAACAGACGGCCGATGATGCCGTCGCAGGCATCTTCAATCAAGTCGAGGGCAAGCTCAAAGCCTTCGTCTCCGCCGTAATAGGGGTCGGGCACGGTATCGTATTGCGGGTGGCGCGTCATGAAGTCGGCTGCGCACATCACTTTGGCACGCTCCCCTTCGTTGCGCGCAAGACGCCTCAGAGCGGCCATGTTTTCATGATCCATACCGAAAATGTAGTCGAAGCGTGCGAAGTCTTCAGCCTTCACCTGCCGCGCTATGCTGCTGACGTCGTAGCCGCGGGCGGCACCGTGGCGGCGCATACGGCTGTCGGGTAACTGCCCCTCGTGCCAAGAGCCTATGCCGGCAGAGTCAACCACCACGCCGGTACATTGCGGCCAAAGGTCTGCAAGTTTCTTTTTCATTATGGCCTCTGCCGCCGGCGAGCGGCAGATGTTCCCCAGGCAGACGAATAAAAGTTCCATATTTTTAAATTAAACGGTTAAAAACTGAGAAATTAAGAGTTAAAAGCTAAGAATTTAAAGTTAAGAATTTAGAGTTAAGAAAATATGTCTTGTTGTTGTCAGCAAAGCTATTTTCCTTAACTCTTAATTCTTAACTCTTAATTTTCCTGATTATTCTTGCCGGGTTACCCACGGCTACGCAGTCGTCGGGGATGTCCTTCACAACCACGCTGCCCGCCCCGATGATGCACCGCTTGCCTATGGTGACGCCGGGGCAGACGATGACACCGCCGCCGAGCCACGTGTCCTCGCCTATGGTTACGGGGTAAGCCGTCTCAACGGTGCGCCGTCTCAACACGTTGTCTTCGGGATGTTGGGGCGTGTATATCTGGCAGTGAGGCCCTATCTTAACGTTGTCTCCAAGCGTAATCAGGCCGCCGTCGAGCATCGTACAGTTATAGTTTACGAAGACGTTGCGCCCTATGCGGAGGCCGTTGCCGTGGTCGCAGTGGAACGGCGGGCAAATCTGGCTGTCAGCCGGGATGCCGGGAATGAGCTCTTCGATTACTTCACGGTAGTCGTCGTCCATTATAGTCATCGTCTGCAAGCGTGTGCAGACTTCCTTGGCGTGTCTGAGACTTACGAGTATCTCCGGGTCTGAGAAGTCGTACAGCTCCCGGCTGCGCATCTTTTCAAATTCAGTCATTGTTCTATCAGTAGTTAAGGTAGTTAAAGAAGTTATCGTTCGCTCCGCTCACAAAGGAGTTAAAGACAAATGCTTTTACCATTTCATCTCTCACCCTTTCACCTTTTTACCCTTTCACCTTAAAAAAAAGCCCAACCGTGAGCTACAGCTCTTCGTGCACTCTGACGCCGCCACGCTTCACTATCACGGCCGGATTGCCGGCCACGGTGCACCCCGGAGGCACATCCTTGCCCACGACAGCCCCGGCGGCGATTGTCGCGCCATCGCCCACGGTAACTTTACCGAACACCGTGGCGCCGGTAAATATCTTCACGCTGTCGCCTATCGTGGGGCGTCCGTCGCGTCCGTTGCCGAGGGTTACGAGATGCAGGCAGTAAAAGTCACGCCCTATCTTGTCGGCGTTAAGGTAAGTGGCGTAAGAGTGTTCCAGGTGGCACCCCGCCCCTATTTCAGGACAGGTAATGTGCAACGTGGGGTCTTCGGGCATCAGCCATTTGATGAACACCGAGCGGTATTCACCCAGACGGTAGTAAAAAAGGTTGCGGAACACCTTTTGGCGCGTGCACACCTTTATGAACGTCAGCACCGAACCGCGCCCTTCGCCGTAAGGCTCAAGGTCGGCGTCGATGGTTGCCTTAAACCGCAGATACCATAATATATGCGGCAACATCCTCAGCGTCGAGGCCGATAGCAGGGCGAATTGGGTGTATTTGTTCATTGCATGATGATGTTATTCAGGTGCAAAAATACGGAAATTCGGCGTAAAAAACGAATGAAACGGTGCCTGGATTTAATCACACGTTAACGGCTTGCTCTCCAACCGGCGGCAAATCGCCCTGCAAAAGGGCACAAATCAGGCTGCAAAAGGTATCCTTTCAGCCTCTAAAAGATGCCCTTTCACAAAGCCATCCGTAAGTTGTTGGTTTACAGATAATTACGCAAGGATGTCGGTTGGCTGTTTTTTTGACGCCTGACAGTTATGTATAGCCCTGAAAAAAACAGTCCCATCCCGACCTCCCGGAAAAGCCCCTCCCAACCTCCTCAAGGGGAGGGGAAGGTTGATGAAAAAGCTAATGTCTTAACTCCTTTACTACATAACTCCTTAACTCCTATAAAAAACTACTTCAACTCCTCTAACTACTGATGAATGGGAGCAAAGCGGACATTCATAAAAGTTTATATGAGCGCAACATTTCCAAAACAATAAATACAAAGACTTATGGCATCATTAAAATTAAAATTCAGCCCCTCAACGGTAGAAGGCAAAGAGGGGACGTTGTATTTCCAAATCATCCACAGGCGCATCACCCGCACGGTGTTCACCGGTTACCGCATAATGCCCGGCGAATGGGACGCCGCAGCGTCGGCAATATGCACGGCGGGGAACGGCGCACGGCGGTCTGCACTGCAACTGACGGAGGCTAAACTGAGATGGGACGAGAAGCGGCTGACGACCATAATCACCGGGAAGGAACTGGCCAAGGTGGAATACACGGCCGACGACATCGTGGCGGCATACCGCCGTCTGCCGCCGTGCCAGACATGGTTCGGCTTCATCCGCAACATGACAGCCAAGAAAGCGAAGATAGGACGGTATGGCACGGCTAAGACATACCGTGACGCACTGGCCAGCTTCGCACGCTTCCGCTGCGGCGAAGACATAATGACAGAGGCCCTCGACGCCGAGATGATAAACCTGTACGAAGCGTGGCTGCGGGGACGCGGAGTGCGGCGCAACTCGTCGTCGTGCTACCTGCGCACCCTGCGCACGCTCTACCGCAAGGCTGTGGAGACAGGGCTTACGGCCGACAATGACGTCTTCCGCCACGTGTTCACGGGCTTCGACAAGACCGCCAAACGTGCCATCCCGATGGCAGCAATACGCTCTGTGAGGCGGCTGCGACTGAGCAAAGGGTCGCCACAGGCATTTGCACGTGACGTTTTCATGCTTAGCATCTACCTGCAAGGAATGTCATTCGTAGACATGGCCTACATGAAAAAGGCCGACATAAAGAACGGACAACTGCAATACAGCCGCAAGAAAACGGGACAGACACTGACGATAAGATGGGAAAAGGCCATGCAGGACATCGTTGACCGATACGCTCACCTGACAGCCGGCAGCCCTTACCTGCTGCCAATCATCACCCGGCAAGACGGCTCCGAACGGCGGCAATACGAGCGGGCGGAACACAACGTAAACCGAAACCTGAAGAAAATCGGCGCAATGGCAGGGCTATCGACTCCGCTGACAACGTATGTGGCGCGCCACACGTGGGCAAGCACCATGCGCGACATGGGCTGCGACCTGTCCGTAATCAGCCGCGGACTCGGCCATGAGAACTTGAAGACAACGCAAATTTACCTCTCAGCCATCGACACCGCAGCCGTAGCCGACGCCAACACAAGGATGATAGGGAGCATCATGAGATAAAGATACGTAAACATTTCATCAAAGCGGATGTCCAAGAGGCCACGTTTCACATTCTAAAAGGATACCTCTTATACTGCAAAAGGGCACCTTTTACAACATAAAAGACGCCCTTTTGCATAAGTTCCTGCCACGGTACATAAAAAAGATGCCCATCCACACACGGACAGGCATCTCAAATTCTATGAAAAATTCATTACTTATTACGAATGTTCCTTATTCGGCACGGAGCGTGAAGCGCTTGAAAGCAACCACCGTCAGATCCTTGTCGGCAGCGTGCAGATAGTCGGCTACGCTCATCTTGCTGTCCTGGATAAACTCCTGGTTGAGCAAGCAAGACTCCTTGTAGAACTTAGCCATACGGCCCTTAGCGATGTTCTGCACCATCTGTTCGGGCATATTGGCAGCCTTCTGCTCGGCTGTTTCCTTCTTGATCTGGCGTATCTCGTCGGCCTGTGCCTCGGTGATGTTGCCCTTCATGATGCCCTCGTTGATGTGCTCCTCGTTCTCGGCGATGTAGAGATTGAAGCCGGCCTTCTTCAGGGCAGCCTCCACAGCCTTGTTGATTTGCTCTTCCTTGGTCTTCTCGATGGCAACCTTCAGCTCGTTGTCCTTAACCTCCTGGGGCACGCTTGCCTCGTCAAGAGCCACAGGGTTCATTGCAGCCACCTGCATTGCGATGGCGTGAGCCTGCTCCTCGGCGGGTTTGTTGGTCTGCACCATAGTGCAGAGGAGGTGCTTGTTCATATGGTCGTAAACAGAAACGTTCTCGCCTTCGAGATAAAGGTAGCCGTCCAGCTCGGTCTTCTCGCCGGTGATACCCGAACGTGCCACTACCTCGTCCTGCACGGTGCTGCCGTTCAGGGGCAGAGCCTTAACCTCGTCAAGTGTCTTGACCTTAGCCTCGACAGCGGCGTCGAGGATGCTCTGCGTCAGAGCGATGAAGTCTGCGCCGTTGGCAACGAAGTCTGTTTCGCACTTCAAGGCGATCATTGCGGCGAAGCCGTCAACGGCCTTAACGAGCACACAACCGTTAGAAGTCTCGCGGTCGCTGCGCTTTGCGGCGATGGCCTGACCCTTCTCGCGGATGATTTCTATTGCCTTGTCGAAGTCGCCGTCGCTCTCGGTGAGAGCCTTCTTGCAGTCAGCAAGTCCGGCACCTGTCATCTTGCGGATTTTCTGTATGTCAGCTATTGATACAGCCATAGTTGTATTTTCTGGAATTTTTAAAAGTTATTTTCACCTTAAACAAACAAGGCACAAGCTCTCAGTTGGCCAACTTATCGGCTTGTCAGCTTACGGTTTGCCCGCTTGCCAGCTTGTGACTTGCCTGCCTGTATGCTTTAATTTGAATACTATCAAGCCTCGGCGGGAGCGTCCTCGGCAGCCTCTTCAGCCTTGGGAGCCTCTTCCTCTTTGGCGGGGGCGTCCTTGCGGGCCTTGCGTGCGCGCTTCGGTTTGTCCTCAACAGCAGCTGCCTCAGCCTGCTCTTTGGCAGCCTTCTCGTCGGCCTTCTCTATCTTACGCTCTTCCAGGCCCTCGGCGATGGCTGAGCAGCAGGCGTTGAGAATTACCTCTACGCTGTCCTTTGCGTCGTCGTTGGCAGGTATTACGAAGTCTACGTCACGCGGGTTCGAGTTGGTGTCAACGATGGCGAACACGGGTATTCCGAGCCTCTTGGCCTCTTTTATGGCGATGGCTTCCTTCATGATGTCAACAACGAACAATGCAGAAGGCAGACGCGTAAGGTCTGCAATGGAACCGAGGTTCTTCTCCAGTTTGGCGCGCTGGCGTGTAATCTGGAGTATTTCGCGCTTTGAGAGGTTAGAGTATGTGCCGTCGTTCATCAGCTTGTCGATGGTGGCCATCTTCTTGACAGCCTTGCGGATGGTTGGGAAGTTGGTGAGCATACCGCCCGGCCAGCGCTCGATAACATACGGCATATTTACCGAAGCAGCTTTTTCTGCTACGATGTCCTTGGCCTGTTTTTTAGTAGCCACAAACAGAATTTTCTTTCCCGACTTAGCTATTTGCTTCAATGCGTCGGCAGCTTCGTCGATTTTTGCCACTGTCTTGTGGAGGTCGATGATGTGTATGCCGTTGCGCTCCATGAAGATGTAGGGAGCCATTGCGGGGTTCCATTTGCGTTTCAGGTGGCCGAAATGACAGCCGGCCTGCAATAACATATCAAAATTAGTTCTTGACATTTTGTTCTTTTTTTAATTGTTGTTGTTTACTTTCCTTTTAGTTTTGTTAGAACCAGCCTGCGAGTAACCGTTCTGTTGGCGGCCATGCGTGCGGCATCATGCTGCTGCGGCCTTTCCGATTATAGCCTTTGTGACGGGTCTCGCCGGTTTGGATGCTAAACGCGAGGCTTGCGCATCCCGCAAGGGGAGGCGCCGGCCAAACATTAACGCTTGCTGAACTGGAAGCGCTTGCGAGCCTTGGGGCGTCCCGGCTTCTTGCGCTCTACCACGCG
>CALUGX010000034.1 GCA_944320285.1 uncultured Prevotella sp.
ATGGTGCCATAGCTCAGTTGGTAGAGCAAAGGACTGAAAATCCTTGTGTCCCCGGTTCGATTCCTGGTGGTACCACTATAGTGAGAGTTGTCTGCAAGGGCAACTCTTTTTGTTTACAATACAACCGGCATGAAAAGCAGAGCCATACCGAAAACAAACGCATCTGCGGTCATCGTTACGCTGTTATGCTGCGCCACAGCATCGCCGACAAGGGCGCAAACGATGATTTTAAACCGCATTGACAGTGTGCTTGCCGCCCGTGAGGAAAGAACTAAGGCAAAGAATGACACGGCATACATAGCCAAGCCGGGACAGAAATGGACGATAAAACTGCGTGGCAACGTTTCCGGAACAGCCCTTTACGCAAAGGGGATGATGGACGACAGTCGCTTCAGGGGCGAACTTGAAGCCGAGATGAGGAGCACCTTAGGGACTACGGTAAGCTACCGTGGGCTGTCGCTTGGCTTCTCCATCAACCCGGCAAAGCTGAGCGGCAGGAGCCAGGACAATGAGTTCAGCCTGTCGTCTTACGGCAATCGGATGGGCGCCGACTTGGTTTACACCTCAACAAAGACCCTCAAAGGAACGGCCGAACTGGGCGGCAACGAACACGGAATAGGTGCGGGCATGGTTGACATGAAGATGATACAGGCCAACGCTTACTACGTCTTCAGCCACAGCCGCTTCTCGTTCCCGGCGGCGTTCACGCAGTCGCAGGTGCAGTTGCGCAGTAAAGGGTCGTGGCTGTTGGGGCTGTCAGCCTTCACAGGACGCATCGACACCGAGGCCGGTATGCTCCCCGGAATATCCAAGGCGCGGCTGCAAACGGTCAACGTAGCCATAGGAGGCGGCTACGCATACAACTTCGTGATAAAGCGTAAATGGCTGTTGCACCTCTCGGCGATACCCCACGTAGTAGTGTTCTCGCGCAACAAACTGACCGCTGGAGACACCCGACAACACACGCCCTACCGTTTCCCATCGCTAATCAACGTCGGGCGAATAGCCGCAGTGCGCAACTTCAAGCACAGCTTCATTGGATTGTCGGCAGTGATAAACCTATGGCATCATGGAGACAGTGACGAAATGATGATTGAAAGCCTAAAATGGAGGGCACGCTTATTTTACGGTTTCAGGTTCTAAAACCACAGAAAGAATAACAGACACATCGTAAAAAGAATTAACGGGAGACAGGTAAGCCCCGCTCCCGTTAACCGTTCACAATTTTTTTATCCTTAATCACATTACCTATAAGACTTTCTCAATATTTCGACGCAGCCCTCGTGGTCGAGCTCGCACGGGTTGCCAAGGAACAGTCCGCCCATTGTCTCGCGTGCGTTCGTGGCCAACGTGTCGAACTCCTCCTGCTTAATGCCGTAGTCGCTCATCCTCAAGTCTGCCACGCCACAATCTTCCTGCAAGCTGACGAGTGCCGTTATGAAGTCTTCGGGCTTGCTTGCACCGCTAATGCCCATAACCTGTGCCATACTGACGAAACGCTCGTCGCAGGCGTGACGCTCGATGAAATACTCGTAGAAAGCCTTTGAAATCATGATAAGCCCGGCCCCGTGGGGCAGTTCGTGATGATAGGCACTCATGGCGTGTTCGAGCGAATGCTCGGCAGTGCAGCTGCAGATATTCATCACTATGCCTGAGAGCGTGTTGCCGAAGGCCACGTGCTCGCGTGCCTCAAGGTCGCGTCCGTCGGCCACGGCGCGCTTCAGGTAGTTTGCCACGTTCTCGATTGCCGTCAGAGCGTACATATCGCTCATAGCCGTAGCTGTGGCCGAGATGTAGCACTCGGTTGAGTGGAACAGTGCGTCGAAGCCTTGGTAAGCCGTGAACTTGGGCGGGACAGACAGCATCAGCTCCGGGTCGACAATCGAGAGAACCGGGAAATCGCCGTGGAAACCTATCTTCTCGTTGGTCTCATCGTTGCTGATTACGCCGTAGGCATCGGCCTCCGAGCCTGTTCCGGCCGTCGTCGTGATGCACACGAGGGGCAGCGGCTCGGCCTTGCGTGGCTGTGCCTTGCCCGTGCCGCCATAGATGTAGTCCCACACGTCGCCGGGGTTTACGGCCATGAAAGCCATCACCTTGGCTGCGTCCATCACGCTTCCGCCGCCGAGCGCAACCACGAAGTCGCACCCGTTGTCGCGGGCGCAAGCCGCACCGTCCATCACCGTAGACTTCAGGGGGTTGGCCTCAACGCGGTCGAACAGCACGGTCTCCACTCCGGCCAGCTTCAGCTCGCCTTCAACCGTGTCGAGATAGCCGTTGGCCTTGGTTGACTTTCCGTTCGATGTTACCACCATTGCCTTCTTACCGGGCATCTGCTGCTTGTGCAGCTCCTTAACCATGCCCGAACCGAACATGATGTTCGTAGGCACGTATGCGCAAAAACTTTTCATCAAATTAACCTCCGATATTTATCTGTGTTTACAGTTATATTAGCAGTTAAAAGAGTTAAGACATTGGCCTTTTCATCAACTCCCCTCCCCTTGGGGAGGTTGGGAGGGGCTTCGGTGAGGTCGGGGAGGGGACTGTTTTTCGCTCACTAAGTAGTTAAAGACAAATGTCTCGTTGGCTTATGTCTTGTTAACGACAGTTGGGCTGTTTGCTGTTCTTCATTTTTTATCTTTTTCACGATGCAAAGTTAGCCAACAAAGACCAAAAACAGTGTAGACAATTTACTGATAATTCGCCCAAAATTACGGCATAAATCGTCCAATAGACACGATGAGAACAACGGCCGTGTATCATCCTGTGACTCAACGCAGCCTGAAAGGGCATCTTTTGCCGTGCAAAAGATGCCCTTTCAGGCTGCGTTGAGTGCCCTTTCGCGTTGCAAAAGACGGCCTTTTGCAATGCGGCCGGCAACCGGGACAACGGCATCAGGCCCTGTCGCGCCTGAAAGTTGACGGCGAAACGCCGAGATGACGCTGCACGTAACGACTGAAATACGACAGCGACGAAAAGTTGAAATGCTCGGCAACGTCGGTCAGCGAAACGTCCTTGCGAGCCAGCATACGGGCTATGCCGCTCGCCGTGAAGCGGTCAATCCAGTAAGTTGCGGGCCGTCCGCACACCTTGCGGCACACTTCCGAGAGGTAGTGAGGCGTGACACAGAGGCGCGAGGCATAATAGTCGAGGTCGCGGTGAGCCACGTAGTCGCCGCCGTAAAGCATCTCTACGAAGCGGCGCAGCAGCGTTGCCGTGCGTTCAGGCACCAGTTCGGGCGTCCTCTCCCGCGCGTGTATATTATAAAGGTCGAGTATGTGGGCGGTCAAGAGATTGCCTATAAGCTCCTCGCGGAACAGGTGTGTCTCGTCGGCAAGCCGCTCGCGCAGTCGCGTCATGTCGCCGAGGCAGATGTTGTAATCATGCTCCGAAAGCCTCATCACGGGGTTTTGCAACAGCGAGAGGTGGCCTATTATGCCGTAGTTGCTGCGTATGGCCATCAGCGACACGAACCTCTCGTTCAGGCTCATGATTACCGCCGCGAAGTCTGCCGACACCGTGAAGCAGGTCGCCAACGACGAATTAGGCAATATTACGTAATCGCGCGGCGCGATATTGTAGCGTATGTCCCTGAACACGAGGCTCATATTGCCCCGCGTGCAGAGTATGTGCAGGATACAGGCCACGGGCTTTCGTGCCATGTAGTCGTCCGGATTGTCGTAGAAAGAAATGTTACCGTCCATACCGTTAGTTTTTTTTCGTGTGCTAAAATAATAAAAATCCACGAAAAGTGAAAATACCCCGACGCTTTTCATAACAGACAATACAAGGCGTCATCGTAACTTTGCATCACGTAAACAAACAATGAACAACTATGAAAGAAGTAAGACTTAACAATGGCGTAATGATGCCGGCAATAGGCTTCGGGGTGTTTCAGATTGCTCCCGAAGATACAGAGCGTTGCGTAAGCGACGCCTTGGAGACGGGCTACAGGATGATTGACACGGCTGCGGCATACTTCAACGAGGAGCAAGTTGGCAACGCCATACGACACAGCGGACTGCGCCGCGAGGACGTGTTCGTCACCACCAAGCTGTGGGTGCAAGACCACGAGTATGACGACACGCTGCGCGCCTTCGACCTGTCGATGAAGAAACTCCGACTCGACTACCTCGACCTGTACCTGATACACAAGCCCTACGGCAACTATTATGCCGCCTGGCGCGCTATGGAGCGTCTTTACAAGGAGGGGCGCATCAGGGCTATCGGCGTCACGAGCTTCTCAAGCGAAAGGATGCAAGACCTCTTCCTGCACAACGAAGTGAAGCCGGCCGTCAACCAGCTTGAGACGCATCCCTTCTTCCAGCAGCGCGAGGCTAACGCCTTCTTGTGTCGGGAGGGCATACAACACGAGGCCTGGGCACCCTTCGCTGAGGGGCAACGGGACATATTCAACAACCCGACTATCAAGGCGATTGCCGACCGTCACGGCAAGACTTCTGGACAAGTTATCCTGCGATGGCTCAACCAGCGCGGCGTGGTTGTCATCCCCAAAAGCGTACGCAAGGAGCGTATGGCCGAGAACTTCACCATCTTCGACTTCATGCTCGACGACGACGAGATGAAGCGTATGGCAACGCTCGACACCGGGCGAAGCCCCATTTACGACGATATGGACTTGCCCACTGTGCGCGCAATAGGAACAATGAAGATACATTAACGCTCTTTTAAAATGGAGAATGGAAAGTTGAGAATGGATAATTATGATTACCTTCGTTGGCTCATAGGCCAGCATTTAACGGCTTCATGCAAACAACCTGAAAGGGTAATCATAATTTTCAATTCTCAACTTTCAATTCTCCATTACAGGTAATCATAATTATCCATTCTCAATTATCAATTCTCAATTAAAACAAACGATATGGAATATATAACATTAAGCAACGGTGTCAAGATGCCGTTACTGGGCTACGGGGTGTTCCTCGTCAGTCCGCAGGAGTGCGAAAGATGCGTGCTCGACGCAATAAGCACGGGTTACAGGCTGATAGACACGGCCCAGGCATACTATAATGAGGAAGGCGTAGGCGAGGCAATCAGCAAGTGCGGAGTGAAGCGCGACGAGCTGTTCATCACCACAAAGGTATGGATATCGAACGCCGGAGAGACAAAGGCCGCTGCCGGCATAGACGAGTCGCTGCGCAAGCTGAATACCGACTACATAGACCTGCTGCTCATCCACCAAGCCTACGGCGACGTCTACGGCTCGTGGCGGGCAATGGAGAAGGCCTACAAGGAAGGCAAGGTGAGGGCAATAGGCGTGTCAAACTTCCAGAAAGGGCGCTTCGTTGACTTTGCCATGCACGCCGACGTAAAGCCGATGGTGAACCAGTTGCAGTGCAACCCGGCAGTGCAACAGGACGGAATGCAGCCCTATCTGACCGAGTTCGGCACGAAGATGATGGCCTGGGGACCGCTGGGCGGCCAGGGCGCAGGTGCCGTAGTGGGCAACAAGACGCTCGAAAGCATAGGCCGCAAGCACGGCAAGACGGCAGCGCAGGTGGCCTTGCGCTGGCTCATAGAACGCGGGATAGTGGCCATACCCAAGAGTACGCACAAGGAACGCATGGCTGAGAACCTCGACATCTTCGACTTCAGCCTGACCAACGACGACAAGGCGGAAATAGCCAAGCTGAACCAAAGCGACGAGGGCACGGTGAACTTCAACGACCCGGCATTCATCAAGATGCTCATCAAGACCTACGGATAACGCAGGAGCCGCCAAAGCAGTGCGCAGACGGCTTACAGGCGGAACTGACAACAAAGCCGACGTGCCGGCAAGTTAATTTTGCTTGCCGGCACGTCGCAGTCTGCATTCCTTGCGAAAGGGCATCTTTCACAACGCGAAAGGACATCTTTTACAAGCTAAAAGGTGCCCTTTTGCACCATGAAAGGGCACATATTGGCAAACCGCTGATTTTCAGTGCGTTACAAAAGACAAAATATCATGAAACGAATGAATACCAAATCGTAATCCACGATGCGCAATCCATAATTATACCTGCGCACGGAAGCAAAGACATCAGCCAAACCATAAATCATGAACTGTGAATTATGAATTAATAAAAACGTTTTTCATGCCAAGCCGCCCGTATGTCGAAAAAAATTAGTATGTTTGCACCTATTATACGACTGTAAGCATCGCAAACAATAATAAAACGACATATAAGGTATGATTCTTTTTTTCAAGACACCGACGGAAAGCGTGATAGCAACCGAGGTTGACCATCAGCTTTCGCAAGAAGAAGTCAAGGAACTGTGCTGGCTCTACGGCGACGCCACGCTGATGGACGCAGACAAACTGGACGGCTACTTCGTAGGCCCGCGCCGCGAGATGGTAACGCCGTGGAGCACGAACGCCGTGGAGATTACGCAGAACATGAACCTGAAAGGCATCACGCGCATAGAAGAGTATTTCCCCGTAAGCTCGAAGGATGCCGACCACGACCCTATGCTCCAACGTATGTACGAGGGACTGGACCAGCAGGTGTTCACCGTAAACCACCAACCGGAGCCAATCAAGCACGTTGACAACCTTGAGGAATACAATGAGCAGGAGGGCTTGGCCCTGTCGCCTGAGGAAATAGAGTATCTCCACAAGATAGAAAAAGAGCTGGGACGCCCGTTGACGGACTCTGAGATATTCGGCTTCGCCCAAATCAATTCCGAACACTGCCGCCACAAAATCTTCGGCGGTGTGTTCATCATAGATGGCAAGGAGATGGAGTCGTCGCTTTTCAACATGATAAAGAAGACGACGAAGGAAAACCCGCACCACATACTTAGCGCATACAAAGACAACGTGGCCTTCTCGGAAGGCCCTGTCATCGAGCAGTTTGCCCCCGAAGACCAGTCAACGTCAGACTGGTTCCGCGTAAAGGACATCGAGAGCGTCATCTCGCTGAAGGCCGAGACACACAACTTCCCTACCACCGTAGAACCTTTTAACGGCGCGGCAACGGGCACGGGAGGCGAGATCCGCGACCGTATGGGCGGCGGAACAGGCTCATGGCCAATCGCCGGCACGGCTGTATATATGACTGCTTATCCGAGGTTGAAGCCCCACACGACCTCCCCTGAGGGGAGGAGCGAGGATGCTTCAGCCGCAAACCAAGACCTCCCCACTGGAGAGGCAGGGAGGGGCTTGCCTTGGGAAAACATCCTGCCCGTGCGCAAATGGCTGTACCAGACGCCTGAACAGATATTGATAAAGGCGTCGAACGGCGCGTCGGATTTCGGCAACAAATTCGGCCAACCGCTCATCTGCGGCTCCGTATTAACCTTCGAGCACAAGGAAGGCAACGAGAAGTATGCCTACGACAAAGTAATAATGCTGGCCGGAGGCGTGGGCTACGGCACTAAGCGCGACTGCTTGAAAAAGGAACCGAAGAAGGGAAACAAGATAGTAGTGGTAGGCGGTGATAACTATCGCATAGGTCTCGGCGGCGGCAGCGTATCATCGGTTGACACCGGACGCTACTCTAACGGCATAGAGCTGAACGCCGTACAGCGCGCAAATCCTGAGATGCAGAAGCGTGCATACAACCTTGTGCGCGCCCTGTGCGAGGAGGATGTCAACCCCGTTGTCAGCATCCACGACCACGGTTCGGCTGGCCACGTCAACTGTCTGTCGGAACTTGTCGAGGAATGCGGCGGCCAGATAGACATGACAAAGCTACCTATCGGCGACAAAACGCTCTCAAGCAAGGAAATAATCGCCAACGAGAGCCAGGAGCGCATGGGACTGCTCATAGACGAGAAGCACATCGAACACGTGCGCAAAATAGCCGAGCGCGAACGTGCCCCGCTGTATGTCGTAGGCGAAACAACGGGCGACGCACACTTCAGTTTCGTACAGGGCGACGGAGTAAGACCGTTCGATCTCGACGTGGCGCAGATGTTCGGACACTCGCCCAAGACCTACATGAGAGACAACACGGTGGAAAGGCACTATGAAAACGTGACTTACACAACGATTAAGAATGGAAAAGTGAAAATTGAAAATTATGATTTGACCAAACAGCAAGCCGCAACCGGCAATGGTAATCATAATTCTCAATTCTCAATTCTCAATTCTCAATTAGACGAATACGTCGGCCGCGTGCTCCAGCTTGAGGCTGTTGCCTGCAAAGACTGGCTCACAAATAAAGTTGACCGAAGCGTAACCGGCAAGATTGCACGCCAGCAATGCCAGGGCGAATTGCAGCTGCCGCTCTCCGACTGCGGCGTTGTAGCTCTTGATTACCGTGGCAAGAAGGGCATAGCAACGGCTCTCGGACACGCTCCGCAGGCAGGACTTGCATCGCCGGAGGCCGGCAGCGTGCTCTCCGTCGCAGAGTCATTGACCAACATTGTGTGGGCACCGCTTGAGGAAGGGCTCGACAGCGTAAGCCTCTCGGCTAACTGGATGTGGCCCTGCCGTTCGCAAGAGGGCGAGGACGCACGCCTCTACAGTGCGGTGAAAGCACTTTCCGATTTCTGCTGCGCCATAAAAGTCAACGTGCCTACGGGTAAGGACTCTCTCTCGATGAGCCAGCAATACCCCGACGGACAGAAAATCATCAGCCCGGGAACGGTCATCGTAAGCAGCGGCGGACAGGTGTCTGACATCCGTAAGGTGGTGTCGCCGGTGCTCGTGAACGACGGCAAGTCATTGCTTTACCACATAGACTTCTCTTACGACGAACTGCATCTCGGCGGCAGCGCATTTGCCCAGTCACTGGGCAAAGTGGGCGATGACGTGCCCACGGTGAAGAACCCTGACTACTTCCGCACGGCCTTCAACACGCTTCAGGAACTGATAAAGAACGGCTGGATCATGGCAGGTCATGACATCAGCGCAGGCGGAATGGTAACAACTTTGCTTGAAATGTGCTTCGCCAACACAACTGGCGGACTGGACGTAAGCCTCGACCTGTTCGACTGCGAGGACATTGTGAAGATGCTTTTGGCCGAAAATCCCGGCGTCATCGTACAGGTGGCAGAGAGTCACAAGGGCGATTTCGAGGATTTGATGGACAACAACGGCGTATGCTACGCTTGCATCGGACGGCCCAACACGTCATCACGCAAACTGAAAGTAACCAAAGGCAAGTTCACCCACAAGTTCGACATTGACGCGATGCGCGACGTTTGGTACAATACTTCTTACCTGCTCGACCGCGATCAAAGCATGAACGGACGTGCCGAAGCACGCCGCGATAACTATAAGAAGCAACCCGTCGTGATGAAGTTTAACGACAGCTTCACGGGCAAACTGTCACAATACGGCATATCTGCAGACCGCCGCGAACCGACAGGAATTAAGGCTGCAATCATCCGCGAAAAGGGAACTAACGGCGAACGTGAGATGGCTTACTCGCTGTATCTTGCCGGCTTCGATGTCAAGGACGTGATGATGACCGACCTGATTACGGGCCGCGAGACGCTGGAAGACATCAACATGATAGTCTTCTGCGGCGGTTTCTCCAACTCTGACGTGCTCGGAAGCGCAAAAGGATGGGCCGGAGCGTTCCTCTTTAACCCAAAGGCGAAGGAAGCGTTGGACAAGTTCTATGCCCGCAAAGACACACTCTCGCTCGGCATCTGCAACGGTTGCCAGCTCATGGTGGAGCTTAACCTCATCACCCCTGAGCACAAGAAACGCGCCAAGATGCTGCACAACGACTCTCATAAGTTCGAGAGTGCATTCCTCGGACTTGACATACCGCAGAACAACAGCGTGATGTTCGGGTCGTTGAGCGGCAGCAGCCTCGGCATCTGGGTGGCTCACGGAGAGGGCAAATTCTACCTGCCCGAAGGCGAGGACAAGTACAACGTTGTGGCAAAATACCACTACACAGAGTATCCCGGCAACCCGAACGGTTCAGACTATGCCGTGGCAGGCATCTGCTCGGCTGACGGACGCCACCTCGCAATGATGCCTCACCTTGAGCGTGCCTGCTTCCCTTGGAACAACGCTTACTATCCGGCAGATAGTCTCAAGGATGACATTACGCCGTGGATGGAGGCTTTCGTCAACGCAAGGAAGTGGATAGAAGAGAGAATGTAAGAATGTAAAGAAGTTAGAGAAGTTAAAGAAGTTAAAGCCAAATGCCTTGTCCGTTTAACATAAATGCAGCTGATGGTTTTAACTTCTATAACTTCTTTAACTTCTATAACTTCATATTAAATAATGCCCAACTTCTATTTAGACAGTTTCAAGACATTCTTCAAGATTGGCCTGTTTACCTTCGGCGGCGGCTACGCCATGATACCGCTCATCGAGGAGGAAGTGGTAAACAAGCACGGATGGCTTGGCAAGGAAGAGTTTGTTGACATCGTTGCCGTGGCCCAGAGCTGTCCCGGCGTGATGGCGATAAACATCAGTGCCTTCATAGGCTACCGGCTGCGCAAGGTTAAGGGTGCGCTGTGCATGGCACTCGGCACTGCCCTGCCTTCGTTCCTCGTCATCTTGGCCATCGCAATGTTCTTCCATCAGTTCGAGGACAACAAGGTTGTGGCGGCCATCTTCCGCGGCATACGCCCTGCCGTAGTAGCCCTGATAGCCGTGCCGACGTTCAACATGGCAAAAAGCGCGAAAATAACGCTCACTAACTGTTGGATACCGATAGCCTGTGCATTGGGCATCTGGCTTATGGGCGTTTCACCGATATATGTCGTTCTGGCCGCCGGCATCTGTGGCTTCGTTTACGGAAAGTATATCAAACCAACTGAGTAGGCTAATTAAGAATTAAGAGTTAAGAATTAAGAAAATATGTCTTTGCGGCTGTTTTCATTCTTAACTCTTAATGCTTAACTCCAGGCAAGACATTTTTTCTTAACTCTTAATGCTTAACTCTTAATTTGAAAATATGATTTTCCTTGAGCTTTTCATAACGTTTTTCCAAATCGGGCTGTTCGGTTTCGGCGGAGGCTACGGTATGCTGTCGCTCATCCAGGGCGAGGTTGTTCACAACCACGGATGGCTTACGACGTCAGAGTTTACCGACATCGTGGCCATCAGCCAGATGACTCCAGGTCCAATAGGCATCAACTCGGCAACGTATTGCGGATACACGGCGGTACACAACGCCGGGTTCGACTACGGAATGTCCGTCCTGGGCAGCCTTACGGCTACGTTCGCGCTCGTCTTGCCGTCGTTCATACTGATGGTTTTGATAGCCAAGGTGCTGATGAAATATATGCAGACGCAGACTGTGCAGAGCGTATTCCTCGGCCTCCGGCCTGCCGTTGTGGGCCTTTTGGCCGCCGCCACGCTGCTGCTGATGACGGCGGAGAACTTCAGCGCGCCCGACGTTAACCCCTGGCAGTTCTGGATCAGCTGCTTCCTGTTCGTTGCGTCGTTCGTCGGAACAAAGTATTTCAAAATCAACCCAATACGCATGATATGCTACGCCGGGGCGGCAGGACTGTTGTTGCTGTATTAAAAAAACAAAGAAGCACCAGCATCAACACACCTAAAACCCAATACCAATACACCTAAACACCCACCCCTACCCTCCCGAAGGGAGGGAGCTTGATTACCTTTCTATATATAAATTAAATGTGGAAAAGCATATTAAGCTCCCTCCCTTCGGGAGGGTTGGGGTGGGTGTTTATTTAATTATATTACTCCCACTTGATTGGGACGTTCTTCAGCTTAATGGCATAGTTCATCCAGCTTGAGCCACCCGGGCATCTTGCTTCCGCGTCGAGATACCACCCGGCGGTCACCATAACAAAGCTGCTTACCGTTGCGGGCACTTTCACGAACTTCGCAAACTCAAACTTAACAGGTACGCCTACCATCATGTTCTTCTTTTCCGGGTAGTAACTGGTCTTGTACTCGTTCCCGTCAGCGTCAGTGGCGCGCCCGTCATTGCCGCCGACGCTTGCGTTCGAGTAGTTGAGCTTCTTGGCCGTCGCCTTTACGTAAATGGTCACGGTGTTGGCGGCTGCGTTGCCGACGGCCTCAACAAACTCAAGGTCGAAATGTTCCGAGCCGGGGTTTCCCACCTGCACTCCTGACGCCGAAGTGACGAAGTTGGCTGTCGGCGCGGCGTCACCTGCGGCCTTGCCGTCGCTCTCGGTGGTGGTCTCGCCCGTGATGGTCTCCTTAACAACGTTTGCGGCAGCCTCCTTCAATTTCTTGAAAAACTGCGCGTCGGCCTGTTGCGGCATTGCGAACATGGCTATTGCCACGGCGCAAAGGGTCTTGGTTAATTTCTTCATGGCTGTATTGTTTTATGGGTTATTACTTTCTATCATACCAAACGGGAACTTCACTTTTTGCAAATTTAACATAAAAAGCCAACCTTGCAATAACGGAAATCCGTGATTTTAAGTTGCAGAATATTGCCAACCTGCAGCCATGAAGCCACGCAGCGAACGGCATAAACTCGCTACATTCACTCTCCACCGTGCAGTGGTTTGCCGTCGATGATGAAGTCGTAGAGCGTGGGCGAATAGTAAACGATGACGGGCTTGATGGCCTCCATCTGGTCGGGCGTAGCATTCTCAAGCTCGAAATTGCCCACACCGTAGCGCACCTTGCGGTCGAACACGAGAGCGTTGCCCTCTATCCTGCCGCTGTATTTCGTGGTGTATTGCCAGCGCACCTGGCCCTTCGCCTCGTCGAACACGCGCGAATACTCCATTGACATCGACACCACGCCGTCCTTCTCGCTGAAACTTACCGACTTGACGCCCATTCCGTCGGCGTCGGTTATATGCCCGTTCAGGTTAAAAGCTTCTGCGGGCACGGTGCATTCCGCCGCAGCCTCGGCATTGCCGTCGGCCACATAACCAACCATCCCGTCTGCAAGCCGCAGGCGGTACCAGCCGCCCTCCATGCCGTCGAGCGGAAACATCATGCCCCGCAAGCCCATAGCCACGGGCTTGCCGTTCACGGGCGCAGACAAGAAATTCACGTTATTTTTGAGCACTTCCACGTATTTCGCAGACATATCGGCGGTAAATTTATACGCCTCACCGAAGCTCACGGAACCGTCGGCGGAGTTGAACACGACGTCGGCCGTCTCCTCCTGTCCTGGCAGACCGTAGCGCAGACTGTAATATTTCACCCGATATTTACCCGCCGGCGACTGCTGCACCCCTGTGACAATCCAATAGTCGGCCACAAAGTCGTTCTCCATCTGCAAATACCCGTAGCACATAGCCTCGCCGTCGGGCGTCTTGACACTCTTGGAATCGAGACAGAGCTTCAGCTTGTAATATCCTTCGCCGGTAGAGCTAATCCACACTCCGCCGGACTTTCCGGCACACAGCAAGCATACAAAGGTAAACAAGGCAAGGGTGATTTGTCTTTTCATGATAAACGATTTAAATGTGAACGGCCCTTTTACCAACGTATGCCGTCCGCACCGCAAGAGCCTGATGAACTGCGCGGAAGCATCTGCAAAGATACTGATTTTACCGATAAAAAACAAGGCGCAACGCAAGATAAAAGCAACAGGTATCCTTTCGCAATGCAAAAGGGCACAAAACGGACGGTAAAAGGTATCCTTTTGAAGGCTAAAAGGGCACCTTTTGCAAGACCGCTGATTATCAGACATTTACAAGTATGCACAAAACGGCATGAAAAACGCCCCATGATGCATTGCCGCAACATAGGGCGTGAGGTATAAATATACTAAACTAAGACTCAGAACTCAAGTATCAGCGTCTGCCTCGGTTGCAAATCCACGTCGCCGGCGAGGCTTACGCTCTTGCCCGTAATGACGTCCGTTGCCGTCGTTGCACTGCCGATGACCTCTGCGTAGCGCTTGACGGCGAGCTTGGCGGGCTTGCGTGTGCCGTTGACTACGGTCATGACGGCCTTACCGTTGTACTGGCGGGCTATGACGTAGACGCCGTTGTATGGGATGAACTGCGTCTGACGGCCCTTCGTCACGACGTCGTTGCCCTGACGCCAGTGCAGCAGGCGGCTCAACCACGTGAACATGGCGTTCTCCGCGCGGGTGCGTCCCTCGGCGGTGAAGGCATTGTGCGTGTCGCCGGGGAAGCCTCCGGGGAAGTCCTTGCGCACGTTGCCGTCGGTTACTTCCTTAGTGCCGTTCATCAGCACTTCGGTGCCGTAATAGAGCTGCGGTATGCGGTTGACAGTCAGCAGTATGGCCAACGCCTGTTTCAGGGCCGTGGTGTCCTTGGCGTTTCCGAGGAAGCGGTCTGTGTCATGGTTCTCGATGAAGGCCATCACGCTCGACGGGTTAGGGTACAGGTAGTCGTAAACGAAGTTGTTGTAAACGCGGTTCATACCCGTGAGAAAGCCGTCTGTATCCTCACGCTTGGCCTGATTCACCTTGTCGTAGAAACTGAAGTCCATCACCGTCTTCAGGTTGCTGTTGGTTTTGGCTATCTTAGAGTCCTTCTGCCAGGCCGCCGTATAGGGCGGTTCGGTAACCCAAGTCTCACCCACAACGTTGAAGTTGGGGTATTCCTCGTTGAGCGTCTTCATCCACTGAGCCATCGCGTCAGCATCTGCATAAGGGTAAGTATCCATGCGGATGCCGTCTATGCCTACGGTCTCAATCCACCAGATGCTGTTCTGAATGAGGTATTTCATGACGTGCGGGTTCTTCTGGTTGAGGTCGGGCATTGTCGGCACGAACCATCCCTCCACCGTCTCCTTCTTGTCAACGTCGCTCGCGTAAGGGTCTACGATGGGCGTCAGCTTGTACGACGTCTGCAAGTATTTGTCGTTAACCTCAGGTTTTGTCTTGTCCTTGCGTGCTTCAAGCCACTCCGGAGTGTTCAGCCAGTCCTTCGACGGTATATCGGAAAGCCACGGATGCTCGAACCCGCAGTGGTTGAAAATCATGTCCATGACCACCTTCAAGCCGTTGGCGTGGGCTTCATCGCACAGCTTGCGGTACTCGGCATTTGTACCGAAGCGCGGGTCTACGCGGTAATAGTCTGTCGTGGCATAGCCGTGGTAGGTGCTGTTTCCGTTCGAGTCAGGCGAATTGTTCTCAAGTACGGGGGTGAACCAGAGTGCCGTCACGCCCAAGTCCTTAAAGTAATCAAGGTGCCGGCGTATGCCTTCAAGGTCGCCTCCGTGACGCAAGCTCGGCTGCGTGCGGTCTGTCTTGTAAGGTTGCATACCCTTGATGTCATTGTTTTTGGGGTCTCCGTCTGCGAAGCGGTCAGGCATAAGCATATACAGCACATCGGCGTTGGTGAAGCCCATACGCTCCTCTCCGCGTTTCTCTCGTGCCTTCAGGGTGTACTTCACCTTCTTTGCCTGCTTGCCGTTCTTGAACTGCAAGGTCATTTCTCCGGGCTGCGCTCCGTCGAGATTGAGGTAAACGAGCAGATAATTGGGGCTGTCAAGGCGTACAATGCTGTCTACCTTGACTCCTGCATAGTCTGTTGTCACATCGGCAGAGCCTATGCCTTCACCGTAAACCATAAGTTGAAGTGACGGGTCTTTCATGCCGACGTACCAGTCGGTCGGGTCGATGCGGTCAACCTTGACCGCCGCGTTGGTCGTCATAACGCTTAAAATCAAACTTAAAGATAAAAGGATTTTTTTCATTGGTGGATGGATTTTAATTGCGGTTAGAGTAGTTAAAGTAGTCAGAAGTAGTTAAAGTCAAATGCTGTTATGTTTGTTCTTGCCGCGCATTTCAGATGGTATTGACTTTAACTACTTAGCGAATGCAGTGAGCGATAACTACTTCTAACTACCTTTAACTACTAAAATTTATTCATGCAAAATTACCGCCGACTGTGCCGGAACGCTGACCTGGGAACCTGTTACGGTGTCAAGGCCGGCTTCGTTGATTACCCCGTCGCGGCACACTACTGTGTAGTTGCCATACGGAATGTCAACGCTGCGCGTCTGCTTGGCGGAGTTCAAGATTACGATTATGTTCTTCCAAGCGTCGCCTCCGGCGTTGTCTTTCAAACGGAAGGCTACGAGACAGTCCTGAACGGGCAGGAACTCAAGGTGCTTGCGCACAAGGTCGGCGTCGCCAAGGCGGAACGCCGGGTGGTTCTTGCGCATGGAGATGAGGTTGCGGTAGTAATCGAACACCTGCGGATATTTATCCAAGTTAGTCCAGTCAATGCGGTTGATGCTGTCAGGGGAGTTAAAACTGTTGTGCACGCCCTTCTTGTCGCGCAAGGCCTCTTCACCCGCCTGGATGAACGGTACGCCTTGGGCCGTGAACACGGCGGTCTGCGCCAAGAGGTCGAGACGTATGAGCTCGTCCTGCGTTATGCCGGGAACACTGGCGCGAAGACGGTCTACCAGGCACATATCGTCATGGCAACTGACGTAGCTTATGGCCTGCCAGGGCTGCAAGGCCCAGGCTTCCTTGCTGTAGTTCACCTTTGAGTTGTCTATTTGCGGATGGCTGATTGCACCGGCGATGCCGAACTTTATGCTCTCCTCATTGCCCGGTACGCCGGCTATGAAGGCTCCCTTGTGGTCGTCGTTGAACGGCCCGCGCAGGGCGTCGCGCATCTCGTCGCCGAAGGCGGCGATGCCCGGCATACGGCTGATGTTGGCTTTCATGGCCAGCTTCTCTATGGGATAGGCGCACGCTCCGGCACTCCAGCCCTCACCATAGATGAACGTTGCAGGGAACTCACGGTCGAACATGGCGCGGATTTGGTTCATTGTCTCGATGTCATGCACGCCCATCAGGTCAACGCGGAAGCCGTCGATGTGGTACTCGTCAACCCAGTAACGCATCGACCGGAGCATGAACCGGCGCATCGGTTCGCGTTCGCTGGCAGTCTCGTTGCCGCATCCCGAACCGTCAGACCATGTGCCGTCGGCCTTCTTGCGATAGAAAACGTCGGGATAAGTCAGCTGGAAATTGCTGCCCGCAAGGTCGAAAGTGTGGTTGTAAACAACGTCGAGTATTACGCGGATGCCGGCCTTGTGCAACGCCTGCACCATCTGCTTGAACTCGCGTATGCGAACCACGGGGTCATAAGGATTGGTTGAATACGAGCCTTCGGGCACGTTGTAGTTCAGCGGGTCGTAGCCCCAGTTGTACTGCGGGGTGTCGAGACGGGTCTCGTCAACCGACGCATAGTCGAACGACGGCAGTATGTGCACGGCGTTGACGCCGAGCCGTTTCAGGTGGTCTATGGCCTTCTGCTCGGTCAGGGCGAGGAACTTTCCCTTGTATTTCAGGCCCGACGACGGGTCGATGGAGAAGTCGCGGTGGTGCATCTCGTATATTACGAGATCCGTCATCTTCACCTTCTGCGTGATGCGGTCGGCGTCCCAGCCCTCCGGGTCGGTCTCGTCGAGGTCTACGATTGCGCCGCGCCTGCCGTTCACACCCACGGCCTTGGCAAACACTCCGGGACATTCGCCACGCCCGGTGTCGAACGTGTAGAACTTGCCTTTCCAGTCTCCGTCGAGCGTCGCGCTGTAATATACATAACCGTCATAATCCATCTTGACCGTCTTCAACGGTTCGCCGCCCTGCCCTTCGGCATAGATGCGCAGCGTTACGGCCTTGGCTTCCTTCGGAGCGAACAGTTGGAAGGTAGTCTTTTGAGGCGAATACGTTACCTCATTCTGATAATTAAAAAGAACTGTTGCAGTGTCCTCTATCAGCTCATCGCCACCGCCGGCACTCTGTGCGCCCAGCTCTTGTGCGGCGATGTCCTGCGCCGTAGCCAACGACAGGACGCCTGCGAGCAACAGATTTGTTATCTTAACATTAGTCATCATTCGTCATTTTTATAACACATTGATTTTCAGTATCTTACAAAAGGGCATCTTTTGCATTTTAAAAGGTGGCCTTTTAGAGGGTGAAAGACGGCCTTTTAGAGGGTGAAAGGTGGCATATTGAAAATCCACCCCACCCCTCCCGGAGGGAGGGAGCTTGATTAGCATAAAGAAAAAGTATTGAATGAATATGCCGATGCCGTCATTTACAAATGAGAACCACCCATTGCAGGGACATAATTTATTATGTCCTCACGCCTTGAAAAGGCGTATCTATCAAAGAATATTTGCGAAATACGTTTCCGGGAAACGTTCGGACATAATAAATTATGTCCCTACAACGGGTGTGGCCTCTTATAAAGGGATAGCATGGGAGATGTGGATATATACTTACTCCTTCAATCCTCTACTCCTTTTATACACCTTCCAAACCTTACTTCGCGATGAGCGACACTGCGAAACCGCCACCGGGAGCCTCCGTCAGCTTCAGGGTGTCGCCCTTCTTGACGGTCTTCTTCGTTATGGTGTATGCCTTGGGGTTCTTCTCATAGTGCGCGTCCTTAGCGTCGGCGTAGATGGTACACTCGTACTTACGGCCCTTGTCAAGGAAGTCGAGCTTGACGGTTGACTTGTGTCCGTTCTCGTCACACTTGCCGCATACAAACCAATTATCGGTGCCTTTGGCTTTGCGCGCCACGGTGATGTAATCGCCCGGCTCGGCTTCTATGTACTTCGAGTCGTCCCAGTCAACGGCAACGTCCTTGATAAACTGGAACGCATCCATGTACTTGGCATAATGTTCTGGCAGGTCGGCAGCCATCTGCAACGGGCTGTACATCACGAGGTAGAGAGCCAACTGGCCTACGAGCGTGGTGTGCACGTATGACGTGTTGTCGCTCCACGTCGAGAGTTGCGTCTCAAAGATGCCGGGGGTGTAGTCCATCGGACCACCTTGCAAGCGGGTGAAGGGCAACACTACGGTGTGGTCGGGACGGCTTCCGCCGAACGCCTCGTACTCCGTTCCGCGCGCACTCTCGTTGCCCACGAGATTAGGATACGTGCGGCAGAGCCCTGTCGGGCGCGTGGCCTCGTGTGCATTCACCATGATGTGGTGCTTGGCGGCTTCTTTCACGGCGCGCAGATAGTGGTTGTTCATCAACTGTCCGTAGTGGTGTTCACCCCTCGGAATGATGTCTCCCACGTAGCCGCTCTTCACCGCGTCGTAGCCGTATTGGTTCATCAGCTTATACGCCTTGTCCATCCAACGCTCGTAATTCCATACCGATGACGAGGTTTCGTGGTGCATCATGAGCTTCACTCCCTTTGAGTGCGCATAGTCGTTGAGGGCCTTTATGTCGAAGTCGGGATACGGGGTGATGAAGTCGAAGACATCGAGCTTCGAGTGGCCGAACCAGTCTTCCCAGCCTTCGTTCCATCCCTCAACGAGCACCTCGTCAAGTCCGTTGGCGGCCGCGAAGTCGATATAACGCTTCACGTTCTCGGTGTTGGCCGAGTGTGTGCCGTTAGGCTTGCACTTGCTGTAATCAGTCTGTCCGAGATGAACTGACGGCAGGTCGTTCGTGTAGCTCCATGTGCCACGGCCAACAATCATGTTCCACCACACGCCGCAATACTTTATGGGGCGTATCCAGCTTACGTCGTCGAGGGCGCAAGGCTCGTTAAGGTTCAATATCAGGTTTGACGAGAGCATATCGCGGGCGTCGTCGCTCACGAGCACAGTGCGCCAAGGCGTGTTGAAAGGTGTCTGGATGAAGCCTTTGAAGCCCTGTGCGTCAGGCGTAAGCCATGACTCGAAGGTCATCGTTTTGTCGTCAAGATTGAGGTGCATCGTGGCATAATTGACGCACGCCGCCTCGTGTATGTTCAGATAAAGGCCGTCAGCCGTCTTCAGCTGGAGGGCCGTCTGCACGCCCGTAGGCGAGAACGGGGTCTGTGACGAGTTAGGCGTGATGGCGCCTTTCATCAGTCCGCGGATTTCCGAGAGCTTAGACTCTACTGTCTCATACTCCTGCGTATCATAGTCGCCGGGTATCCACCAAGCCGTGTGGTCGCCGTCCATCGCAAACTGGGTGTGCTCCTCCTTGATTACGAAATAGTTGAGTTCGTCCTGCTGGGGGAACTCGTAGCGCAGGCCCAT
>CALUGX010000035.1 GCA_944320285.1 uncultured Prevotella sp.
TGTTGGACTCTTTCGCATTGTTCTACACATTTTTTATCGTTAATAAATGTGTCAACTTTTGCCAGGACAAGACACTTACGATCATCGTTATAACGTATTGAAAATCAAGCGTTTGCGTCTTGGCGAACGTCAGTCTTGGAAATACACCCTCTTCACACGGTTGCTGATGCTCGTAAGCACCTCGTAAGGTATCGTGCCCATCACGTCGGAGAGCACCGTCACGGGCAGGTCGTCGCCGAAGATTTCCACCGTGTCGCCCTCCTTGCAGTCTATGTCAGTAACGTCTATCATCGCCACGTCCATGCAGATGTTGCCAACGTAGGGCGCCTTCTTGCCGTTCACCAGGCAATAACACCGCCCGCAACCCAGCAGGCGGTTGAGTCCGTCGGCGTAGCCGATGGGTATCGCGCCGATAAGGCTGTCGCGCGTGAGTATTCCCTTGCGGCTGTAACCCACGGTTTCTTCTTTCGGCACGGGGTGGATTTGCAGTATGGTGGTCTTCAGCGTGCAGACGTTGTTTATCACGGAGTTGTCGCGGCTGTCGATGCCGTACAGTCCGAGGCCCAGTCGGCACATGTCAAGCTGGCGTTCGGGGAAATGCTCTATGCCGGCCGAATTGTCCATGTGGCGGATTATCTTGTGGCTGAACGCCGCCTGGAGCTTGTCGCTCCCGGCCTTGAACAGCTCGAACTGCCGGGCTGAGAAGTTGTCGAAGTCGTCGCTGTCCGACCCTACGAAATGAGAGAACACCGAGCGCGGGATTACGGCGTTCTGGCCTTTCAGGCGGCTGATAAGCTCGTCCATGTCGGTCAGAGGGTTGAAGCCGAGGCGGTGCATGCCCGTGTCGAGCTTTATGTGCACGGGGTATCCCGTGATGCCTTCACGCCGGGCGGCCCTGACAAGGGCGTCAAGCAGGCGGAAGCTGTACACCTCCGGCTCAAGCTCGTAGTCGAACATGGTCTTGAACGCCGTCATCTCAGGGTTCATTATCATAATGTTCGACGTTATGCCGTTCCTCCTTAGCGTCACGCCTTCGTCCGCCACGGCTACTGCGAGATAGTCAACGCGGTGGTCTTGCAACGTCTTCGCCACCTCCACAGCCCCCGCCCCGTAAGCGTCGGCCTTAACCATGCACACTATCTTGGTGGTGGGTTTCATGTAGGAACGGAAGTGGTTGAGGTTTTTCACCACTGCGCCGAGGTTCACTTCAAGTATCGTTTCGTGCACTTTCTGCTCCAGGAGTTCGGTCAGTCGGTCGAAACTGAACCTGCGCGCGCCTTTCAGCAATATCACTTCATCGTGCAGCGAAGCGAACACCTGACTGGCGATGAACTCGTGGCAGTCGGCGAAGAAGTGCTTTTCAGGCAAGTCTATGGCGTCGGCGTTGGCACTGATTTCAGGGCCTATGCCGATGAACTTCTGCACGCCGCGCGTCCTCGCGAGGTCTGACACCTCTTTATATAACGCTCCGCCGGCCTTCCCGCTCTGGTAGATGTCGCTCAATATCAGCGTGCGCTTGCGCCCGGCGTGGTCGGGGCGGCGGCTCATGAAGTCGAGCGCGATGTCGAGCGAGTTGATGTCAGAGTTGTAAGAGTCGTTTATCAGCGTACATCCGTGCTGCCCTTCCTTCACCTCAAGGCGCATGGCCACAGGCTCTATGGCCGGCATCCGCTCGGCCACTTGTGCCGTGGTAAGCCCAAGATGAAGGGCCACGGCGGCGCAAGTCACCGAATTGGCGACCGACGCCTCGTCGATGAACGGCAGCGTGTAACGGCCTTCCTGGCTGCCGAACGAATAGTTGACGGTGGTGGATATGCCGCTCTTTTCAACCGACTTGACATACATTTTCACCGTCGGGTCCGTCATCGACCACGCTATTTGCTCACCCTTGTAACCAAGGCTTGCCACGCAACTCCTTACCGTCACGTCGTCCCAAGGGTACACTATGGCCTCGGTGTCGTGGAAAAGTTTCAGCTTCTCCATGCACTTCTCCTCCGCAGAAGTGAAGTTCTCCTGGTGCGCCGCGCCGATGTTTGTCAGCACGCCGATGGTGGGCTGTATGATGTCGCGCAACGCCTGCATCTCTCCCTTTTGGCTTATGCCGGCCTCAAAGACGCCTACCTGGCTCATCCCGTCGAGCAGCCAGACCGACAGGGGCACGCCTATCTGCGAGTTGTAACTGCGCGGACTGCGCGTAACCACCATCTGCGGCGACAGCAACTGGTAAAGCCATTCCTTCACGACGGTCTTGCCGTTGCTGCCCGTGATGCCGACCACGGGGATGCCGAACTCGTCGCGGTGGCGTTCGGCGAGGCGTTGCAGGGCTTCCACCGTGTGCGGCACCTTCAGGAAATTAGCCTCGGCGTAGTCCGTGGCGTAGCCATGCGGCAGTTCTTCTACAACGAAATTCCTGACGCCGCGGCGGTAAAGGTCGGCTATGTACTTATGACCGTCGTTGCGTTCCGACCTCACCGCAAAGAACAGAGTGTCTTCCGGGAAGCACACGCTGCGGCTGTCCGTCAGCAACCAGCTTATATTCCCTTCGGCGGAACCGTACCGGCGCGCGCCTATCAGGGTTGTAATTTTCTCAATGGAGTAAGACATTTTATTTATAATTTAGTTGACAAGCAGACAAGCAAACAAACCACAAGCCGATTAGCCTTGTCAGCTCGTCACGTGTTTTGCTTGTAACTTGTCTGCTTGTTTGCTTGTCACTTGTCACTATTTACAGCGCAAAGTTCGGGTATTTTTCCGAGAACGCCTTAATTTTTAACATTGTTTTATTCATAAAATCCTTGTATTCCGCCGAGTCGGGCCGGAACGGCTTGTGGCCAAGGGCTTCCTTCAGTGGACGCCACTCCTCAATGAAACGCTTTGCCTCAGGCGAGAAATATGCCTCCGAGAACACCTCCCAGATATACTCGACCGCCTGCTCCGATGGGTGCAACATATCAGGAGCGTAAAACCTGTAGTCGCGAAGCTCGTCGTTGACTATCTCATACGCCGGGAAGTAACTTGCCGTTCCGGGGCGTTCCCGGCAAAGCCTGTCGGCCGCCAAGAGCAGCACCGCCTTTGACAACTGGCTGCCGTGGTAGCCATACTTGGCGTAACGTATCGGACTGACTGTCACCACCACCCGCACGTCCCGCCGCCGGCCTGCGAGCACATCGACCGCCGCGCGCAGATAGCCCACACACTCGTCAACCGTCAACTCTCGCTCCGTGAACAGCCTCTGCGGCCTCTTGGCGCAGTTGTCAACAATCTCGCCCGTCTCGTTGAGAATGTAGACGTGGTTCGTTCCGAGCGTGAACACAGCCACGCGCGGCGCATCTGTGCACCTCTCCACCGTGTGCAGTATGCTCGCCGGGTTGTACATCACGCCGTATGGGTTCACCGTTGCGCGAAACTTCTCCTCCCTGAACCGCCGCCCTATGTTGTCGGCGAAGCACGACCCTACGAACAGCATCTCCTCGCACGGCCCTATCTCAAAGTCAGGCTTGTCAATCTTTACCTTTGTCCTGAATTGCATCTTTATAATAACTATTTAAAAATTAGAGGCTTCAACAAACTTGACAAATCATAAATTAAAATGATATTTGTGGTTTTGCCGCATCATAAAATCTTTAAATTCTGAAATTTTATTAATGGAGAACAGCTTGTTTTGATGAATCGTCCTATGGCAATTAGGACATACAGGCATAAGATTTTTAATCGCTTCTGCCATAGTTTTATTCTCATCCATATCTTCATACATAAAAATTGGTTTAATATGGTGTATTTCAATACATACTTTCCCATATTTTTCACCATAAAAACTTTTAAATTCAAACCCGCAGCAATCACAGCATATCAAACCTGCATCATCCTTAAAAAAATTTATCGCAAAGTTCCTTAACCTGACAGAACGCGACCGTTTCTTAACACTTGTCACAGCAAAAGGAACACCCTCACCTGAAATCTCGTCAAAACCAACTATTTTGCGCTTTTTATCAATCTTTGAAACAATGTCACCTATGATGTTTGAACGGTTTATATTCGTTCCTATGACATCATAAAGCCAATCAGAACTGTTTTCCAATAAATTTCCTATTTCTGGAAGTAGCCGAAACCCATTCTCAACATTTTCAGCTAATCCCATTTTCTGTAATTTATTGTGACTTCGCAAATTTCTAATCTGTTGTTCAAACATACATTCATTAGGCCTTGTGGTTGACTTCTTCAAATCTAACTCTGACAAGGAATAATTTTCAATTATATAATCCCGTATCTCACCTATCGTCACAAAGCCATCTTTTTTCCGTCTCATCAACTCAAGCACAGGCACAACAAGATCCTTTTCTTCCAATTTGCCGTTTTGTTTCATATCAATAATTCGTAATTAACAGATGTGTTACTTTTTTATCATTACGGTTCATAAAACTTACCATATACTCTTTATCAAAAGAGCGTATATTTATTCTTTCTTGATTATAAAGAGAATAAATGAAATCCGTATTCTTAATTATCAACATCCATCTTGCCTTACACTCTTTTATCAAGAAATCAGCCAAACGGGCATGGTCTTCCTTCGTAAATTCATTCTGCGCATACGTGCTGAACTCGCTGTCGTAAGGAGGATCCAAGAACACGAAATCATCCTTTGCCGGCTTATGTTTACGCAAGAAATCCTCAAAATCAAGATTTTCTATCACTACACCACGGAAATGAGAGAGCAAAACTTCTGACGAATAAAAGTCCATTTTCTTTGCCAATGCCTTTGAATTATACGCAATACCTCCATAAGGCACATTAAAATCGCCTTTATCATTATAACGGAACATTCCGCTATAACAATAATTCCTGATAAAACAGAACAGTGCACAATGAAGTATCTCATCCTCTTGCGATATATTTTTGTCATTGTACAAGTATCTGAAATACATATACAATGAACTTCTTATGGCTGTCTCTATATTGTCGCAAAGGTCCTTTTGGGGCAATCTGTTTTTTGAATGTTCAAGAACTTTCATCCGCTTCATCTTGCGGTACAAGTTTTTCCGCATCTCCTCAAACAGCACATTCGTGCTAAAAGCGAAATCAACAGGCACCAACGAAAAGATTTCTGATTGCCTTTGCTCGCAAAAGCCGTCAATTTCAGTCTTCAACTTTTCATCTGAAAAATCACCGTTCCGATACGATTCATATAATTCATTCAACACAACATTATCCAAATAAAACGTCCCGGCTTTATGCCAAGAATTGTCTATCTGGCGCAAATAATCAAAAAAACGGACATTATGTTCTGCAATGCAACGATACAAACATATCAATTCTGACGACAAATCGTTAATAAAACATCCGTCGGCATTAATCGACATGAAAACCGAACCACCGCCGACGAAAGGCTCAAAATAGCGTTTAAAAGATTTAGGCAGATTGGGAAGGATGTATTTCAACTCCCTTTCCTTGCCACCAGCCCATTTGATTATTGGGGGTAATGACGCTGATTTTCTAAAATCAGAAGTTTTATTTAATTCCGGCTTAGCCTTCTTAACTATTGTCGGAAACGCCATAATATCCCTAAAATCTGTCAAGTCCCACTGTAAATGCCGTCCAACAGGCACAGGCTCGCTGACAATGGAGCCATCGCGAGCATCAGTATATTTCACCTTTTCCATTTCTTCTGCAACTCTATTTTTAGCTGCATCAAAGTACATTTTATTAATTTCCACCCCTATATATTTACGTCCTAACGCCAAGGCGGCAACCCCTATCGAGCCAACACCCATAAAAGGGTCAAAAATTATGTCATTCTCGTTGGTCGCCATCCTTATTATTTTTTTCAAAAGAGCAACCGGTTTTTGCGCCGGATGTTTCGGGTTTGAAAGGCGTTCAGGCCGCATACATATCGGACTTTCATAAAAATTATGCATCTCCGATTGCGATAAGAAATTCCACGTGTGCCCCTTATTCCAGCAAGTGAAAATCATTTCACAACTATTCAAGAAACCCGCCTTAAAGATCTTTGGCGCCGGATTTGTCTTATGCCATATCATAAAGTTGGTCGTATCAAACTTATGGTCAAGACAATCGTACCACTTGCCTATCTGGTTATATGACGTAAAAATAAACAAATTGCCCGTAGGCTTTAATATCCTTATAAACTCATCAGCCCAGTCTTCAGGATTAAAATCCACCCAATCCCACTCCGCCACGTCATTGTTCATCGGCGTGCGGCCCGGCAGAGGTATGTTTCCAGTCGAGTGTTTACCAATATTATATGGTGGGTCTGTAAAGATAAAATCAATGGAATTGTCTGGTATCCGCTTGATTATGTCCTTACTGTCACCGCAAAGCACACATTTTCTCCAGTCAGGATTACGCATTTGGCAAATATATTGATTTTATCTTATCCAACGCTTCGTTTATAAAATGTGCGTTTCTACGATATTCATCTATCACTATATCAAAGCCGTCGCTTGACTTGCAGACAAGATTCCAAAAGTCACGGCTTATGCACAACTCGTCGTCCGCAAAGAATTGCCTGACTCGTCCCTGCGTCCACGGCTTGCCTTCGCCGTAACGGTTATAAGCCGTTGCAAACAATATTTTAACCCGTTCCTCACATCCAAGTTCATTTGTAAGGATGCAATACTGCTCCAACAGGGCTTCTTTTTCCGAACGTGCTTTTTTATTGTCAAGGTCGCCACCGATTTTCAATTCTATGAGATACCGCATATCCGTTTCTTCGTCAATCAAATAATAGTCGCTTTCATGACGCTTTTCTATCACGTCACCCTTCTTTTTCGTCATACCAACATAGTCTGACACCTGTGGCTTCATGGCATGGCGCTTGTATTTCTCAAGAATTTCGGCGATATAATCAGTTTGTTCTTTGTAAAGTTTGCCCTCTACGTGCTGGGTTACAACATAATGCAACGACGCTATCTTGATAGCCATCCGCTCAAGCATATTGCCCAACGAGCTGTCAAGAGACCGCGCCAAAGCCGAATAATACTGGATTTCAGGCCCCAAAGCTGCGACAAACACGTTGTTTATCTTCATGTTGATAGTGCCGTCCTCATCGTCTCTTTCAGCTATGTGCCTGTCAGAAAATCCCGAAGCATACGCTTCTACGTATGCCCCGACGATAGCACGGATAGCCTTCTCATTGTCCTTTATGCCCATCTGCTTTTACCGTTTTCATAATACATGGTTACAAAATTATAAAAATTACCCGACACTTCAAAACCTGACACCAGCAAACTTATACTTTGCGATATTTTCACCCGCCGTCCCGTTTGCCGCAAATCGCGTTCCAATTTGCCGTGAAACGCAACGCAAAAGGCCGTCTTTTAGCGTGTAAAAGACGGCCTTTTGTAAAGCATTGAATATCAAGGTGTTGCATCAGAGATGAAAAGCTGGCGGCTGAAAGCGCGTCAGCTGCGGCTTACTTGCAGGCCTACCGCACTGAGGCTCATGTCAACGAAGCGGGCGTTGGCGTTGGGGCGGTTGGCGTTGAGGGTCTGCTTTATGCGGGCGGCGGCATCCTGGTCTTTGGCCACGATGTAGAGGTAGCCGCCTCCGCCGGCGCCGGCCAGCTTGTAGCCGAGGGCGAGGTCGTCGATAAGTTCGGTCATGCGGCGCACTGCGTCGGGGTTGGTGCCGCTGTCGATGGCCTGGTTCTGCTGCCACGTCTTGCGCACAAGGCGGCCCACGGCGGCGTAGTCAACGCGCTGCAAAGCCTCGTACATATCCACTGCGTGACGCTTCATCTCGCGCAGCTGGCGCAGTTCGTCGCTCTGGTTGAGGAACATCCTGCGCACGATTTCGGCCAGGATGTTCTTCGCCGTGCGCGTTATGCCGGTATAATATAACAGGTGGCAGGGCTTGTATTCGGGTTGCGTGAAGACGTCCGACGGCAACCAGCGCACCGACGGGTTCTGGTCGAAACCGCGCTGCGTCTCAAGCAGTTTGACGCCTTGCAGTATGCCGCCAAACTGGTCTTGCCATCCACCGCCCGTGGTGAGCAGTTGTTCAAGCACGAGTGTGCGGCGGCCAATCTCGTTCTTGTCCCAAGCAAGGCCGCAAAAGTCGTTGAGCGCACCGAGGACTGTTGATGCAAGCACGCTGCTCGTACCGAGTCCGCTGCCTGCGGGGATGGCCGAAAGGAGCGTAAGCTCTATGCCACAACCGAAGGCGCGGAGCTGGCTCTCAAGCGTGGGGAACGTCTCCTCGCCGTAACCGGGCAGGAAACCGGCCAAGGCCAACGCCGCCTTGGGTATGGAGAATGGGCTGCCCACGTGGTGCATGTCGGCAAGCTGCTCGTAAGTCCGCACCTCCTCTGCCGCTCCGAGGTCGATGCTGCGCAGCATGATGTGCGGTTCTCGGCACGGGCGGACGTAGGTCTGCAACGGCGGCTGGCCGTTAAGCTCTATGGCGAGGTTGACAACGCTGCCGCCCTCCATCAGGCAGTAAGGCGGCGTGTCGGTCCATCCGCCAGCGATGTCGATGCGCACCGGGCTTCGCGCCCACACTATCTGGTCGCCGTAGACTGACATCCGCGGACGCTGCTTCTCGGCAAGAGCCTGCACGGTAAGCCCGTCGCGCAGCAGCGAGAAGGCCTTGTCTTCCATCCCGCCTGGGTCTTTTCCGCCCAAGCGCGCAAGCTCGGAGCGGAACATCGAGTCGCTTATCCGCTTCAGCAAAGGCGCATTTTCCGATATTGGCGACGGTTCGGGAATGTTGAAGCGGGCAAATTCGCGCGCGGCGTCGTCAAGGTCTATCTGGTAAAACACGCTGTGCTCATGGTTCTTGGCCAGTGCTCCCCAGTTGCTGGCACGCATTGCGCGCCTCTGCTCCGTCAGCCTTACGAGGTTCGCACGGGCTGAAATGTCGTCGGCGCTCAGCTTTTCACTGCGCTTCCAAATGCTCCTGCCGTCCTCAAGGGTTGGCTCGTTGAGCATCCAACGGAGCACTATGCCCATGTCTTCAACAGAACCTTCACACAACGGGAACACGCGGGCCGTCTGCATATCGGCGGCGCCTTCTACGGCGTTGACGTCAATTCCGCGCTCCTCGGCCCAGCCTTTGAACGGACGGCCGATGAACTCCGTATGCGCGTCTTCGAGCGGGCCGCGGAACTTGTCGCCGTATCCGTAAGGACGGACAACGAAACCTCGTTCCCCCACGGGCACGATGTCAACGCACTGTCCGGGGCGAAGCTCCACGCGCCAGTCGTTCTCCGGCACGCCGGTTATTATGTTCTCGTGGGCCAAAGTCCAGCCCTCGCCTACCCAGCTGTTCTCAATCCAGAGGTTTTGATTTGCCTCGGTGATGGCCGTCCGGGTGACAGCGTTCTGCACGAACATCGCAGGATGTGGCTTCAGCGAGTGGTGCATTATCTCCCGCTGGTCGTTTACGAGGTTTTGTATGGCAAGCGTTGAAGACACAATCTCATGGCTCGTGCCGAAGTGGTAGAACTCTCCGCCGGGCAGCGGGAGCACTGCCACGCGCAGACTGTTCAACTCCTCGTCCTTGATTGACGGGTCGGTGCCCAATGCGCAGCCAAATTCAGAGTAGAGGTCGTAGTTCACCAACTGTCCGTCTCGTGTGGAGCGGTCTATCAACAGCTTGACGGCCTTGTCGCTAAGCAGCCACACTCCGATGTCGGTAAGGTAGAAATGGTCTTTCAACAGCGCGCCGAGAGTCTGCACTGACGGCTTCTGCATCATGCACTCAAGCACCGAGGGGGTGTCGCTTTTGGCCACGAACACGCCGTGGTCCTTGGCAATTTCAGGGCCGAGCCACAGTCCGTAACACACCACGTCGGCGTCAGGCACGGGCTGAAGGGGCTGCGTAGCGCGGATGTAAACGTCGCCGCTGACTATCATTGTGTGGATGTTGTCGGGCGCAAGGCTCATTATCTGCTCGTACAACGGCACTTGCAGCGACAGCAGGTCTTGGCTGAGCTTCTGGCCGCGGGCCCAACGGAACACGGGTATCGGTGTCAACACCTTGCCCGACGGGGCGTAAGCTGGCAGGCGGCGGCTCTGTCCTCCGGCGTGCAGCAGCAGCCTCTTGTCCGCCGAGAGCCACTCGTCGAAGGTGCGCCCAGCGGCGTGTTCTTCATAGCATGACTGCAAAAGCCAGGCCGAACCGCCGCCCGAACCTATGCGATGGCCTACGGGATCGTTGGTGCAAAACCATTCGTCACGCCCATATCCGGTTATTTCGTGGAAGCATCCGACAAGGTTTGGCGGCAAGGAAAGTAGTTTTTTCATAAGTTGCAACGTTTAAAAAGCCTAATAAAAAGAGCTGACACCCACCCCAACCCTCCCGAAGGGAGGGAGCTTGAATACCTTAATTATATTATAGAACTAATTGGCTTGAAATGCAATCTATGCAAAACCTGCATCCGGAAAGACAGAACTGCACATCAAACTTCCTCCCTTCGGGAGGGTTGGGGTGGGTGTCAAGCCTCGTTTTTGGTTAGCGATAGTTCCTTATTTTCTCTTTTTCCGCCATTCCACATACACGCCGAAGGCTATCAGAAGGAGCAGCACGGCGTAAGAAACGTAGGCCACGGTCTCCGTGACAGTCACTGACCTGGGATGGAACGTCAGCTCTACTGTGTGGCGTCCGGGGGCTACATTGACGGCACGCAGCAAGTAGTTGACACGCCCAAGCTCTGCGGGCCGGCCGTCAACGGTGGCCGTCCAGCCCGGATAATACACCTCGGAAAAGACTATCACGCCGCCTTTTGACGAGTTGACGTCGTACTTCAGGCTGTTCGACATATACGAAACCAGCTTCACGCGGGACGTGCTGTCCTGGCGTGCAGCGGTCTTCAGCACAGGCTCAAACCGCTTGTCGGCCACTGCCTCGTGGCGGAGGTCCATCTTGCCGAGGGCTTCTATCTCGTCGTTGGCGTTGTCAACGTAGGTCAGCTTGTCAACAAACCACGCAGGGCCGTGCACATACGGATTGAGCAGGGGCACCGTCTTGCCGTCTTGCAGGGGCAGGATGAAGTAGCGGGCGTTGAGCATGTTGAGCACGGGGAATATGCTGTCGCCGTTGACCTTGGCCATATCGCCACCCGCATCAGCCACAGCCGGCATCAGCCGCTGCATCTCCGGGGCGATGTAATAGTCGATGACGTCCTGGTAACGGCGCAGCTTGGCGGCGTGGTATCCGCCTATGCTGTTGTGGTAATATGACGTCTCATTTTCGTTGAACGTGTTGGATGCGAGGTTGAGCACGCGGAAGTTGCGCAGGTCTGTCGTGTCCTGGAGTATCAGGCGGTCGGCGTCGGTCATCTCGATGGGAGCCTCGCGCACGCTCTCGTAGACGAACATGTCGTTGTTGAGGTAACGCTTGTCAACCTGCCAGAGGTCTATAAGGCACAGCACTGCCAACGCGCCGACCATGTAGCCGGCCTTGAGCTTCCTGGCCTTGAAAAGCAACAGGCAGAGCGCACCTATTAATATAATAAAGAACGAACGCCAGCTGTCGGCCGTGAAGACGGCGCGGCGCATCTCGCGGAGGTTCTCCATTACGGGCGTGACGTATTCCTGAGGCAGCGACATGAGGGCCTTCATCTCCTGCGAAGATATGAAATCGCTGAAGAACAGCGACGGGAACAGGGCGAAAAGCAGGGCCACGCCGCCCGTGAGGGCGAAGCTGACGTAGAACCACTTGATATTCCTTGTAAGCACGTCAGGCTCGTCCACTATCCTCTTCAACGCCAACATGGCAAGCAATGGGATGGTGAACTCGGCTATGACGAGTATCGACGCCACGGTGCGGAACTTCGAGTACATCGGCACATAGTCGATGAAGAAGTCGGTGAAGGGCATGAAATTCTTGCCCCACGCCAACAAGACGGAGAGCACAGTGGCTGCAAGCAACGCCCACTTCATAGTCCCCTTGACGATGAAAAGCCCCAGGACGAAGAGCATCAGCACGAAAGCGCCCACGTAGACGGGGCCGCTCGTGCCCGGCTGCTCGCCCCAATACTGGCCGAGCTGCTGGTAAATGGGGGTGAAATTATAGTCGGCTTTGGCCATCGCCGTCTCGTTCTGTGACAGCGGGACGCTCGCTCCGCCCTTGGCGTTGGGCACAAGGAGCGTCCACGTCTCGCCTATGCCGTAGCTCCAGGCGGTGATGTAGTCGCGGTCGAGACCGCTTGCGCTCTGGTTGGCGGCGTCTTTCTTAACGAGTTCGCTCTTGCCGCGCATCGACTCCTTGCTGTACTCCCACGTGTGGTAAAGGTTGCTGAGATTGAGGCATACGCCGATGAGCGCGCCCACGGCGCAGGCCGCCGTGGCCTTCCAGAAGTGCGCGAGCTGCTTCTTCCGCACGGCGTCTATCAGATAAGCTATGACCATGAAGAGGATGACGAAGAGGAAGTAATACGTCATCTGCACGTGGTTGGCGTTAATCTCGAAGGCCGCGAAGATGGCCGTGACTATCGTTCCGAGGAGGTACTTGCTGCGGTAGGCCAGCACTATGCCGGCTATCATCGGCGGCAGGTAGGCCAAGGCCATCACCTTCCAGATGTGCCCGGCGGCTATGATGATGAGGAAATAGCTGGAGAAAGCCCAGAGAATGGAACCGAGGGCGGCAAGCGACTGCCTGAAGTTGAAGGCGCGCAGCAGGATGTAGAAGCCCAGGAGGTAGGCGAAGACGTACCAGACGTTTTCGGGCAGGAACAGGTGATAGGCGTCCATCACCGTGCCGAGGCCCTTCGTGCTGCCGTATTCGGGCGCGGTCTGGTAGGTCGGCATGCCGCTGAACACGGAGTTCATCCACCGCGTCACCTCGCCCGTCTTCTCACGGTGCTCGGCCATCTCGCGGCCAATGCCTTTTCCGGCGGCCACGTCGTGCTGGTATAATATCTTGCCTTCGATGTCGGCAGGAAAGAAATATGCCACCGAAATGACTGCGAACAAGACTACAGCCAAGACGTCAGGCAGAAACTTTTTCCACGTATTCATTGCTTTACCTTATTTTATATTAATGTCATTCAGCGTGCAAAGATAGTGCAAGTTGAGAGAAATACAAAATAAAAGCGAGATTACGAGCTTTTATTTTTATTTCCGAGACGCAGCCTATCTTATTTAAAGATAGCGCAAATATTTGATTAAAGGAAAGAGTGTAGCAAAAAACAAACAACCGACAGCAACCTGACAGCCGACCGCCTGCCATCTGACACCCCACCCAGCCACTACCTGACACCCACCCCAGCCCTCCCGAAGGGAGGGAGCCTGATATGCTTTTGTTGGTAATATCTGGCTTATCAGGCCTGTCGGGCTTATATGGCCAATGAGCCAAATGGGACCAATAAGCCAAATATGCCGCAATGGTAATCAAGCTCCCTCCCTTCGGGAGGGCTGGGGTGGATGTCAGATGCTTGGCTATCGGCTGTGCAATTTGCCGTCTTTTGCAAGACGATTTACGGCAAATCGCGGGCTAATTAACGGCAAATCGCAAGGCGATTTACGGCAAACGGCGGAGCCACTGATAATCAGGAGGTTACAAGCCAGCGGCAAAGCGGCTTGCAACCGACGACAAGGCGGCTTGCAACCGGCGGCACATAGAAGGCCCGGAGCTGGCGGCGCAACGTCCGCCTTACGGAAAGGCGCAAAGATTAACGCGGCGAGCCGTTAATAGTAGTTAAACCGTTGGCTGTGCAAAGATTTTTTTGTTACTTTGCACCAAATTAGGTATGTCATACCATTAAACAATGGGCAAAAAGCGTAACAACACCCGCGTCCGCCACGGATTGCAGGGCATAACTTTGTGTATAAGCACCGCGCTGGTGCTGATTTTATTAGGGATGGTGGTCTTCTCCGTGCTTACGGCGCGCAACTTGTCGTCGTATGTCAAGGAAAACCTCACCGTGACGATGATACTCGGCGAAGACATCACCGACCCGGAGGCTCGGCAGATGTGCAACGACCTGCGCAAAAGGCCGTACATCAACAACATCACTTACATCAGCAAGGAACAGGCCCTCAAGGAACAGACCGAGGCCATGGGCACCGACCCAAGCGAGTTCATCGGCATGAACCCCTTTACGGCCTCGATTGAGCTGCAACTCAAGGCGCAATACGCCAACAACGACTCGCTGAAATGGATCTCGAAAAGCCTCAAGAGCGACAGGAAGGTGACGGACATCACCTACCCGCAAGACCTGATGGACAGCGTGAACCGCAACCTGAACAAGATTAACCTTGTGCTGCTGGTGCTGGCCGTGCTGCTGACGTGCGTCTCGTTCTCGCTCATCAACAACACCGTCAAACTGGGAATGTACGCCCGCCGCTTCACCATCCACACGATGAAGCTGGTAGGCGCGTCGTGGAACTTCATCCGGAGGCCCTTCCTCGGCAGTGCCGTCGGCACTGGGCTGCTGGCCGCCGTGCTGGCTGACGCGGTGCTGGCGGGCGGCGTCTACGCCCTGTACACTTACGAGCCGGGCGTGCTCACGGTGATAACGTGGCAGGTGATGGCCATAACGGGCGGCACGGTGTTCGTCTTCGGACTGCTCATCACGCTGCTGTGCTCGTGGGTGGCGGTGAACAAGTTCCTGCGCATGAAGGCCGGAGACTTGTACAAAATCTGACACACAGAGTTGAAATTAAAAATTAACAATTAAAAAGTAAACAACGCAATGGCGTTGAATTAAAAATTAAAAAGTAACAATTAAACAACGTGGCAAAACATCAGGCAACGGCTTTCAAGGCAAATCTGCTTGTCTGCTCGTAACTGACTGCTTGTCTGCTAAACAAACAACGATGGATAAAAGGAATTTTGCTTTCGACCGTATGAACTTCATCCTCATCGCCGTGGGGATGCTGATCGTGATTATCGGTTTCATCTTAATGAGCGGCGGCGGCACCGACGACCACTCTTTCAACCCCGAAATCTACAACGCCATGCGCGTGAAGGTGGCCCCCGTGGTGTGCTTCATAGGCTTCGTCTCGATAGTCTACGCCATCATCCGCAAGCCGAAAGACAACGGCGACGACGCCAAAGAGACACAAAACTGACACCGACTTAACGCTCAAACAATAATAAAAGGTAAATATGGATTTATTAGAGACCGTCATCATCGCCATAGTAGAAGGCCTGACGGAGTTCCTGCCCGTGTCGTCAACCGGGCACATGATAATAACGCAAAGCCTGCTGAACGTCGAAAGCACGCCGTTCGTAAAGGCTTTCACGGTGATAATACAGTTCGGGGCCATCCTTTCGGTGATATGCCTCTACTGGAAACGCTTCTTCCGGCCCGACACCTTGAGCCAGGGCAAGACCTACTGGCGCGCCATGTACGACTTCTACGCGCGCCTGGTGGTCGGCGTGCTGCCCGCCGTCGTGCTCGGACTGGCGTTCAACGACTTCATTGAGTCAAACCTCGGCAACGTGCAGCTGGTAGCCTGGATGCTGATAATCGGCGGCGTCTTCATGCTCTTCTGCGACAAGATATTCAACAAAGGCAGCGAAGACACCAAGCTGACGTACAAGCGCGCCTTGGTGATAGGCTTCATCCAGTGCATCTCGATGATACCCGGCGTGTCGCGCTCGATGGCCACGATAGTCGGCGGAATGTCGCAACGGCTCACCCGCAAGGCCGCAGCCGAATTCTCGTTCTTCCTCGCCGTGCCCACGATGTTCGGCGCAACGTGCCTTGAGACATACAAGCTCATCACCCACGAAGACGGCTCCATCCTGACGCAAGGCAACAACTTGCAGACGCTCATAATAGGTTCGGTGGTGGCGTTCATCGTGGCCATACTCGCGATAAAGTTCTTCATCAACTACGTTACGAAGTACGGCTTCGCCGCGTTCGGCTGGTACCGCATCATCGTAGGCCTGATAATAATCATCTGCTCGCTGTGCGGCATAGAGATGAAAATGACTGACTAAGGGGCGATGAACTTTCACGAAGGGGAAATAATATGCCTTGACAAGCCCTACAGGATGTCAAGTTTCGGCGCGCTGGCGCGTGTCCGCTACCTAATCTCGCAGAAACTCGGCGTCAAGCGGATGAAGACCGGCCACGCCGGAACGCTCGACCCGCTGGCCACCGGCGTGCTAATCCTCTGCACGGGGCGCGCCACCAAACGCATTGACGAGCTGCAACGGCACACCAAGGAGTACACCGCCACGCTGCAACTCGGCGCGACGACGGCCAGCTACGACATGGAACACCCCGTCAATGCGACCTATCCTACGGCGCACATAACAAGAGAGCTGATAGAGGAAAAGCTCAAGACGTTCGTCGGCGAGATACAACAAGTGCCGCCGGCCTACTCCGCCTGCAAGGTGAACGGCGACCGCGCATACGACCTGATGCGCAAAGGCCGCGACGTGGAGCTTAAGCCCAAGACGCTGCGCATCGACGAGATAGAGCTTACGTCGTTCTCTCCCGACACGATGCAGATGTCAATCCGCGTGGTCTGCGGCAAGGGAACGTACATCAGGGCGTTGGCCCGCGACATAGGCGAAGCCCTCGGCAGCGGCGCATATCTTACCGCCCTGCGGCGCACGAGGGTCGGAGACATACGTGTGGAAGACTGCGTTACGCTGGACGATTTTCCCCAGTGGCTCGACAAACAGACAATAGAAGACATTATAACGGAGGAAAACAAGATATGAAACTGTCACAATTTAAGTTTAAACTGCCCGAAGAACTGATTGCGCTCAATCCGCCCTACCACCGCGACGAATGCCGATTGATGGTGGTTCACAGGGTCTCACAGAAGATTGAAATGTACAAGACGGACGACAAGGGGGAACCTTTGAAGGACAAAGAAGGCAATCCGGAATACCTTGACTTCCGCAATATCCTCGACTATTTCGACGAGGGAGACGCCTTCATCTTCAACGACACAAAGGTGTTCCCGGCGCGTCTTTACGGCACGAAGGAGAAGACCGACGCGAAGATAGAGGTGTTCCTGCTGCGCGAACTGAACGAGGAGATGCGGCTTTGGGACGTTCTCGTGGAGCCGGCCCGTAAGATAAGGATTGGCAACAAACTGTTTTTCGACGACAGCGGAACGATGGTTGCCGAGGTGATAGACAACACCACGAGCCGCGGACGCACGCTGCGCTTCCTCTACGACTGCCCGCACGATGAGTTCAAACGCGACCTCTACGCCCTCGGCGAGGCCCCACTGCCCCACTATATAGTTGACCGCCGCCCGGCGACAAAGGAGGACTTGGACGACTTCCAGTGCATCTACGCCAAGAACGAAGGCGCCGTGACGGCTCCCGCTTCGGGACTCCACTTCAGCCGGGAGCTGATGAAACGCATGGAAATCAAGGGCATAGAGTTTGCTTTCATTACGCTACACTGCGCATTGGGCAACTTCCACGACATCGAGGTTGAAGACCTGACAAAGCACAAGATGGACTCAGAACAGATGTTCATCGGCGCCGAAGCCTGCAAGACTGTCAACGATGCGAAGCGGGCGGGACACCATGTGTGCGCCGTAGGCACAAGTGTCGCAAAGGCTACGGAGACTGCCGTAGGCACGGACAAGTTCTTGAAGGAATATGAGGGATGGACTAACAAGTTCATATTCCCGCCCTACGAGTTCGGCGTTGCCGACTCGATGATAGCCAACTTTTACCATCCCATGTCAACGTTGCTAATGTCTACAGCAGCATTCGGCGGCTACGAGCTGGTTATGGAAGCCTACGACATGGCAGTGAAGAACGGCTACAAGTTCGGCTGCTACGGCGACGCTATGCTGATTGTGAACGACTAAAGAAGTTAAGAATTAAGAGTTAAGGATTAAGAAAATATGCCTTGAACCAGCAAAAACAATTTTCTTAATCCTTAACTCTTAACTCTTAATTACAAAATATGCACACTGTTTACCTTGGATTAGGCACTAACCTCGGCGACCGGAGACGCAACATAGCCGAGGCCGTGAGGCTTATCGGAGAGCAGATTGGCATCGTCAGGCGGCTGTCATCACTGTTCGAGACGGAGCCGTGGGGGTTCTCGTCAGACAATATGTTCGTCAATGCCGCCGTGAAGGTTGACACCCTGCTAAGTCCGCGAGGCGTACTTAAGGCCACACAGTCCATAGAACGCATTATGGGGCGCACCGAGAAGTCTGCCAACAGACAATACCACGACCGCCTGATTGATATTGACATTCTCATCTACGACGACGTAAAAGTTGACGAACCCGACCTGAAAATACCGCATCCGCTGATGCACGAACGTGAGTTTGTCATGCGTCCGCTCGGCGAGATACTTCAACCAACGACAAGGCACAACCAATAGCGACATGGAAAACAACGCTGCACAAAAAGAGCACACCATCGGCTGGGAAGACGTGTTCGACGTTTCCACCACAATATCCTTGGCCTTGTACTTTTTCGTAAACAAGAAAGTTAGCCACAACCCGTGGATGTATATCCTTGCCGGAGCGTGCAACATAGCCGTAGGCGTATGCCACTTTGCCTATCGCCGCAAGCTGAACAAGGGCAAAAAGAAACGCGCCGTTACCTTCAACGAGGCGTTTTGCACCTTCATCGGCGCAGCTTCCATCGTCGTAGGGATATTGGAACTCATCGCCGAAGACTGACAACCGCCTTACGTTTTACCCCTTCAACACTTCTACTTTCCATCGGAACTTACAGCCGAAAGCTAATCAACCAAACATAAGAAACGGTCATGAACAACCTGTTAGTAAAGTTTTTCTATTACGGCGATATGTTTTTCATGATGCTTTTCATCATCGCCGCCGTAGGCATACGCATCCCCTGGCTCACCATCGCCAGCGCAACGGCACTGCTGGTGTTCGGCATTGCCGGCACTGTGCACGCCCTGATGACGCGCAAGGGACGCCCGGAAAACTACATTTATGTCTGCGCCTTTGACGCCCTAATAGCACTCGCGGCCATCATCTGGGGCATCGTCGGCAGATGGTGGTACTAAAACCGATGCGCCATGAACAAAAGCAACGCCCTCGACTGGATGCTCATCTCCATCTGGTACCTGCTCATCCTGCTATTCATTGATGCCTGCCTGTGGTTCGGCTCAACGTCATATTTCGTCATATCCGGCATCGTCATGCTCGTAGGCATTGTCGGAATGCTGCTCTCACTGTCGTGCCACGACGGAGTGAAAAGTCCACGCTTCGCGCTCTCGGCCGTCATCTTCGCGGGCGGGACGGTGTTCGCTATGCTGCCGTTTGTATAGTAAACAACCGTAAAACGCCATGCGGCAGAGCTGCAACAGCCAACCGCCAAAGGGCAAGAAAAAGCGAACATTAATGGACACATTTAGCCGACATCCCCTGTAGGGACATAATTTATTATGTCCGCACGTTCTGGAAGAACGTTTTTATTGGCATTGCCGGCTTATACGCCTCTCCGAGGCGTGCGGACATAATAAATTATGTCCCTACAGGGGGTGTTTTTCTTATACCTAACTCACGATAAATTATGCCTCTACGGTTTGCAGTTTGCGGATATTGATAAAAGCGAAAGCGCGAACGGCAATGCACCATTCGCGCTTTCATACTTAAATTAAAACTTTCCTTCTTTGCCTTGGCTTAACGACGCAGACCGAGCTTCTTGATTATCGCACGGTAGCGGTTGATGTCGCGCTTGTAGAGATAATCGAGGAGGCGACGACGCTTGCCGACGAGGATTGTCAGCGAACGCTGCGTAACGTGGTCCTTGTGGTTCTTCTTAAGGTGCTCAGTCAGGTGAGCAATACGGTAAGAGAACAATGCGATTTGGCTCTCTGCCGAACCCGTGTCAGTGTTTGAAGCACCGTAAGTGCCGAAGATTTCCTGCTTTTTAGCTGAATCTAAATACATTTGTTGTGATTGATTAATGGTTGTTGAATTACATCCTTCCCCCGG